>CAYGRI010000006.1:0-47256 GCA_964352155.1 uncultured Maritimibacter sp. | reverse complement strand
GCCCGCGCTTTGTCAGCCCTGCCTCGGTCCGGCCAAGGGACTTGTCGTGTCTGATCGAGCGCGGGCAGGCGCCCTGCCAATCAGGAAATCGAGTTGGCGAACTGAAACATGATCCAGATCAGCACGCCGCACAGCACCACGCCACCGATCCAGGGCCAGATGCCGTAGCCGTCCATGTCTTCGCGGGTGTCACGTCCGATCATAGCGAACCTCCGTTCAGGAATTCGGGCAGCCACAGGGCGATCTGCGGAAAGACCATCACCAGGAACAGCCCGATGATCTGCAAACCGATGAACGGCAGCACCGACAGAAAGATCTCTTGCAGCGTCACATCCTTGGGCGCCACCGATTTCAGCCAGAAGCAGGCCGGGCCGAAGGGCGGCGACAGGAAATAGATCTGGATGTTCATCACGAACAGGATGCCGAACCAGATCTTTGCCTGATCCTCTGTCAGCCCCAGCGCGGGGGCCAGTTCCATTACCACGGGCGCAAAGACCGGCACCGTGATCAGCACGATGGCGATCCATTCCATGAAGGTGCCCAGAACCATCAGGATCAGCATCATCACGATGATTGTGCCCATCGCCGACAGCCCCATGTCCAGGAAAAGCGACCGCATAAAATCGCCACCCCCCACCAGGTTGAAGATCCCAACGAAAGACACGGCGCCCAGCACCAGCCAGATGATCGTGCCAACGGTCGACATCGTGCCGAACAGCGCCGCCGACAGCACGTCCCATTTGAACTGGTGCCGGACGGCGGCCACGACCATCGCGCCGATACAGCCGACGGCGGCGGCCTCTGTCACGCTGGCGATCCCGCCATAGATAGAGCCCATGACAGCCGCGATCAGGATGATGCACAGGATCACGGCGACCAGGCGGTCCTTGGTCAGCCGCTGGTCCTTGCCGGTGATCTTGGCCACCTCGGCGGCTGTTGGCGCCAGGGAATGGTTCAGGTTGACCCGCAAAAGGACATAGCTCGCATAGAACACCGCCAGCATGATGCCGGGGATCGCTCCGGCCATGAACAGGTCGCCGATGCCGACCTCGGCCGATAGCCCATAGACGATCATTATGATCGACGGCGGGATCAGCGTGGCCAGCGCACCGGCGGCACAGATCAGTCCGATGGACAGTTTGCGGTCATAGCCCAGCCGGAACATCTGCGGCAGCGCCACAAGGCCCAGCATCACGATCTCGCCGCCCATCACGCCGGACATGGCGGCCAGGATCACGGCCACCACCGTGGTCTGCACCGCGACGCCCCCCCGCAGGTTCCCGGCAAAGACCGACATCGCGTCAAACAGGTCCTCTGCGATCCCTGCCCGCTCCAGAATGGAGGCCATCAGGACAAAGAACGGCACCGCGACCAGGCTGTAATGCTCCAGCAGCCCCACCGCATTGGACGAGACAAGGAACAGCCCGCGCGGGCCGAAGAAGGTGATGGCCATCAGCACCGACACGACCAGCGTTACAACGCCCAGCGGCATCCCGGTCATCATCAGGGCGATCAGCAGGACCACCATGATCAAAGAGACGCTGCCCAGATCCATCGCGCGCATGTTCAGCGCCTTGGACGGGTCCAGCGCCTTTCCGATGTCAGAGATAAAGTCGGCGATGGCCGTGGCGAAAGAGATGTCCAGGGCGTGGCCCAGGAAGGCGATCACGAAATAGAACACCATATAGGCGGCAGCCGCCTTTACCAGCAGCCGCAGGCCCGGGCTGGTGAAATGCCGGTGCAGGTTGACCGTCAGTTGCGCCAGGTACAAGAACGCGCCCGTAACCATGAGCGACTTCATCACCATCGGCAGCGGAGAGTTGAAGGCGGACCCGGATTTCTCCAGCCGTCCGACGCTGTCATAGGCGCGGATCGCTGCGTCGCTGAGCAACAGATACAAGGCGATGACGCCCACTGCCATCGCGAACAGGTCCAGCCACCAGCGTTGCCGGGGGGTGGCCAGGATATGAAAGACGGTGATGGCGATGTGGCGCTGTTTCAGGGTGATGAACCCCGCCGACAGCATCCAGGCCGCCGCACACAGGACCATGACCGTTTCGAACGCCCAATAGGTCGGCACATTCAGGACGTAGCGCGAAAAGACTTCCCACAAGGTCGCCAGCGCTGCGATCAGGTAGAAGGTGGAAATGGCGATGCCCACAAGGTGGCTGACGTGATCGACCGGGGTGTAGTCCGCACGGGTGACGACGTTGTCATGCTCGTGGATCGGATCGACGCCGGACGTCTCAAGCGGCGCGTTGGCCAGCTTGTCCTGGTAGTCTGTGCTCATCGTGGCTCCCTCTTCGCCCCTCCTGCCCGGGGCCTCCTCGCAAGTCTTCGCGCGCACGGCGCCGCGTGGTCAGGCGGCGCCGGCGATCGGCGTCCGGCCCCGGCGCGCGCCAGGGCCTTGATCCGTTATAGAAGGCCTGCCTGCTTCATGAACGCGATATGCGTGTCGAAGACTTCCTGGGCCAGATCGGACTGGGCGGCGAAATCGGCCCATGCCTCCTGGGCGATCACACGCAGCGCGTCACGCTCGTTCTGCGGCCAATCGATGACCTCCAGCTCTCCGGCGGCCTTGTCGCGTGCCACAAGCTGACGGTCCAGACGGTCGAAATACTGGCGCAGCCCGTTGTACGCCGCAAGATACCAGGTCTCGAGCGCGACCTGCTCGGCCTCGGTCAGTTCCTCCCAGACGATTTCGGACAGGGTGAACTGCAGGATCGGGGTGGAATGGATACCGGGGAAGATCGGGTATCTGGCGATCTTGTGCATCCCGTTGGCGTCGTTGTTGGCATAGGCGGAGTTGTCAGCGGCGTCGATCACGCCCTTTTCCAACGCGCCGAAGGTTTCCGAGCCGGACATCGACACCGGGGCGGCGCCCGCCCGTTTGAACACGTCGGCGGCGAGCCCTTCGGGTGAGCGGATTTTCAGACCCGCAAGGTCCGCCACGCCCCGGACCGGCACCTTTGAGACAAAGGCTTCGCGGGCATAGGCGCCGCATCCGATGACATGGACCCCCGGGAAATGCGTGTCGTACAGTTTCTGCAGCATCTCCTTGCCGCCGCCCTGGGCGCAGAACGCCTGGATCTGGTCGGCGCTGTCATAGCCAGCGATCAGATCGCCCATCAGCGCGAAGGCGGGGTCGATGCCGGCGAAATAGTTGATCGAGGTCAGATCGCCATCGAGGATCCCCACCGCAATCGCCTCGGCGGTTTCGCGGCGCGGCACGACGGCATCCACGGGCAGCAGTTCGACCGTCAGCGAGCCGCCGGTCATGCTTTCGAGTTTCGGCACCCAGACTTCGTTGAGATAGGCCAGCGAGGCGTGGCTGGCATTGGACGAGGTCTGGATCTTGAGAACGCGGTCGGCGGCAAGCGCGGCACCTGCGCCAAGCACGACTGCGGCTGAAAGGGCGAGAGCGCTGCCCAGAGATCTGATAGTCATCGGTTCCTCCCGAAATGTTCTGTCCGTCGCAGGTTTGCCAGGCGCTATGTCGCGGCAACCTCTGCAATTGATATATTAGCGGACTAATAGGCGCAACGGCCTAGTATTTTACTTCGCGGCGGCAAGGGGGGCGGGCGATTCTTCAATCGGTGCGGCGATGACGTTGGGCGAGACGGGGCCGACCCGCATCGGAATGTCCGCGACGCTCGGATGCCGTCTTGCGCAGCGCTTGGAACGCCTTGCCGGGGCAACGCCATGCGCGGACATCACCGGGTCAAAGCGCTGTCTGGAGGCAGCGGTATCTTTCCCAGGCGGATCTCACCGAGAGGGCGGCCTTGTGCTCCGTTTTCGTCAGGTGGCAATGGTTTGCCGCAGATACCTCTGATGCTCAATTGCGGCGGCGGTCGCCGACTGGAACTTGCGGGCCAGTTTCTCGCCGGTTTTGCGCGCCGACATGCGCTGTTTGCCATCCGTCTCAACCGACTTTGCCGGAGCGCGGGGCAGCAGGCCCAACCCGTCAGGGGCGGGGGCATAAAGCTGTTTCTCAACATTCGGCAGGGCGGCCGGAACGTCCGGGAGATCCCCGGCAAGCAGCGGGTTCTTCTGCCAATGCGCCAGCCTGTTCCTGGAAAAGTCGGACAGGCCGGTGGCCGTCATCTCTCGCCAGAACGGGGTGTCGGTGCGCCCGCCCGCGATCTGCGCCTGATGCAGCCAATTGCTGGGCGCACCGGGCGAAGGCGGGGCCAAAGCGTTCGGATCGTCGATGGGGCCAAAATCGCTTTGTCCATCCGCCCGCTACCCCTGATGGTGAATGCTGAACTTGAAGGTCGCGCCCGTCTCGCGCAGGAACGCCGCCTCGTCGATGTCCAGGATGCGCATCGTCTGACGAAACGCGGCGGTCGAGCCTTCGCCGACGCCAACCGTGGGAACATTGCGCGAGTCAATCAGCGAGATCCGCAGCGTTGGATCCGCCTTGCGCAGCACAAGGGCGGCCAACCAGCCGGCTGTGCCGCCCCCGACGACCGCGATATGATCTGGGTTTTGCGTCAATCAAGCGACCGTGAAGCCATCCTGGAGCCGCGCCCAGCCGGGCAGCCATTCGTGATGGGCATCGCGCAACCGATCCACAAGCGCCCAGATCTGGTCAAGGTCAAGTTCGGCGCCCGTATGCGGATCCATCATGGCCGCGTGGTAAATGTGGCGCGGATCTTCGGTCATCAAGGCTTCGACGACAAGGCCCTGCACCGTCACGTTGGATTGCATCACCGCGGCCAGTTGCGGCGGCAGCTGCCCGACGGCCGTCGGCTGCACCCCATTGGAATCCACAAGACAGGCGACCTCGACCGCGCAGCCCTCTGGCAGGTTCGAGATCAATCCGTGGTTCGCCACATTGCCATGGATCACAGCCGGAGCGCCCGTCCAGATCGCATTGACGATCTCGGAGGCATATTCATGGCTTTCGGCGATCTCGATGGTGTTAGAGGATTCCAGCTTGGCGCGTTCCTCGTCCCAATTGGCGATCTGCTCAACACAGCGTTTGGGGTATTCATCCAGCGGGATCTGGAACTTCTCGATGATATCCTCGCGGCCCTCCTTGATGAACCAGGGCGTGTATTCCGCGAAATGTTCCGAGCTTTCGGTGACGAAATACCCCAGCCGGGTCATCATTTCGTAGCGCACCAGATTGGGGCAACGGGGGTTATGGTCGTTGGGTTTCGGCATCTTGCCCGCGCGGTAGCCCTTGTGCAGTTCAGGGTACAGATCGCGGCGGCTGCCATCGGGCAGGCGCTGTTCGAACTTGGTGAAAAAGGCGATGTGGTTGATGCCCGCGCATTCATAGCTGATCTCGGCCACGGGGATGTCCAGATCGCGGGCCAGTTCCTTGGCCGTGCCCTGCACCGAATGACACAGGCCGACCTGCTTGATCTGCGGGTACTTCCTGGCAATCGCCCACGTGTTGATCGCCATCGGGTTCACATATTGCAGCATCGTCGCCTCGGGGCAGACCTGCAGCATGTCCTCGCAGATCGCCCACAGATGCGGCACCGTCCGCAGGCCGCGCATGATGCCGCCCACGCCCAGCGTGTCGGCGATGGTCTGACGCAGGCCGAATTCCTTGGGCACGTCGAAATCGGTGATCGTACAGGGATCGTAGCCGCCGATCTGGAACGCCACGACAACGAAATGCGCGCCCTCCAGCGCCTCGCGCTGGTCCAGATGGGTGGTGATCCGTGCCCCCACCTTCAGGGTCGAGATCATCTTGCCCACCACGGCCTCGGATTCCGAAAGACGCGTCGGGTTGATATCCATCAAGGCGATATGGGCATCCGAAAGCGCCTCGCGTTGCAGCAGGTCGCCCACGATATTGCGCATGAACACGGTCGAGCCCGCGCCAATAAAGGTGATCTTGAGAGAGGTCGTCATCTGGCTATCCTTGAGAGAAGTCTTGTGTGTACTGGGGAATGGGTCAGGCCACCACCTGGAATGCAGCGGCGACAAGGCGTTTGGTGTAGTCGTTTTGCAGGTTCACAAGGACCTCTTCGGTCGGTCCTCGTTCCATCACCTGGCCGTGCTGCATGACGATCACGTTGTGGCACAGGGCGCGCATGACCTTCAGGTCATGGCTGATGAACAGATGAATCAGGTCGCGTTTGCGACGCAATTCGCGCGGCAGATCAATGATTGGCGTCTGAATGGACAGGTCCAGCGCCGAGGTCGGCTCATCCAGCGGGATGAACTCCGGCGACAAGGCGATCGCCCCGGCAATCGCCAGACGCTGGCGCGGTCCGCCGGAAGACTCATGCGGAAAGCGGCCGAGGGCGGAACGGGGCATGTGGACGTCGTCCAGGGCCTGCCGCAGAATCCCATCGCGGTCCTTTGCACTTGCGCCGATGTTGTTGACCACCAGCCCCTCTTCCAGGATCTGGCGGATGTTCGTGCGCGGGTTCAGGGACGAGAACGGATCCTGGAACATGACCTGCATCCGCGTGCGATAGGGCTGCAATTGCTTGCGCGACAAGTGGTCGATCCGGTCGCCGTGAAAGGTGATCTTCCCGCGGTGGAACAGGCCCCGCCGGATCATCGCCATGCCAAGCGAGGTCTTGCCGGAACCGCTGTCCCCCACAATCCCGAGGGTTTCGCCCCGCCGGATCGTGGCGGTCACGTCATTGACGGCCCTGAGTTCGAACAGCTTGGGGCCAAAGAAGCCGCCGGCCTGCAGATGGAAGGTCACGCCAATGGTCTTCCCGCTCAGCACCGGTTCGGCATCCGGGGGCTGGGGGTCTGGAAGGCCCATGGGCTCCGAGGCCATCAGGTGCTTCGCGCAGGGTTGTTGTGGATTGGCAAAGACCTCGCGGGTCCTGCCACGCTGCACCACTTCGCCCTGCCGCATCACCACCACGGTGTCCGAGACTTGGCTGACCACCGTCAGATCATGGGTGATCAGGATCACCGCCATCCAATGCGTTTTCTGCAGGGATTTCAGCAAGGACAGGATCTCTGCCCTCACGGTCACATCCCGCGCGGTTGCGGGTTCATCCGCGATCGCAGGTCCGGATTGTTCGCCAGGGCCATCGCGATCATCACCCGCTGACGCTGTCCGCCCGACATCTCATGCGGGTATTGGCTGAACCGCCCTTCGGGGTTGGGCAGTTGCACTTCGGTCAGCAGACGGATCACCTCGGCACGCAGCTCTGTCCTGCCGATCTCGCGGTCGGAGGTGACGATCTCTCCGAACTGGTCGCCGATCCTGTAGACCGGGTTCAGGCTGGTGAGCCTCTCTTGAAAGATCATCGAATTGCGGCGCCTGCGGATGTCCTGACGCTGCGGTTCAGACCATTCCGACAGATCGTCGCCGTCGAACGGGATCCGGGTGCCGGCCCCCACCTGCGTATTGGGCGCCGGCCTCTCCATGATCGCCTGCGCGGTCACGGACTTGCCAGAGCTGCTTTCGCCGACCACGGCCGGGGTCTCGCCCCGGTTCACCTCGTAGCTGACATCCCTCACCGCCTCGGTCACGCCGACGGCGGTTCCGAGCGACACTCTTGCGTTTTGAACGGACAGGAGGGGATCAGTCATGGGCGTAAGGGTCCATTGCGCCGCGCAGCCCGTCGCCAAGCGCGTCAAAGGCCCACACGGAAAGGTTGATCATGCCCACGGGGGCCAGCAACAACAGCGCCGAGGCGGGCGACTGGGAATCGTGCACCGCGCTCAGCATGACGCCCCAGGACACCAGCGGTTGCTGAATGCTGACGCCCAGGAAGGACAGGAAGCTTTCCGGCAGGATCACCTCGGGCAGCACACAGGTCGCACAGACGATGATATGAGAGGACATGTTGGGGATGATGTGACTCAGGATGATCCGCCTGTCAGAGGCGCCGACGGCCACCGCCGCGCGCACGAATTCCACCGACCGGATCGCGATGACCTTGCCGCGCAATTCACGCGGCAGATTGGCCCATTGCAGCAACACCACGATGCTCGCGAACATGATGAAGGTCGTCATGGGATCGGCACGGCGCGGCAGGATCGTCACGAGCGCAAGGTACAGCGGAAGGTCGGGGACGGATCTGACGAACTCGATCACGCGATGGATCACCGTGTCGACCCGCCCGCCCAGATAGCCAGAGGTCACGCCCACCGCGGTGCCGATCACACAGGCCGCGCCAACCACGATCAGGCCCATCAGCAGCGTGATGCGGCTGCCATAGAGCATCCGGCTGAACACATCGCGGCCCAGCCCGTCGGTGCCCAACAGATGCACCGGCACGCTGTCCGCGCCACCGAACAGACGGGGCGAACACTCCATCCCCAGAAAGCGATAAGGGTCGATCTGGACGAAGAACGCCAGCGGAACGGTCGTCGCTAAGGAAGGGACGAAGGTGATCTCGGACGTGTTGCGGTCCATCTCTTCTTCGAAGCCAGGCACGAACGGCGCGCGCAGACCGTCTTCGCCGAAGATCTTGATCATCTGGGGCGGCGAATAGATCGCGTTGCGGTCCTTGGTGGCCGGGGCATAGGGCGCCAGGACGGGGGAAGACGGCGGAAAAGACGATCAGGACGCAGATGACGGCCCCGGTCACCCCGTAGCGGTTGCCGCGGAACCGGCGGCGGACCAATTGCCGGCAGGACAATGACGGTCCGCTGGCGACCTCTGCGTTCATGCCGAAATCTGGAGAGGTTTGATCGCTTATGGCGCGCTTCTCAAATCGTCGCTTTGCGGATGCGGGGGTCCAGCAACGCTGGGGCGATGTCAGCCAGCAGGTTGCCGATCACCGGCAAGACCGCGACCAGGAGGAAGATCGCGGCGACGACATACATGTCGCGCTCCGTCACCGAGACGATGATCAGCGGGCCGAGCGTGGGGATGCCCAGCACGATGGCGATCTCCAGCTCGCCCTTCTCAAGTAGTCGAAGCGCGTCCATGTTCATGATCACCGGGTCAGCGCTTTGGGCACGGCGTGTTTGTACAGGACCCGGCGGCGTGACAGGCCCTTGGCGCGGGCGGTCTCGACATATTGTGCGCTCATCACGTCCAGCAGGTTCGCGCGCATCATTCGGGTGGAATAGGCCTTCCCGGCCCGGATAGAGATGAACAGCACCGGCCAGACATGCAGGCACATGTTCCACAGCTTGGCCAGGGACATGCCGTCCTGCACCTGGTATTCCGGCGGGTACAGCCCGCCGAGAATGGGCGAATGCCGCACAAATGCGAGGAAATAGAGCATGATCGGCGCGACCACGAATTTCGGAATGACGATGCCCAGGAAGGCCACAAAGGTCGCCAGCTTGTCCTGGTTGGTCGCGGCGTAGATGCCCAGAAAGACGCCGATCGCCTGACCGACCACCAGGGTCACCAGCGCAATCCCGACCGAGCGCCACAGCCGCAGGCCGATTACATCCGTGATGGGGCGGGAATGGACGAAGGATTGCCCGAAATCACCGCTGACGACGATGTTCTTGATCCAGTATCACTATTGTACATACAGCGGCCGATCGAGGCCAAGCTGGGCGCGCAATCCGGTGGCGCGGGGCATCAGGGCTGTTCCATCCCGGATGATCACTTTCTCCCGCGACGATCCGCGCTCTTCATGGCAAGGTCGGGTCTGTGGGACGTTCGGGACGGTGCACGGCCATGCTGATCCATCTTCACAGCCAAGCCACGACGACGCCGAAGGTGCGGGCCGCGATCCAGGCGCGCATGGAGCCCGCGTCGGTCTTGGCCGAGCGATTTGGTGCAACGGAGCAGACGATCTACAAATGGCGCAAGCGCGACAGCGTCGAGGATCGCAGCCACACGCCGCACAGGGAGCAGACGACGTTGACACCCGCCCAAGAGGCCGCTGCGGTCGCTTTGCGCAAGGCGCTGCTGGGGTCGCTGGACGATCTGCTGGCCGTGGTCCGGGAACTCCGGAACCCGAACGCCTCGCGCTCCGGCCTGGACCGCTGCCTGTGCCGGCATTGAGTGGGAAGCCTGCGCGATCTCAAGGCCAAGGCACCCAAGCCGAAGTACAGCACCTTCAAGGCCTACGAGCCGGGCTACCTCCACATCGACGTGACGTATCTGCCGCAATTGGCCGATGAGACCCGCCGCCGTTGCCTCTTCGTCGCGATCGACCGGGCGACCCGCTGGGTCTTCATCCGCGTCTTCTCGGCCAAGACCGCGGCAAACGCACGGCGCTTCCTTCGGGACCTGGAGCGCGCCTGCCCGATGCGCATCCGCACCAGACCAACCGATACTGGAAAATAGTTCACCGACCAGCTCTTCGGCCTGGGCAAGCGCGCGGCCACGGGCGCGCACGCGTTCGACGCGTTCTGCGCCGCCCTCGACATCGACCACCGCCTGACTCCGCCGAAATCGCCCCAGGCCAACGGCCTTCCTCTGGGTGATTGCAAGTAATCACTTGCCGGGCAACGGGTCGAGCGCTTCAACGGCCGCATCGAGGAGGTGCTGCAAAGCCGCCACTTCCGATCGGGCGAGGATCTCGAGACCACGCTCCACCGCTACGTCTGGCTCTACAACCAGCAGCTTGCGGAATCAGCCTTGGCCAGCGCGGCGCCCTTACAGGCCATGAAGGACTGGCACAAACTTAAGCCAGAGCCGTTCAACAAACAGCCATACCACCCGCAGGGATGTGACAGTTCAGCCAAGGCCCGCGACACCGGCAGCAGATCACGCGTCGATGTATCAGCGCAATCGACGCGCAAACGGATCGGCCCCGTTAGTCGAAGCGGTCTTTTCCACCAGATGCACGTCCTGGATCACGCTGATCGCACAGGCCCAAGCTGCGACAGACGCGATCACTCGCCGGTATGGGCGCGATATAGGTCTGCAATGGCCGCCGTTACGGGCCCCGGCGTCCCTTTTCCGACCTTGCGGCCGTCGATCATGGTGACCGGCGTGACGCCTCCCAAGGTTCCGGTGACGAAAGCCTCATCGGCGGCGTAGGTCTCGGCAAGGGTGTAGTCTTTCTCAAAAACCGGTTTGCCCGCGTCGCGCCACAGCGTGAGGACCTTGGACCGCGTGATCCCGTTGAAGCAGGTCGCTCCGGTCGAGGTCCACAATTCTTCGCCGCGGATGATGAAGAAATTGGTGGAATTGCAACTGGCGACAAAGCCGCGGTCGTCCAGCATCAGGGCTTCGTCCGCGCCCATGTTGATCGCCTGGATCAGGGCCTGGATAAAGTTCAGCCGCGAATGGGAGTTCAGGCGCAGATCGAACACATCTGGCGTCGAACACCGCACCGTCGAGGTCAATAGCTTCAGCCCGCGCGCCTTCAGGGCGGCATTGGGTTGCTTGTATTCGGCAACGATGACGATGGTGGCGCCGCCGACGATAAAGCGCGGATCCTGATTGGGCGTCGATTTCAACCCGCGCGAGATCATCATGCGGATATGGACGCCGTCTTCCATCTTGTTGTGGCGTAGCGTCTTCCAGATTTCTCCGACCAGCGCGTCGCGGTCCATCCCGATCTCGAGCTGTATGGAATTGGCCCCTTCGTACAGCCGTGCCATATGCGCGTCGACGGCCAGCAGCTTGCCCTTGACCAGCCGCATCCCTTCCCAGACGCCATCGCCAAGCACGAAGCCGCTGTCAAAGACAGGGACCATCGCCTTGTCGCGGGCAAAGAATTCGCCGTTCACATAGACTTCGACGCTGTCGTTGCGCGCGTCGGGGGCATAGCTTTGGGCGCTGGTCTGGCTGGTGTCGGTCATTGGGGCGGTCCTGCCTTAAAATTCGAATTGCTTGTGACGGGCGAGAAACGCTTGGGTACGCGGGTGCTGAGGCGTCTTCAGCACCTGTTCGGGCGGCCCTTCTTCCTGGATGATGCCGTCCGCCATAAAGATTACTCGGTTCGCCACGTGATAGGCAAAGCCGACTTCATGGGTGACAAGCAGCATCGTGCGCCCTTCGTCGGCAATGCCCCGGATCACGTTCAGGACCTCGCCCACCAATTCGGGATCCAGAGCGGAAGTCGGCTCGTCAAACAGCATCACGTCGGGGGCCAGCGCCAGGGCCCGCGCGATGGCAACCCGCTGCTTCTGTCCGCCGGACAGCCGGGAGGGGTATTCATGCGCCTTCTCGGCAAGGCCAACCCGGGTGAGTTCTTCCAGACCGCGCGCCTCGGCGCTGGTCTTGTCCTTGCCCTGCACGGTGCGCAACCCTTCGGTCACATTGCCCATCACGGTCATGTGGGGGAACAGATTGAATTGCTGGAACACCATGCCCACCTTCTGGCGCACCTTGGTCAACTCGGCTTCGGGGTAGCTTCGGGGCTTTCCGGGGCCGGCGGTGCCGATTGTCTTACCGGCATAGATAACCTCGCCGTCCGACGGGATCTCCATGAAGTTAAGACATCGCAGGAATGTGCTTTTGCCCGAACCAGAGGCCCCCAGCACGGCAATGCAATCTCCTTGCTTGACGTCCAGGTCAATGCCGCGCAGCACCTGGTTGGCGCCAAAGGATTTCTGCAGCCCGCGAATGCTGAGGATCGGGTCGTTGGACATGGTCAGTCTCCTTTGGCCATGTGCCGCTCCAGCACATAGGTCAGGCGCACGATGGGATAGAGGATGACAAAGAACGCCACCGCGACCACGGTATAGGCCTCGATCGGGTTGAAATTGACCGAGGCGATCAGGCGCGCCTGATTGAGCAGATCCGCATAGGCGATCGCCGAGGCCAGCGTTGTCATCTTGAAGATCTCGATGCCCCGGTTTGTCAGGGCCGGCATCATCCGGCGGATCGCCTGTGGCAGGATGATGCGCCGCATGACCTTGCCGTAGCGCATGCCTATGGCGCGCCCGGCCTCCCATTGGCCGGGATCAATGGATTGAATGCCGCCCCGAAAGATCTCGGCCGAGAAGGCCGCCGAATTCAAAGTGATCCCGAGGGCGGCCGCCATCAGCGCCGAAATCTCGAACGGAGCGAGGATCGGGAAGGCGAAGTAGAACCAGAAGATCTGCACCAGCACCGGCGTGTTGCGGAAGAACTCGATGAAGCAGGCCGCAGGCCAGCGCAGCCAACGCCGCACGGAATAGCGGGCCAGACCGACAGCCAGGCCCAATGACAGCCCCGCGACAAGGCAGATCGCAAAGATCCGCAACGTGTTGATCAGGCCAACATAAAGCGCTTCGCGGTATTCGAAGACCGATCCGAAATCCCAGACATAGTTCATATCAGCGCACCGTGCTGTCGCCGCTGACGGCAAGATGGCGTTCAATGGCTTGAACGCACAGGCTGAGCCCGAAGATCACGACGAAATAGATCAGGGCCGTCGCTGTCAGAACCTCGATCGGGCGAAAGCTTTTCTGGGCCAGCTCGTTGGCTTGATAGAGAAGATCCGCGTAAGAGACGGTCGCGACCAGCGTGGTGGTTTTCATCAGTTCGATGGCGCGTTCGGTAAAGGCGGGGATCATGCGCTTTACGGCCTGCGGCAGGATGATGCGGCGCATGACTTGCGGGCGTTGCATCCCGATGGCGCGCCCCGCTTCCCATTGGCCGCGTTCGATCGACACGATGCCAGCGCGGAACACTTCGGCGAAAAAGGCCGAGGACTGGATAGAGAAGGTGATGGCCGCCGCAAGATAAGGCGTCATCCGAATGTCCACCAGGATCGGCAGGGCGAAAAAGAACCAGAACAGCTGCACAAGCGGGGGGGTCGTGCGAAAGAACTCGATCACGAACCCCGCCGGCCAGGCCAACCACCGGCGAGACGACAGGCGCGACAGCGCCAGGGCCAGCCCCAGGGGCACGCCAAAGGCCAGCGCCGTTCCGGTGATCGTCAGCGTCCCGAGAAGCCCCTGCCAAAGCAAATCGGCATTCTCGAAGACCGGCGTGAAATCCCACTCATACATGGTTTGTTCGCCCTGCCGGCCGGATCAGAGACGTTCGCGCATGATCGCGGGAACCGCTGCGGGGTCGAGGCCAAAGTCGCTCAGGAATTCTTCGTACCATGTCTGCGTCTGACCGGACTGGTAGTAGCCGTCGATCTGTTCGTTGACCCAATCCACAAAGGCGGTGTCATCCGCTTTGCGCACGGCGACCGACGAAGGGCGCGATTCCACCGGCGAGGGCACGACAATCTGGCCCGTGCCCAGCTTCTGGCGCGCCGCGATCAAAGGCGGGTGGAACAGCGTCACCGCATCCACGCGACCGGCCTGAAAGGCGGCAATCGCTTCGGCATTGCTGGGGAAGCGCTGGATATCGGCGTTTGGCACGTTTTCCGTCAGGAAGGCATCCATGCTGGTCGCCTGCGGCACTGAAATGCTGATCTCGGCGGAATCGAGATCGCTCCACTCGGACACCTCCAGATCATCGCGCGCCAGAACCGCAAGAGAATAATACAGCAGCGGCGTCTCGGGGAAATTCACGGCTTCTTTGCGCGCGTCCGTGGCGTCGAGCACATACATCAGGTCGATCCGCTCTGCCTGAAGCGCGGCCACGGCGGTGCCCCAGGTCACTTCGACAGGTTCAAACGTGACGCCCAGGGTGTCGGCCATGGCCTTTCCCATGGAAACGCCCAGCCCGCCGGTCCATTCCCCGCTGATGATGTCCTTGAAGTACCAGGGCGGGGCCTGCGTCACGCCAACGCGCAACACACCGCTTTCACGAATCGTCTCCAGGGTGTCCTGGGCCTGGGCCGCTGTGCCGGCCCCCAGCACACTGGCTGCCATCGCGGCCGCAAGCATCATACGTCTGTTCATCTCACTCTCCTTGTTGGTTTGGATCTGTTTTGTCTGATTGGGCCAAGATCCGGGCTTCCACGAAGGCTTTGGTCGTCTCCAGCCCCCGGCGCATATGCTCGCGCAGTTCGTCCTTCATCGCCGTCAGGCTGTCGCCCAAAGCGATCCGCACATAGCTGTCGTGGCTTTCGCGCTTGGGCCCGGCCGTGCCATGGGCGCGGTGATGCGAGGCCCAGTACATCTGCAGATGCCCGCGCAACCCTGTCCACGATTTCAGCAGCAAGCGGTTGCCGGTGTGTTCATAGGCGAGCCCATGCAGATCCAGCTCCGCTTCGATGGAGCCCACATCGTCGGCCCGGTCGATGGCGTCTTTCAAAGCGGCATTGCGCCGGGTCAATTCCGTTTCGAACCGCTCGTTGCGCTTGTCCCAAATCTGCTCAAAGGCAAATTGTTCCAGACAGGTTCGCATGGCGTAGATGTCGTTGATGTCCTGCACCGAGATGTCGACCACGCGCGTCCCGGTATAGGGCACACTGACCAGCAATCCTTCGTCGATCAATTGCCGCATCGCTTCGCGCAGGGGCCCCCGGCTGGCACCAAGGCGCATCGCCAATGTGCTTTCGACCACCTGCGCGTCCGGCTCAAGCTCGCCAGACAGGATCGCGTTCCGCAGCCAGGCGGAGATCTGTGCGCTCATTGTCTCACGTTTCAACGGGGAGGATATCACGACCGGACCGCCTGTCTTCGAGTTGAAGAGGACGGTAGATCGCAGATTGAAAATTGTCAACAATCTATGATGTGAATCTGAAAGGGCGGGGTGCGGTTGATATTGTCGCTTAAAAACAGGGTTCTGGATCGAAGCGTGGATCATGCCGGCGGGCGCGCAAAGGGTGCCGGCAAAAAGAGGTTCGACACTAACAGAGGTGTTCCGACCTACGGTGAAGGCTGGCGTGGCGTCCCAAAGCGGCCCCAGGCGTGGGGGGCAGCGAAGCCAGCCTTTGTCCCGTCTCCGGCCCTTCCAATCGGGGAGATGGCCGCGCGTTTGCAGCGGCAGTCCGGCACCGAAAAATGCGATAGGCCGGCAAAAGTCCCTCCCGGGATCGGCGTCGCCGGGCTGGGGGGCGTCGGATGTGCCTCGCCGGTCGAGGGACCGTCGGGCAGACGCAAGGCCGTGCTTCGGGCCGTCAGGAAAAAGGCCGGACGCCGGGTGTGAAGGGCACCCTGGCCCCGTATTCGCTTGCCGCCCAAGCCAGAGACCGCTCGCAACGGCGCCCCTAACCCAGGGTCAAAATGCTTGCCATGAGGGTCATGGGCGCTGGATGCTGTGAATAGGGAATCGGGATATGGGGGAAGCGCGCATGTTAAACGGTCTTTTGAGGCGATCATGCGTGATGGTTTCGGCGCTCACATTTCTGTCTGGATGCGAAGCATTGCTTCCCGAGGGCGACGAAGTGGTCATGATCGTCACCGGCACCAAAAGCATGTATGCCGGGAGCCCTGCCTTCCTGAATGCCGAGGTGATCCATCCACTTCGTTTTCTGGAGAGAGCCAGTTGGTCCTTCTCTGACGGGCAAGACGACATTCCCGTCGAATTCGGTGCGCCCGGAATCTATGGCTATGTTGTCAGGTCGATCACATCCATAGTGACCGTCGGCAGCACCTCGGGGGTGCTGATCGTGTCCGACGAGGCTGCGGCGCCAAGGCCACCTTTTCCAGGCTTTCCGGCGGTGTGGGGGGATACCGGCGCAAACGGCACCCTCGGTCTGGACGACCTTCTGTTGGCGGCGCAGGCATCGCGCGGGCTGTACACGCTTGGCAACGAGGGGGTGTCGGCGGCCGATCTCAACCTGAACGGCAAGCTGGACGAAACCGATTTGGCGCTTGTCGCCTCGGCGTTGCTGCAAGAACAGGCCCTGCCCACTGCCATGCTCCAGACAGATATCCGGCCCTATCAAAACGTGACGATCGTGTCGCCATTGCTGTTGGATCCCCATGCCTCTGTCCGGGTGTCCGTCGGCGATTACTCGGTCGAGCCAATGCGGGCGCTTCATGGCTACGCAAGTTTCATCGTACCAGACGACACATTTGGCCCCTCGTCGCGGACGGTTGCGGTTAAGGTCAAGGTATTGGATGTCTTCGGGACACAGGTCGCCGAGGCGGAAACCACGGCGACCGTGCTTCCAATCGCCGTTTCCACGACCGATCCAAAGGCGGATGTCACCGCATTCCTCAACGAATACATCGCCGCGCTGAATGCCCATGCGGCAGCGGTCGAGACTTACATCGCCACACATGGCGGTCTGTCCCCGGAACAGGTCGGCATCTTGAAGGGGTTCGCACTTGGCGCGGCGCGGGACATGCAGGCGCTGGCCACCCGGGTTGCCGCCCTCATGGACAATCCGGGCGGCGATGATCTTGCCCGCTATGTCCAGTTCGTGCTGCTGTCCAACGGGCTGGAAACGTTCCGCACATCCGCCGGACCCGGCGCGTTCGCCGCCCTGGCACCGGTGGCATTGACACCCTCCGACGTGTGCGACGTGCTGGTTCCGGGCATCTGCGGCTTGAAACAGACCGCGGCCAAAGTTCACAAGGCGACCCAGATGCTCTCTGCCACCTGCGAGCTCACATCGTTGCAGGTCGTGGTGAACGCTTTCCCAATTACCGAGGATTCTGCGTTCTGGAACAATGTTGTGATGAAGAGGCTTCTTGCCGAATGTTCCGCCGTGGCGCCTCGGCTTGAATTTGCAACGCTGGTACTGGATCTGGTCGAGGAACTGACTGGCATCGGCATCGTGATGACCAGCGACAAGAGTGAAATGGCCAGTGGCGAGACGGCGACGATTTCAACGCATGTCCGGGCGCATGGCCTGGCCAATCTGTGCGACAGAGCCTCTGCGCCGGATTTCGAAGGCTTCCTCACGCGCTACATCGAAGAAAAGGTGCACCGCCGGGTCCTGTCCCGCGCCGATTACCTGTTCCTGGCCGAGACCTATCAACGCTTTGGCGGCGGGTTCTATGCAGGCCTTGCCGCGGCAAACCAGCCACCCGTGTCAGAGCCGCAGCTGCGCGATGCGGTGGTCGCGCTGTCCCAGCAGGCTTGCGCCCACATCCAGACCAACGGCACGGGCGCATCGGGGCTTCTGGCCGATGCAAGGGACTTCGCGCTGACGGTCAGCCAGCCCGGGGCGATTTCTTACAACACCGATGGCACGGCCAGCGTGATGTGCCCGGATCCGGCCAGCCAGACAGGTCCGTTCCAGACCGTTTCGGCGGAAAAGCAGCTTTGTTCTGGCGCGACATTGGGCAGCTTTACCGCAAATCTCGATATCACCTGCGGCGCGGGCCGTGTGACGATCACCATGGGCGACAACGGCGCCACTACCGACGATATCTTTGAAGTTGTCTATGCCGGCAAGACGATCCTGACGACGTCGTCTCCGACCGCGAGCACCTCTGTCACGGTTGCGATGCCAAGGGGGCAAAACACCGTGGAACTGCGCGGCCGCGCGGCGTCTGACGGGGTGGGCGATTATTTCATCAGCTTCGATGGGGCTGCCACGCTGTCCGGAGAGACGACAGGCACCGATCTGACGCCGGGTGTCACCAAGACTTTCGTTATTGAGGTGCAATGATGGGCCCGCTTCGTTCTTATGCAACCGCCTCGGCGATAATGCTTGCAAGCCTTGGTGCCGCGGATCGTGCCAAGGCGCAGTTCGCCGGTGATTTCTTCTTTCTCGACCCCTCGGTCAACGTCCAGGTCGGCGGCACCGCCACTTTGGATCTGGCGCTGTTCAGCGGCAGCGATGCTTTCGGCGCGGGCCAGGTCGAGGTGACGTACGACAGCAGTCTGGCAGAGTTGATCAGCGTCAGCCTGCCTAGCGGCACCGGCGCCCCCGCGTTGTTGCAGTATACGGAAACGGGGGACGGGCTGATAAAGATCATCGCGGTGAATGCCGCCAGCACGACAGGTCCGATCGGGGCGGTGGTTGTGGCCCGGCTGGAAATGCGGCCAACCCTTGGCTCGGTCGGGATCGTCGAGATCACAGCGACGCACAAGGCCGCCTTTACCGCCGCGGCGGCGGCTTATTCCAGCTCTCAGGCGACGAATGCAGAGATCGTCGTTGTCTCCTCCTCGACCGCGCGGGCCGAGGCCGCAGGCGTAGCGCTCGAATTGCTGGCCGATCCCTCACCCGCCTTGCTGGCCAGAGCCCTCGCCTTGGCGCCGCCGGGCGGCGTGGTGGAGCTTGCCGTCACCTCCGGGCCGCTGGCGGGCAGGATCGTTCTCGTCCAGGTGCCGCCGCTGCGCTGAACCCGCTCACGCGGCGGGTCACGTCATTCGCGCGGCGCCGGGCCTTAGGAAAAGCGCCCGCGCCGGAAGTGGGGGGCGAGGGCCTCTTTCGAGGTCGCGCTCCGCAACGGCCAACGTCGGCAACCGGAGATAGCGCCATCCGTCCAGACGCGATTGCGCCGAGTGTCACGGGCGCAGGCCGAAAGGGTGGCAGGCCTAAAGGGTGGCAGGCCTAAAGGGTGATTGTGTTCTGCAGATCGAAAATCGGCAAGAGCATGGCGAGGACCACCATCAGCACCCCGGCCCCGACGACCATCATCAGCATCGGCTCCAGCAGGGTCGCCAGACGCCGCCGGTCCGTCGCCAGCCAAGTTTCGATCACATCGGCGGCGCGGTCCGACATGGTGGCGACATCGGCGGTCTCCTCGCCGACGCGGATCATCTGAAGCGCAATCGGCGGCAGAAAGCTTAGCACTGCCAGCGCCCTTTCCAGGCTCAGGCCGCGTTCCACGCCGACAACCACCTGATCCGCCTCTTGCCGGGCGCCAAGCCAGGTGACAACCTCGGACGCGCTGCGGGTCGCGACCGCGATGGTCTCCCGGCTGCGCAGGACAACAGACAGCGTGCGCAGGTATTCGGCCGCCAGCGACAGCGCCGCCAGACGTCCGATCATCGGCAGGCGCAAGACAAGCGTTTCCCATCGCAGGCGCACCCCGCGCTGGCGCGACAGGCCCCAGACCCCCGCCACGAGGCCAACCGACACCAGACCGATCCACAGCAGATGCGTGCCAAACCAGTCCGTCAGATCCAACGTGGCGCGGGTGATGCCGGGAAGAGGTTGACCGGCGGCGTGAAACATCCGCTCAAGCTCCGGTGCGATCTGGGTCACCATGATGCCGCAGACCACGACAGAGACCAGCGCCACGAAGGCCGGGTAGACCAGCGCGCTGACGATCTTCGCTTCGTTGGTGCCGCGGGCTTCGAGGTGATCGGCCAGACGCTCGAACACTTCGGGCATGCGCCCAGATTCCTCGCCCGCGCGCAGGGCGGCAAGGTAATAGCGTTCGAACCCGCCGCCGACGGCCTGAAAGGCTTCGGCTAGCCCGCGCCCCTGCAGGACCAGGGATTTCACGCGGCCTGCAAACAGATGCGTCTGCGACGAGGCGACCGAGCTCAGGATCGCATCCAGCGCGTCTTCCTTGGACAGGGACGCGCGCAACAGCACGGCCATTTGCCGGGTCAGGATCGCGCGATCCTCGGCACGCAATTGCGTCCGGCGGTGGCGGCGCCCCTCTGCCGGTTTGTCCACCGCATTGATCTCGGTTGGAAACAGGCCCTGGGCGCGCAGGTTGTTATAGGCGGCAGACTTGCTGTCACTGACCAAGGTGCCCTTCACCCGTTTGCCGTCGCGTCGCAGGGCCAGATACTGGAACGTCTGCACTAGAACACGCCAAACACGCGCTGGACCTCTGCCGCGTCGGTGATGCCCGCCTGCACCAGCGCCCGGGCCTGCCCGGCAATCTCCAGCCCGTGCCGCGCCAGCAGCGGGCCGAGATCCTGCTCGGACCGTCCGGCGGCAATGGCGCGGGCGGCATCCTCTGTCACTTCGGCCACCTCGAACACCCCGATCCGCCCGGCATATCCTGTCTGCCCGCACGCCTCGCACCCGGCGCCGTCACAGGCCCGACAGATCCGGCGCAGGGTCCGTTGGGCCAGCGCCGCGCGCAGGGTCGATGAGATCAGGAAATCCTCCAGCCCCAGATCGCGCAACCGGGTGATCGCGCCGACGCAGGTGTTGGCATGCAGCGACGACAGCACCAGATGCCCCGTCAGCGACGCCTGGCTGGCGATCCGCGCGGTTTCCGCATCCCGGATCTCGCCCACCATGATGACATCGGGATCCTGCCGTAAAGCCGCGCGCAGCCCGACGGCAAAGGTCATGCCAATGTCGGCGGAGATCTGGATCTGCGAAACACCCTCGGGCTTGTATTCCACCGGATCCTCGACCGTCACCACGTTGCGGCGCACGGTGTCGATTGTGTTCAGCAGCGAATAGAGCGTCGTGGTCTTGCCGCTGCCGGTGGGCCCGGTCGTCAGGACCATGCCATCCGACATGCCGGCAATCCTGCGCAACGCGGCCTCTTGCGCGGGGTCAAGCCCCAGCTCTTCCAGCGCGCGCAGACCGGTCTTGCGGTCCAGCAGGCGCATCACCAGCCGCTCGCCATTGATCCCCGGAAGGCTTGAAAACCGGACGTCGATGGATCTGTCGCCATAGCGCAGCGCGATGCGACCGTCCTGCGGCAGCCGGTTTTCCGAGGTGTCGAGATGCGCCATCACCTTGAACCGCGCGACGATCTGGCGGACGGGCACGTCCTCGCGCCGGATCGCCGGGCTTAAGATGCCATCGACGCGCATGCGGACCAACAAGCCACGCTCTTTCGGCTCCACATGCACGTCAGAGGCCCCGCGCGCGACGGCCTGACGCAGGATCGCGTTCACCAGACGGATCACGGGCGCCGTATCGCCGCCCTCCAGCAAATCGTTCGGCGTGTCGGAGATCGTCGAATCGTCGAGGTCGAAATGCACAACGTCGTCCTCTTCGACCGTCTGGCGCGCATCGGCGTCCTGGAACCGGGCGCTCAGGCGCAGGTCGAATTCCGATTGGTCAAGCCGGATGATATCCGCAAGCCGCGATCCGAACGCGCGCCGCACCTCCAGCAAGGTGTCCACCCGGGCCGCCTGCCCGACAAACAGCGTTGTCCCGTCCAGCAACACATGGTTGTCGCGGCAAAAGGTGTAGCCAAGCGCGATCGGCGCCGACATCGGATCCGGCGCGCCGGGGGCGGTCTGCTCAGTCGGATCGCTCATGTCTTCGCGAATCGGACCAGGATCCTGCGCCGCTCGTCCCCGGTGCGGACCTCAAAGACGACGCGGCCATCGTTTTTCACCGCACTTTGGCCGATCAACGCATCCGAAAGGGTGGAGACCGGAGCGTTTTCCACCGAGACGATCACATCCCCCACCGCAAGGCCAAGCCGGTCCAGAAACTCGCCCGCCCGCACCCAGGTGACCGGAATGCCACCGACAACCTCGCTGCGCGGTCCCAAGCGGCCGCCGCGTGCGATCAGGCGCGCAACCTCGGCCGCGTCCAGTCGTCCGATCCGGAACACGACCTCGGCTGCGGGTTCCTCGGCCAGAGGCTCGGGCGACGCGCTGGGCGCCACCGTGCGCGTCATCTGTTCGGGGCGGACGAGCGTCTTGGCACCGTCAAGGACCAGATGCACCCCGTCGGCATCGATCCTGTCGACGAAGGCGCCGCTGTCCAGCACATCGCCGGGGCTGACGACCTCGTCCCGCTGGGGGCTGCCCAGAACGGCCCAGTTGCGATCCGCCGACAGAACAAGGCCCTTTATGGTGTAGGACAGCGCGGGCCCCGGATCGGCGACGGAGCGTGTTTCGACCACGGGCGGTGTGTCGGGCCGGTCCGGCTGCCCGAAGATCTGCGCGACCTCGGGGGGGATTGCCGCCTTGGGGGCAACTGGCGGACGCATCTCGACCGAGATATCGCGCGCCAGCGTATCGCCGACCGGGGCGGTCAGCATCAGGGGCACCGAAACCACGGTTGCCGCCGCCGCCGCATAGACCGTCGCGTTCAGGAAAACTTGCAGCCCCCGTCTCCTTGTCTGTCCGGCAGACCCCGGCGCCCGACTCTGTCCAGATCTATAACAGGTCGCAAAATCCGGAGATAGCCCGCTGGCAATATGCAGGACGTGCGGCTTCACCCGCCCGCCCGCAGCATGTAGGCTTTGGGTTCGAGGGGACCTTAGCACGGAGCGTGTCATTGCGGATCGGTCAAGGCGAGTCGCGTCGAGGGGCGGAACCCTCTGACCAGAAGGGGTTCACGCTGTTGGAACTGCTCGTCGTGGTGACCATCCTGACCGTCATGACCACCGTCGCCGGGCTGAGTGTGACCCTGAGCCGCCCCTCCGCCAACACGGATGCCGCCCGGTTCGCCGCCTTGTTTGACGACGCGCGGCAGCAGGCCGTGGCAGAGGGGCGCGTCGTCGGTTTGCGGGTGTCAGAGGATCAGGCGCAGCCGATGCGCCGCGAGGGGGGCGCGTGGGTCCCAGATGGCGATGCCATCGACTGGCGCGGGCCTGTGCGGATCGACGGTGCGCCCTCGGCCGAGCGGCTTATCGTGCTGTGGCCGTCTGATCAGTCGGATCCGGTGCAGCTGGACTTTGCCCAGGGCTCGGAGGGCACGCATCGCTGCACGGTCACCGGAATCGGAGGCGCCTTGTGTTCACAGTAAGGGGCCGAGACAGGGGGTTCACGCTGATCGAACTGGTGGTGGCCATCGCGATCCTGGCGATTGGCGGTCTGGCGGGGGTCCGGGCGATCACCCTGTCTGTGGCCCAGACCCAACAGGCCCGCAGCCTGATGTTCGGTCAGACCATTGCGATGAACCGTGCCGCCGAGCTGCGTCATTATGGGGCCGAGACAGGCGACAGCCTGCCAACCGAGATCCGTTTTGGCGGTACGGACTGGACCGTGACCACCGACGTCGCCGCCACGGCGGCCGGGTTTGTCGAGGCGGATATCCTCGTGCGGCCCCGTGGCGAGGCGGTCGAGGATGGCAACGGCACTCGGCTTGTGGCCTATGTCCGGCGCTAGTCCCGCCCGCACTGACCGCACTGACCGCACTGACCGCACGGCCGGTCTGTCGGTGCTGGAACTTGTGGTGGCGCTGGCCATTTTCGCGATTGCCGCGCTGACCGGCGCAGAGGTTCTGACCTCGGCGGTGTCGGTGGACCGGCAGATGGCCGTGCGCCACCAGCAGACCGAAAAGATCGCCCTGACCCTGACGCTGGCGCGGCGGGATCTGCGCAACGCCGTCAGCCTGCGGCCGGACCGATCGGGCGATGCGCTGGTCGATGTGCGGCTGACCGGGGCTGGCATGGCGCGAGAGAGTGACACCTTGACCACCGGGATGTCAGAGATCGCCTGGGAATGGTCGCCCGCCGATCAGACCCTGCGCCGTGGAATCGCGGGCCCTGGCGGGCAGATGCGCTTTGCCACGCTTTTGTCCGGGGTCGAGGCCTTCGATCTTGGCATTGTCGACGAGGGGGAACACTCGCGGTTGATCCGACTGAGCCTCACCGTCGCGGGATACGGCGATTTGTCTGTCACAGAGGTGACCCCATGACGCCGGTTCCGCAGCATCCGGGCGCGCGGGGAGTCGCGTTGCTGAATGCGACTGTTGTCATCCTGTTGGTCGCGGCGCTCGCGACGCAGCTTCTTGGCCGGTCGACGGATATCGCGCAGCGGCTGCGGATGGCCAACACCTCCAATCAGCTGACGCTGTTTCTCGACGCGGCCGCCGTGCTTGTGCCAGAGATCCTGTCCGAGGCGCTGGGCCCCCGTCGCAGCTTTGCCGCGACCGCTGAATGGTATCGCGACACTTACGAGTTTCCGGTGCTTGACGGGACGATCGGGGGGCAGCTGTACGACCTGCAAGCGGGCTTCAACCTCGCCTGGCTGCGCGACGCTGACGATACCGGGGCAGAAGCCGCCTTTGCGCGGCTTTGGCTGGACCTTGGCTTGCCGCAAGACAAGCTGGCGCCGTTTCTGGCCACGCTCCGCACCCGTGACACCGGTTCGGATATCGTACTGAGCCGTTGGACCGGCCTGCCACCGCCCGGAACCGCGGGGCTGACGGCGGCGGAACAGACCCGCCTGGCGCCCTATGTCGTCGATCTGCCCGCCGATGTCGGGGTTAACCTGAACACCGGCGAACTGGCGGTGATCCATGCGTTCCTTCCGCAGATCGACCGCGACGACCTGACGGCCGTGCTACGGATTCGGGACAGCGAGGGGATCACAAGCGCCCTTGAATTCCGCTATCGTCTGGCCGCCTATCTCGACCAAGAGACTTTGGCGGGCGTGAATTTCGACCGGTTCGACGGCGGCACCGACTGGTTCGAGGTTCGGCTGATCGCGCAGCGCGGCGCGGATACGGCGCGAAGCCGCCTTGTTCTGCAGCGGCAGGGGGATCGCTTTGTGGCGGTCGGGATATACTCGGTTCCCGGGGGCGTTCCATGACCCTGACGCGGGCAAAGGCTTCGCCGCCGGGCCACCTGGTTTTCCACGATGTGGGCGTGGGGGCGCCGGATCGGGCCCGGCGCTGGGTGGGCACCTTTTCAGGCGACCTCGTTTCGATCCAGCAGATCGATATCCCCCCCACGATCCGGGGCGCCGAGCGCCTGAAGGCCGCCGAAATCCAGTTGTCAGAGCGGGTCGCGGCGGCGCCAGCCAACCTGATGTTCCTGCCGCTTCCCGCCAGCCGGAGCGACCGGGCCTGGGCGCATGTCATCGTCGTGGACCGCAGCACACTGGACGGGTTGCGCGACAATTGCCCGCTGGGCTGTCTCGCCCTGCTCCCCGATTTCCTGGCCCTGCCATTTGCGGATGGCTGCGCCGTGCTGGAGGCCGGTGGGTCCGACGCCTTGATCCGGCTGCGGATCGGCGCGGATTTCGGCTGCACCACAGAGGCTCCGATCCTGGCGGAGGTCTTGCAGACGCTGGCGGAAGCCGACGCGATTGACACCCTCTGGATCGGCCCGGGTGTCCCGCCCGAGTTTGCGCAGCGGATCAGGTCGCTGGGCCTCGCGCCCGTGTCCAGCAGCGACTTGTCCGAACCGGACGACGCCCTGGTGCGCGCGCAGGATATGGGCGTGCGGTTTGCCTCCTCGGTCGACGATCTGGGCCCGTGGTTGCGGCGCCACCGGATCCCGATCTCCGCGCTGTATGCCACGCTGGCGCTGGCCAGTGCGGGCCTGCTTGTACGCGCGGGCGATGTGTCCGCAGAGGCCGAGGCCCAAAGAGCACAGGCGACGGCGATCGCCCGCGCGACATTCTTGCCCAACGGGCCGATTCTGGATCTGCGCCAGCAGGTGGACCAGGCCCTTGCGGCGGCCAAAAGCGCGGGCGCTGGCCACGGCCGCGCGGATTTCACTTCGGGTTTGGCCCGCATGTCAAAGCGTCTGGCAAGTGAGACAGACGCGGTATCCCGGATCGCCTGGGGCACGCGCGACGGCTATGTCATCGACCTGACCACCGACAGTTTCGCTGACTTGCAAGCGCTGGAAACGGACCTGACGGCGGCGGGGTTCGAGGTCATGGTCGCCGCCTCTCGTGTGCTGGACGAGGGCCGCGTCGGCGCGACACTGCGGCTGGCGCTGTCCGGCGGGGCAAACTGATGCTGCGCGCAGCGTTCCCGGCGCTGACGGGGCGCATTCTGCCGTGGCGGCTGCTGATCGCGGTCGGGGTGCCGGGGCTCGTCGTCGCCCTGATTCTGGTCCCGGCCTGGGTGCGCCTTGATAAGGCCGAAACCGCGCTGGCGCGGGCGTCGGCCGATCTGGACTGGCTGGCGACCAGGGCCGAGGGCTTTGCCCCGGTCGCGTCCAATCTGAACCAGCCCCCCCCGCGTGCGGTCGATCTGGAACGGATCCTGCAGGAAACCGGCATGCGTCCGGCCCTGCGCGGGCTGTCGGATCAGGCCGAGGGCCGGATCCTCCTGTCGCTGGACGAGGTTGCGTTTCAACGTCTGGTCCAGCTTTTGCATCGCTTGGAAACCGACCATGCGGGGGCGCTGCGCGAGGTGGCGATCACGCGCGGAAGGCCCGGCTTCGCCTCTGCCACGCTTGTCATTCAGGGCGCGCCCGGATGAAGCGGCTGTTTTATGGCACTGTCGTTCTGCTGGCCGTGGTTCTGGCGCTGGCGCTGAACCTGCGTGCGGCACATCTGTTTGCGGTGCTGCCTGACCGGGCCGGTGCGCTCGCATCCGTCATTTCGGGCGATTCCGGACTGCGCGCGGGGCGCGTGCGGATCGCTCCTGGCTGGTCGGGCCAGTGGGCGCGGGCGCGGCTGTGTGGGAGTGCGCCTTGCTGGGACATCAAGATTGCCCAGACTGACGGATCGACCGTTGTCGCCAAAGCCCTGTTCGAGATTGCGGGGCAGAAGGTGCGGATCGAAGAGACCAGCGGCCGGCTTCGCGGCGGTATCGACCTGCCGGGCCTTGGCGCGGTTGAGGGGGAGCTTCGCGTCGACACCGGCGATCTTGCGCTGGCCCTGATGTCGCAGAGCGTCTTGTCCGGTCTGGCCATGGCGCAGATTGAACGGTTGGAGCTTGCCGGGCTGGCGCTTGGGCGGGGTCCCGTGAGGCTGAGAGTGTCTGCCCCGAACCAGATACAGATCACAGCGCAACTTGCCGGAGGGCCATCGCAAATCGACGCCCGGATCGACTTGGATCTGGATGCGCGCGAGGGCCGCGTGGACATGACATTCGGCGATCTGGGCGCGTTTCCCAGCGATCTGCGGGCTGGGCTGTTGCGCGCAACCACCGAAGAAGATGGCCGTAGACGATTGCGGTTTCGACTAAGGCTTTGAGGTCAATGGGAAAGCCGGCTGTTGAAAGCCGCGTGCCAGGGCGGCTGCCGGTCACCGACGCCTTGTTTCATCAGGCTCAGTTTTCCACGCCATACCTTCGAAGTGGCGTTCGAACGCGCCCTCCCATGTCGATCAAGTCCATGACGTAGCTGGGAAAAGGCAGGGTCATGTGGCCGAGAGGGGTGCTAAATCTGGCTGTTGCGAGCCGATTGCGCGTAACCGCAATCAAGGCTTTCTCACACCGAAAACGGTTTGTCCCTTCAAGGCATTCGGGAAAATTGCGTGCTGTAAAGAAGTCATGGCGCGCCTAAGCGGAGAAAGTTCGAACACTTTCTTCGCCACTCTGGAAGAGTGGGAGCGCCATCTCAGAGCCGTTGAAGCCTCTAACACCGTAACTCAGGATAACAATCCGAGGTGCGATCATGAGCATTTCGGAACGTGATTTCAATGCGGTAGCAGCCGCCAACCCCAAAAAGAAGCCGCGCGAGGCTCCGTTCTCGCTCCGCCTGTCCTTCGAGGAAAAGGCACTATTGCGCGCCGCAGCAAACGGCGTGCCTCTTGGCGCGTATATCAAGGCCAAGCTCTTCGACGAGCCGCTGGAGAAAGTCCGTCGCCGTAACACCAACCCTGTCAAAGACCATGAAGCCCTGGGCCGCGTTCTCGGCGCGCTCGGAAAGTCGCGCTTGTCTCAGAACCTGAACCAGATCGCGCGCGCGGCGAATATGGGCTCATTGCCTGTGTCGCCGGAACTCGAAGACGAACTCCGTCAGGCCTGCGCGGAAGTCGAAGCCCTGCGCAAGGAATTACTGCGGGCACTTGGCAGCCTCTCCGAAGGAGGCCCGTCATGATCTTGAAAGGCAATCCGCGCGGCAACGCAGCCAACTTGGCCAAGCATCTGATGAACGCGCGCGACAACGAGCATGTCGAGCTTCATGAGTTGCGTGGGTTCATGAATGAAGATGATCTGCATGAGGCGCTGAGAGAGGCCGAAGCCATCGCCAAGGGCACACGCTGCCAGCAGCATCTTTTCTCCCTCAGTCTCAGCCCGCCGCAAGACGCCCATGTCGATGTCGCCACCTTCGAGACTGCCATCGAAATGGCGGAACTAAAGCTCGGCCTGAGCGGTCAGCCGCGCGCGGTTGTCTTCCATGAGAAGGAAGGCAGACGCCACGCCCATGCAGTCTGGTCGCGGATCGACACCGACACGATGACGGCGCGCCAGCTACCCTTCTCAAAACGCAGGCTCATGGATGTCTCGCAGGAGCTATACCTTCGGCATGGTTGGGACATGCCGAAGGGCATGCTGGATCGTGCAGCCAAGAACCCGCTCACCTTCACCCGCGATGAATGGCAACAAGCCCAGCGAACAAAGCAAGACCCCAAGATCATCAAAGCGCTCTTCAAGGATTGCTGGGAGCGCTCGGACTCTGTCGACGCGCTCAAATCCGCCTTGGAAGCGCGAGGCTACTATCTGGCGCAAGGGGATCGGCGCGGTGTTGTGGCCGTTGATTATCGCGGCGAAGCCTATGCGCTCTCACGCTGGTCGGGCGTCAAGGCGAAGGATGTTGCGGCCCGATTCAAAGATTCTAATCCCTTGCCGTCCGTCGATCACCAGCGCCAGAAGATCGCCGGACTGGTCGCGGACAATCTGCGGGATCACAAGAAGCAGCTTGAAGACGGCTACAAGCGTCTCCGTCCGACGCTGGAAATGCGTCGCACGCAGATGGTCGAGCGTCATCGGATCGAGCGCAACGGCTTGGAAGAACTCCACAAGAGCCGCGAAGCCAGAGAAGCCGCAGCGCGGGCCGCGCGTCTTCCGCAGAAAGGCTTCGGGAAGCTGTGGAGCCGCCTGACGGGCAAGTATTCCGAGTTGAAGGCGCAGAACGAACACGATGCTTGGCAGGCCTTGCGCCGCGATCAGGCGGAGCGCGACAAGATGATTGCCAAGCAACTGGACGAGCGCCAACGGCTGCAAGAGGCCATCAGAAAACAGCGCGAAGAACGCTTGCAGGAACTCGTCGCCGTTCGTCAGCAAATCGCCAACTACATGCTCATGAAGCAAGGCAAGAATCCGACCGTCATGCCCAAGGACGCAGCGGCGGCCCATGGCAGAAAGGTCGATACACAACAGAAAACCCGAGAAGAGCGCGAAAAGAAGGGGCGCGAGCGAACCCGCACGCGGGATCGCGGCCCTGACTTTGAGCGCTGAACGATAGAAAGGAGAAAGCTATGCGACACATTTTGATGCTGAATCTCGATGACGCGCATGCCGTCCAACTTGATGAACTCCGCCAGCATTTCCACCTGGCGGCGGATGATACGCTGCGGTTGATCATCCGCCTCGCTCATGCACGTCACAAGCAAAAGCCTGATGTGCTTGCACCGGAATTCAAGCCGCGCGCGAAGCGCGAAGAATGGCTTGATGACGAAGACCACATGCCTGAATAGCGCCGCCCAATATGGACGGCGCTATAGTTTACAACAGGTCGAACATATCGGCCTGCTCGGGCGCGACCTTCTCTTCCGATGGAAGAAAGATGCTGGCAGGGCCGATCAGGACGCAATCCAGCTTACCCCATTTCACGGCCATGCCGTGATAGAAGCCTTCTGGCCGTCCACGGGCCGCAGCGCTCAGGCGAGCGTTTTCGTGGTAGGTGATCGTCGCGCCGTCAAAGAACTTGCGCTCGATAACGCGGTAGGCTTGCACAGCGCGGTGGTTACCTATGGACGCGCCGCCGACCGAAACCCAAAGGGCATTTTGCCATTTGAAGGGTGAGCGGACGCGGCCCTCGGCGATCTTGTCGGCGCTGTATGAGGCGCTGATATCACCTTCTCCGATCTGGCGGTCTCGCGTGTGGCACCATCTGCCGGACGCAAGACGGGCAGGATCAACGAAGAATTCCTGCAATTTGACGGGGGCGCTCATGAGCGCCCCGCGTCGTTTGCGGCGTCGGGGGCATCTTCCAGCGGAAGGCGCAGGACGATGCGGCCATTAATCGGACAGGTCTCAAGCTGAAGCGTGTAGCCCCGCTCATCCTTGTGCTTCCAAGCGGCTCCGACCTTGTTCCAATAGGCCTTGTCGCCTTTTTGGGTGACGTGCCACGCCAGATAGTCGGGCGCATTCAAGGGCATGTTTTGGTTGGTTTTTTCGCGTGCCATGATGTTTCTCCTTTGCTTGTCGTTGGCTTGCTAACGCCCTCCCGAAAGGCCGAAGCAAAGGATCGACCTTCATGTTCAACACGGATTCTTTGCGCGGGCAGGACATTGAAGGGTGAGCCGCTTCGGCCAGGGATTAAGGGCTCTCTGAAGCAAGCCATCGATGAGCAATGGAACTCAAAGCAGCACGGAAATCGGGAAAAGCGGCCAGGCTGACGCGCCTATGCGCTGACGGCTGAGACCACGGCACACCTGTCCAGCAGTCGATGGTTGCACCATTGGAACGAGCCGCCGCTCTTGGATGCTCGGGGGCGGATAAATGCTGTAGTCAGACCTCTCCCAGCATTCCGATCAATCCCGCCAGCACCGCGAAGATCACCGCATCAAACGGATAGCGAAGCGCCATCTGCGCATCCGCCTGTTTGCAGGCTCAAGTTACCTCCCGAACCATCAGGCCTTCCATGGGCCGATGATGGTTGTGCGGGGCCGAAAGGCCCTGAGTGGTTCGGGGCCTCCTTGAAGCAAAAGGAGGATGAGATGACACTCGTCTCACGTTTTGAAGCGGCATCCCGCAGCACGGCAGAATTGCACGGCCTGTTGGCCGAGGCGTTCAACGCCTTTGCCGCCGCCCCGCGCGGATCACAAGAGCGCCGCGACGCGCTCCAATCGATGCGCAACATCGAGAGCGAACTGGCAACCCGCGCGCCAAGTCTCTAACCGATCAGCGGTCAGCCATCAGGCTGGCCGCAAATTTTCACCGATTTCGCTGCTTGTTCCGCTCACCTTCACGAGAATGGCTCACTCCCGTCGAGTCCGGTTCATCATAAACGAGAACCTGACCCATGCCGCCGTTTTCGGTGGAAAGATTATATCGCGCCAAGATTTCGTGAACATCTTGACGAAAGCCGAACGGGTTCACGTAACGCCCGCCTTCATATTCTTCTCGAATATAATGCCGTGTATCGTCGAAAAAGACCTCGCCCGTGTCGTCGTTGCGCCAAATCATCACAAATACCGTCGCGGCATTGTACCCGTCTTCTACTCCCCATTCATAGACAGGCACGCCTAGCGCTTGCAGCTCTTCGAATGCTTCTTTCGTCCTCGGCTTCATATCTTTGTCTGGCAGTTCTGACGTTACTCGACATTAGAAGGGATGGCTGGCCGTGAGGCCAGCCAAAATTTTCTGGCTGTGGAGCCGCCGCTTACGCGGCGACTCCCTCGTCCTCCTGCTCTTCCTCGATCAGCGGTTGCAATCCGTGCAGGAAATCTGCGGCGCGCTGCGCATGGGCGGCGGCGGCAAAGATCGCGCGCTTGTCTTCCTTCAAGACCTTGAGCCAGCTTTGAATATAGGCGGCGTGATCCATGCCAGGCTCGGGCGTCAGCTCAAGATCGGCGCAAAGGAACGCCGCGCCCAGCTCGGCCACCAGCTCTTCGCGGGCGTAACCTTCATCGCCCCAGCGCTTGCGGCCAAAGTCACGGTCAAGGCGGTTTTTGTGCTTCGTCCAGTGGGTAAGCTCATGGGCAAGGGTGGCATAATAGGCCTCGGGGCTGCGGAACGTCTCGAAGGCTGGCATCTGCACATGATCGCTGCCGCCGCTATAATGAGCGCTGTTCCCGCCATGGCGGATGTCTGCGCCTGTATGGCTGAAAAACTGTTCCGCATGCTCAATGCGCAAGGCGGGATCAATCACGGGCTCGGGCCTCGCATAGTAATGCTCGGGCAAGCCTTCGATCTGTTCGACGTTGAAAACGCTATAGCCCTTCATGAAAGGAATCTTGCGCTCTTCCTCACTGCCGTCGTCCTGCTCTTCGGTCTTGGTGATGGTGTTGGCATAGACCACCAGATTGCCGCGCTCGCCCTTCTTGACGTGTGCGCCAAGCTCTTTGGCCTGTTTGAAAGTCATCCAGTACGGGGAGAGATACCCCGCTTCAACGCTCGCGCCCCACAGCATCAACACATTGATACCGTTATACGGCATGCCGTTGTGCCGCAGCGGCTTGGTGATCTTTCCCTCAAGGTTTCCAGCGTTCCAAGGCTTGAGCCAAGAAAGCTCGCCCTTTTCCAGATCGGCAATGATCTTGTCTGTTACTTTCTGATATACATCTGTTTTCATGTCCTTTTTCCTCCTTTGGATAGTCGGTTGCGCATGCAACCGGACTAGGCCCGCGCCAATGAGCGGGGGGAGGCCGTCAAGATCGAAAGGATCGGAAGGTGGTGCGGGCGCAGTGCTAACGAGCCACGGCTCCGATTCTTTCTCCCGCAGCCTTGGCAAGGGACTTGGGTCTTGACGGAGGATGGGGCCGGAAGGCCCCCAGAAATGGGAAAGAAACGCGCGGCTCCTATAGAGCCGCGCTCAGCCAGAGGTGTGCATCAAGCACGCCGACAATCACGCAAGGGATGGACGCCGCAAGGCCGAGACGCCTCTTAGGCGGCTCGGTTTACGACAGCCCGACCCGAAGGGGTGCGCATTAGCCGAATTTTTAAAGGAAGTTCAGTGTTCCGCTATCGCGCGTAGAGAATTTTCCGACGAAAACGTCATCGTCAAGCTCGGGCGAAGGCATTGCAGTTGCCAAGATGATTTGGTGCTCTACCTCGCTTGCGTTAGAGATACGAATCACCTGCTGTTGGAAGTTGTGGCTTCTCTCTTGCTCCATCCCTTTATCCTCGGTGATATCGATCATGAGAAACCTAGGATGGCGAAACTTCTCGTCCTCAAGTGCGGCGGCAAGGAAACCAATCAAGAAGGACGTTTTGAGCACAACACGCGAACTTGCTGAGAAATAGGTGTGGTCATCCACTGTGATTGTATTCTTGGCGAAAGAGAAATCGACACGCTGCGGGTCTTCGAAAGAGTCCTGCCTCTTTAAATCTCCTTTCAACATCTCAATTGTCTTTTTCTCTATAGCACTGCGGGCAGCGCGAAGCCTCGTAGTCTGGCTGCGTTTGAGCGTTTCAATTCTGGCGTCGAGGTCCTTCAGTTCCGCATCCAAAGAGGCCTTGCGTGCCGACAAGTCTCCAATGCGATTTGCGAGCTTGAGTTGCTCGTCAGTTTCCTCGATAGACTTGTCTAAATATCCAAGTTTGCGATGCAGTTCCCGAATCTTGTCTCTCACTTTTGAAGTGGGAAGAACACGTAACTCGGAAAGGTCCTTTGCTTTAAGCTTCCACTCGCCTTCAATAGTGGCATATTTTGCTTTAAACATATTTAGGCGTTCTCGCCTGACTTCTTGAAGGCGCTCTGATTGTTTAATCTGAATGGACAGATCATTAATAAGCCCGACAACACGGTCCTGCGCTCGCTCGGCGTCGAGCGGTGTTTTACACAAATGACACGCTGCAACAGATTCATCTTGCTCAAGTATTGCGGCGTAACATGAGGGGCAAGTCGAGAAATGTATCGTCTCCACGAGAGAGGACGCTAAGTCGGCGTCTTTGAGGGCTTCCAGCCTTCGATGAAGCGTCATAATAAAATCATCTGAATCGGCAATCTCAAACTCTACAGCTCCAATCGCTTCCCTTGTATCCTGAAGCTGTTCCTGAAGCCCTTGAACTTGCTTGAAGACAGATTTTTGGGCGTCTATTGTGATCTTCTCCGTAGACTGTTTGGTGTAAAATTCCTCTTCGGCGGAAGCAATATCCTTAAGAAGTTTCTCGCGCTCAATTATGAGAGATTTCTTTTTTTGCTGAACCCACTCCAAGCCTAGGCTTTCGTCTCCTCCCACCACCCGAAAAATGCTGCGTAGCTCGGCTGATGCATCGGAGAACTCTTTGTCTCGAATCTTGCGGAGCTGTTGTAATTCATAGATTTCCGTATCGAATGCCCCGCACAAAAGGTTGCCTACGGCCTCTCGCAGGTTTTCAGGATCGTACCCTTCGAAACGAAAAAGGCTTTCGATGGGGCTAAGTTGATCCGCATAAAGCAGTCTAAGAATCTGGTGGATCGTGATGCTTGACGTACCCTCCACAGCGACATCGGGCATTTCAAGCAATCGAAAAATAGCTTGGGAGAAACTCTCTTTGTTCTTTGACCTTGAATAAGGGTATTTCACCCATTCCTCGATAGGAGCCTTCGCAGCGTCATCGTATCTTCCGCCATATATTTCCATTGGAGACTGCGAGTTCACATCGATCTCGCGCCGAAGAACCGCTGGGCGACCATTGAATTCCACTTCGAGCCAAACATAGTCGCATTTCAGAGCATGCTCACTCCAATCATCTCTGTCGAGGTCGCCTCCAAGGCCAAAAAATATGAAATTGAGTATTGTGGACTTGCCAGATGAGTTATCGCCTCTTACTATGTTTACGCCCTTGTGAAATTTTTCATCATAGGCAATCGAAGAACGCCGTTTGACGACCAAACGCTTAACGATCATGCAAGGCTCAAACAGAGTCATATCTAAACTCCATTAATCCTGTTCGATCTTTTAAACCATTTCGACCCAACAGCGGGTAGCGTTCGTTGAGAGCGCATAGAATTTCGATGATGTCTTGCATGCTCTCGTTCAGCTCATCGCATCGATTCTTTATCTCGGCGGGAAGTTCCTTATGAAGAAACTCTATTTGATTGTTCCTCCAAGCATCCCCAGAGAGTATGCCCGCTTCGACAAGTGAACTTGCTGCCGCTTTTTGAAAGGGCTCCATCCTTGAAAAAATTGAAACATCGTCCGGCAATTCGCCATAGGGCTTACGGTTCTCATAGGACTTGCTCACTTGTCGCCAGCTACGATCAGACGCAAAGAACGACATGTTCTGGAGTCGAAACGGGAACAGCAAATAGAAATCTAGGATGCGCAGCATATCCAAGTGCGTCTTGCCGCTGAGTTCGCATCCCTGCCATATTCGCAAGAACCTGAAAGTGGCGTGATAAGGGTCAAATGCCTCATTATATGTAAGCTGCATCATTTCGACACCAACGGCGGATGATGCCAACGAATGAAACACTGTTCCGCGAGCCAGTAGATCATGCCCAGGACAAGGTTGTGATTAATGACCAGTAGGTCATCTCCACACTCATCTACGATCGGATTAACGATACGCTCGATCACAAGAGCATTGATTGTGGCCTCGGACATTTCGGGTATCTGTGGGTAGATAACTTGAGTGAATTCAATTTCTGCTTTGGCGAGGATGTGTGAGAAAATGAGTTGGGCAGAAGAGTACATTGTCCACTTTTGTAAAAGCTTTGCGAACATTTCTTTTCTTTCGATAGCGTCGTCGTACTGATCGCATTTACCCGCAACTGCCAGCTTGCTTTCAAGGCCTGTTATTCCATCTACCGCACGGCGAGAATGGTAGCGGGCGAGTTCATCAATGATGCTCTGAGTTTCTTCGTCGTTCTCGTACTGTTCTTGAAGCTTTATCAGCAGCTTTTCAATCTTGCCTTTCGGCGCAGCATTATAATTTGTGACCTTGTCGCCTCCGACAATGTCTCCACCTGCTGATGAACGTTGCTGACTTACCTTATTCATTTATTTTTGTTTATTCAGTTCTTCTTGTCTCTGCCGACAATATCGCCCCCGGCATTTGCCTTCGATTGGTCAACTGTTGTGCCGCTTCCGTTTGTTCGCATGTTCTTTGTGAACTTCAGTGTCAGAAGAGCGCCGCCGATACCACCAGCAAGTAGCCCGCCGAGAAAGTTCCAGAGATCAAACGTCAAGCCTTCCATGATTTTTCCTTTCGTTTCCAAGCGATACTTGCGCATTTCTGTTGAAAATACAATAGGTTGTGTTCGCCTTCTCAGTTAATCATATGATTGACCAAGTGGTTACGGTTGGCTCGTCGCGCCTGGTCTTGGGCTGAGCGACGCTGTGCTAGGGTCATAGGCGTAGTCCCGTATTGTCCCGTCTTTGATCCTCTCGACGGCTTCATCAATCGCGTAGAGCGGTACGAGGAACCATTCGCGGGGGACCACCGGGTTTCCGAACCTGTCCTTGATCTCGATGTCTAGCCTTGCTCTGTCGAAGATGCGGTGGATAAGATTTTCGAGTTTAGTACGATTGATGTTGAAGAGTTCATACGTCGCTACAATCTCGACATCTGCAAGCAGGAAGGTTGCATCTATCTTGGCGTTGGCGATCCGGCGTTCGACCTTCCCGTTTGTAACGCCGATCTTATGCAAGACTGTTCGATTTTCTTTTACGACTGGCAATTCAGATTTGCTGCGCAGTACATAGATCGTACCGCTTGCTTCGTCTCCGTCAGCGGTATGGTCGGCGAAAAGAGGTCCAGCCGAAGGATCGGTAATTCGTCTACCCGCATCATCCTTATGCAAGGCACGTTGCAGTGAGCGCATGAGCATTTTACTTTCGGTGCCGTTATCGAAGATTACTCGCAAACGAGCATCAGTCATTCCCTGATCGGTCAGGAATGCTTCGTCCATAGAGGCGACATAGGCCTTCTGGCCTCCAACAATGAAGAAGCGACCAGGTGCGATTTCCGCCTTGCGCTCGAAGGTGCGTGTGGTTCGGAGGCCTGTATCCAGCTCATTTTGGACTTGTTGAAAGAGCGGTCTGAATCGTTCGAAATCGTCGCATTTCTGACGATTGGCGATTTCCTCGGCGGCCTTCTTTTCGGCGCTTGGCCGAACATGACGCAGCTCCGTGATCGCAGGTTTTTCAGTTTCGACGCCAAGCTCGGCCAGAAGTGCATCGTCATCCATATCATCGCTTGGTTCTGTCGTAGCTACAGGCTCTCCGGCCAGCAAACCTTGATGGTCGAGCGGCTCGACCAAGCTACGGCATTCCTCCAGCTCACGGATGCGATCAAGACGCACAGCATAGAGCCTCTCGAAGATATCGCGCTCTTCGCCGTGCTTAGGCGCGTGCCCGTGTTCCTCCACGAAACGCTGGATTTCTTCAAAGCCCGCAATGATGCGCTCTTCGCGCGGGGTGCGGGCAGCTACCTTTTTCTCTTCGACCTCGACGCCAAGCTCGGCGAGCAAAGCATCATCATCGTCAGTAAACTGTTTAGCCATTTGCCGCCTCCGCTTTCATGCGTGCTAGGAAAGCCACGCCTTCGGCCATCTTCTTCTCCCACGCATCTTGTGACGTGATCGACGGTAAGCGACCGCGCTCCTGCTTAAACTTCAAGGCCCGCTTGGCCAGATCGCGCGCCTCGTTGGGTGTGAGCTGCACCTTTTTAGCCGAGATCACAGCGGCGACCTGCTTCAGGCTTTCCTCGCTCATTGTCTTGGCAAGAATGGCATAGGCCTCGCTGAACGGATTGATACGGTCGATCAGGTCGATGTCGAGTTCGCGCACATCCATCGCGAATTTGCGCACGCCGTCAATTAGCGCCGTGTTAGCGCTTGGCTCAGACTCGCCGTAGCCCACCGCAATCTCTTTGGCTTTCTGCGTTAAATTGAGGGCCGCAATGGCGTGTTGGCGCACCGCTTCCTGATCCGCCTCGTCAAGCTCGGGATACTTATCCTTGACGATCTTGCCCATGCGCACCTGCGTCAGCTCCTCGGGTACCAGTTCCTCATCGAACAGGCCGCGTTCAATATTCGTTTTGTCCTGCGCGAAAGCTGCAATCACTTCGTTCAGGTCTTGCTGGCAGATTCGCTCGGCTTCTTTGCTCTTCGGCTCGGCGAGCCCCTTGATCTCGATCTGAAATTGACCGCTTTCCTCATTGAAGCCGACATTGCACTCGCCTTCCTTGTAGCCGCCTTCACCATAGTCGAAGCCCTCAACAGGGCCACTATCCGGTTTTTTCGGCGTGAAATTGAAGCGTGGCGCAAGCACTTGTTCCATCAAGAGGCTGGCGGCGATCGCCTTGAGGGTGTCGTTCACTGCCTCGGTCACGGCTTCTTCCGAAGCATCGGGCTCGGCGATCAGATTGGTGAAGCGGGCGCGGGTCTTGCCCTCGGCATCGCGTGTGGCACGTCCGATGATCTGCACAATTTCCGTCAGGCTCGCGCGGTAGCCCACGGTCAAGGCGTGCTCACACCATATCCAGTCAAAACCCTCCTTGGCCATGCCCAGGGCGATGATGATGTCCACGTGATCGCGGTTGTTCTTCTGTGTGGGGTCTTTGAGCGCCGCAGACACTTTGTCTCGCTTGGCGGGTTCGTCATCCACCAAATCGGCGATGCGCAAAACTTGGCCCTCGGGCGTCTTCACAAGCTGAAACCCTGTCAAAGAGTCAGTGCCTTGCCAATCGCCAAGGGCGTCGATGATATGCTCCACCTCGCGGTGCTTGTCCTTGGTGCTCTCGCGAGAATTCACACTAGGGATGTGCAGAATGGTCTTCTCCCTCGCGTCCAGCACCTTGAGAATGTCATCGGCATAAGCGCCAGAGTAGAAGAAGTAGCCAATATCGAGTTGTTTCAGATATTTATAGCCGTTGAGCTGCTCATAGTAAGTATAAGTCACAGTATCGAACCGCGCCTCGTCATGCGGCATGAGGACAGGCTCAGCATCACCCCGAAAGTACGATCCGGTCATGGCTACGATGTGGACTTTATCGCGCGCGATGAAGTCTGTTAGATGCGCACCCAGCTTGTTGTCGGGGTTTGCCGAGACGTGGTGGAACTCGTCAACGGCGATCAGGCGGTCATCGAATGCCTCGATCCCGAACTTGTCCACGGCGAAACGGAAGGTGGCGTGGGTGCAGACAAGCACACGGTCGTCACCGTCAAGGAAGACCTTCAATGAGTTTACCTTGCCACCGTCACTACCAGGCGCATTGCATAGGTTCCATTTCGGCAGAACCGTCCAGTCGGCCCAGAACCCGAACTTGCTCAGGGGCTCGTCATGAAAACTTGATCCAATGGATTTCTCGGGCACGACGATAATCACCTGTTTGAGACCCTGGTTCTCCAGCTTGTCGAGCGCAATGAACATGAGCGCACGGCTCTTGCCCGATGCGGGCGGTGATTTGATCAGAAGGTACTGCTCGCCCCGCTTCTCATAGGCGCGTTCCTGCATCGGCCGCATGCCAAGCTCGTTCGACTTGGTTGAAGTGCCCGTCCGGGCGTAAGGAACCGAGACCGAGGGGACGGATTTCTGGTAAATGTTGTTCATTGCGTCTCCGCCTCTCAAAAAAGGTTCACCTATGTTGAAACTCACGCCAAGCACCCGCAAAGGCGTCCTCAACGTGGCTCCCCTTACTCGAAAAGTATTCTCTAACCGCTTCCAGGTCGCCGTCCGTCGGAAGTAGAGGGTCTCGTTGAGTATCTTTGGCAAGATCACCAACTGGGTCATCTCGCTCTGCCTGCGCAGATAGCCAGTCAAAAAATGGCTCAATGCCAGAGTATATTTCATCAATCGTCATAGTACATCTTCTTCATAAGGTGGTTTATTAAATACAATCTCATGCCGCCCCCTTCCTTGTCATGCGCGTGTAAAGCTCAAAGAGCTTTTCTAGGCGTTCGGTGTCGTTGCGGAAGCGGCGGCCGATGTAGATGCGTTCAAGGGTTTCGTCGTTGCGGTCATGGGCGGCGCGCAGGTCGGCGGGCATCTTTTCAGGGTCGTAGAGATCGGCGATGGTTGCGGGGAAATGCGCCTCGCGCGCCAGAAGGATATCCTCAGCGCATCGGGTCAAATCTTCTTTGTTCTTCGCCGTGAGCTTGGGTAGCGGGAAGTTATTCCAACCCAATGTGTTGGAGTATGAAAAATCCGTTCGCATCCGAACGCACACTGCCCCGATCCATGCCCAATGGACGCGTGATGCAATCACAGACAGGTTCCACAATGGTGCATCACACAGGGCAAAGTTCCTATCGCCAACGATTGTATTTCGGTCGAAGTAACCGACAGGAAGAATGTCCCTATTTTCCGAGCTGACCCGAGGCACAACGATACAGCTATCTACACAGATGCCCTGAATCTGTCGGAACTTGTGAGGATAGATGGCATAGTCCCGTGTCGATGCAGCCTTGCTTTCTAGCCGCATCTTTCGCACGCCCTCAACACGCATGTTCAATTGGGGGATCGCTTTTGCTTTCTCGACCTCGTCATCTTCAATCCAAACGCAATAGCGCTGAATGCCGTTAATTAGCTCCTGAGCACCAATAAACTTCTTAATGAATGGATCAGCTGAGGGAGCTGCCGAGTGCAGTTCATGCTTTTCGGTTTCGTTAAGCAAGAGATTACCACCGTCTGTAGGCATGTTGCCCCGTATCATGTAGCCACGGTCGTCTCTTGCTTTCGACACGGGCTCAACGATTATCCTTCTTCCGGGAATAAGGTAAGCATTGATATTATCCACAATTCGAACGGCTGTTTTACCTTCAGAATCCATGTGGAAGAGACTCTTTGATGCAATGTCTTGAGCGCCGACACCAACAATCACTACGGTGACACCAGCATTATGGCTGGCAAGGTTGGCCCACTTAAATGATGTATGGGCGAAATAGATATCCATACCATTTTGGTAAATCAGCGGCCATAGGATCGGCACCTGTTCTCCTTGACAAATGGAGTTGGTACTAACGAAGGCGAATGTGCCTTGGGTATGCTGGAAGTAATCTGAGGCAAGCTTGAACCAACAAGCTACTAAATCGAGTGAGCGCCAAGTCTTTGTGTATGCCTCAAAGACATGACAAACATCGCTTTTTTGCTCCGCCGTTTGTTTGGAACTGCCGACGTAAGGCGGGTTCCCGCAAATGTAGGTTTCTCCACCTTCGTTTTCGAAGTCGATCTCGGCTTGATCAACAGGTGACATGAACAGGTCATCAGCATGATGCTTCACCCCCGTCCCCGTGGGCGGGCAGATGCTCAGCCAGTCGAGCCGAAGGGCGTTGCCGCAGGTGATCCAGTTCATGGCATCCAGCGGCAGAAACTCGGCAAGCGCCTCCTTCTGGCCGCGATAGGTCACGTCGCACTGATACTCGGCGATGATCAGCGCCAGCCGCGCGATCTCGGCGGGGAAGTCGCGCAGCTCGATCCCGCGAAAGTTGGTGAGCGGGATGTCGGTGCGCCGGTCGCCCTCGCCGCGCCTTCTGTTGATCTCGGCCTCAATCGCGCGCATCTCCTTGTATGCGATGACCAGGAAGTTCCCCGATCCGCAGGCGGGGTCGAAAACCCTGATCCGCGCCATGCGGCTCCGCAGATTGAGGAGCTTGCGGGGGTTGTCCCCTGCCTCGTCCAGCTTCTCGCGCAGGTCATCGAGAAAGAGCGGGTTAAGCACCTTTAGGATGTTCGGCACGGATGTGTAGTGCATCCCCAGAGCGCCGCGTTCCTCGTCATCGGCGACGGCCTGGATCATCGACCCGAAGATGTCGGGGTTGATTTTCTGCCAATCGAGACTGCCGATGTGTAGAAGGTAAGATCGCGCGATGCGTGTGAAGACGGGCACATCTTTCGCGCCTTGAAACAGTCCGCCATTGACGTAAGGAAACGCATCCGCCCAACGCGGTAACTTTGCGGTGGTGCGTGCTTCGGGCTTCGTGTCCATAGCCCGAAACAACTCGCTGATGATCTCATGGGTGTTGGACGCATCACCCGCGCTCATCTTTGACACGGTGTCGGTGAACATGTCGGGGCTGACAAATATGCCTGTATCTTCGGCAAAAAAGCAGAAGATAAGACGAGCCATGAAGTGGTTCATATCGTGACGGCGTTCGGCAGTACCCCATTCGGGATTGGTCTTGAGAAGTTCGACATAAAGGCGGTTCAGTCGTCCGGTCGCCTTGATGTCGAAGGCACTCTCGCGGATTTGCTTGACTGTGCTGATCCCCGCGAGAGGCAGGAAGAATCCGAAGTGGTCGGGAAAGTCTTTGTAGGCGCAAGCGACGGTCTCACCGCCGATCAGGTCTTCGGCTTCGAAATCATGCCCGTCTGTGGCAACGACGAATTTGGCCTTGGCTTTGGTTGTCGTGCCGCTCGCCTTGAGCGCCGCGAGTGTCTGCGGCACCTGGCCCGTGTCGCACACCTTTATATGAATGTTGTTCGTTTGGAGTACGCCGCCAAGGTCGGATTTATTCGAGGCACCGCTACGCAGACGCTTGATGGTCGTCTCTTTGTTGCCGAATGCTTCCAAGAAAGCATAAGGGAACTCTTGACCGTCAAACGGTAGCTCGGCCAGCTTGGAAATGGCTTCTTCGATCTCGACCGCGTTCACGTACTCTGACTCCTGATTTTTCCCTCAACTCTAACAGCTTGGCTTGTGTTGTGCACCCCGAACTGCACAAGATGTGGAGTTTTCCACAGGTGGCGTCTCACGGCTGAGCGGGATCGAGCGGCAAGCCGCTTCTCAGAGGTTCGGCGAGAGTGGGCAGCCACCCCGCCGACGCCTGCGAGCTGGGTTCAGGGGGAGGCGACAGGCTCGATGATCGGGTTCAGCGCCGATGCGATGGCGGCATCCAATCCGCGCAGGGTTGGTCAGGGTTCCAATGGGGCTCGCAGGCTCCGTGGTCGATGGGATGGTTCCAAGGCAAGGGCAGCTATGAAATGCTTCCTTCCTGGTCTCGATGAAATCGTCTCCATGACATGGTGGTGATCGGACGGCCAGACGTTCGTGCATGGTTCGGTGCAGGTGGAGAGGCACGTCTCCAAGCCCTGCGAGAGGTTCCAAGGGGCACGATAGCCCCATGGTCTTCCTGAAAGGATCGATGGGTGCAGGGAGAGCGAAGTCTCCCGCGAGTGGTTGATCGGCGATACGATCTTGGCTCTGGAATGGGTTCAATGCCCTGGAAGAGCCACTGGCCGGGGGGATGCAACGGGGGCGCGCAGCGGGTCCCCTTGCCAAGTGCTGTGGTACTACCGCAGACATCTTGCGGTCGCTCTTATCTCAGCCGTCATACCAATCGGGGTCATGGTAGTACCAAGACAACGGCCTCATGAAGTCCGGCCATAGGGCAAGCATACAAGGAGTGCGTCGGCTCAAATGCTGCGATAATGTTGGCTTACGTCTGCCTTGGCGAAGAGGATGCTGAGATCGCCCACGACCGGAAAGAACACCTGCTGCTGACCACCTCGTCGTTGCCGAACACGTTCCCCGATTTCATCGTGAGCGTGGACCACTATGTGCGCCTGCGCGGGGGCGACGTCTCAGGGCTGTGTGGAGCGCTGCTGAAGCCTGACGGCCTAGACCGCTCGCTTGCCAGCACCCCCGAGATCAAGTGGCTGTATCACCTGCACAGCCAAATCCGTGAGCAGATCGCGCGTGACAGCGAACGCATCGGGCTCAGCCGAGATGAGATACTAGGCATCCTGCTCAAGCGTTGTAGTTTCCCCGTCGATCCACCCGAATTGGACGCTCTCTTAGGTCAGCCATGACGTAGCCCACGCCAGCCGCAATCGCTTTCATCTTCAACTCGGCGGCCTGCTTCTGGTCCTTGTGAAACCCTTCGCGGATGTATCTCTCGCGCAATTCTGGTCTGAGCTTGCCTGTCCCTGCTTGGTGACGGATCGGAGAAAAGCCCAGGAACTCGTCCACGTTCATATCGTAGCCGCGCCAGACCAGATAATAGGCGAGCCGCGCAATATAAATGTCCTCGTTGTGCCTGCGCGGTTTTCCGAAGCGCTCGCAGTATTCCATGGCAAAGCGGAAGATGTGAGGACGTTTTTCTGCTGTCCAGATGTCGATGAGCTTGCTCTTGCAGCTGCGGCAGGAGGCTTTGAGGGCAATCCGGCTATGGCACTCGGTCTGCGCCTTGAAGGCCTTGTAGGCACCGATGGGCTTGGCCTTGCCGTACTTCTCAACAAACTGGATGGGCGGTGGGTGCTGGGGGCAGCTATACAGACAAGCCACCTCATCCTCGAAGTTGACCTTCTGGCCCTCGATCTTGAGCCCCTTGCCATCTTCATTTCTGGGAATGCGCTGAATGATCTCCAGCATCGGAATGAGATGGTTGTTATAGGGCCTTTGTTTGACGTTCGGATTGTACTTGGAGAGCTGCAACAAGTGGAAGAGCGGCCACCAATCGATCTCGAAATACATCCGCCGCTCGATCCGGTTCAGCAAAGGGCGCAAGCCCTGGATGGATAACCCCATAGTGGCGGCGATCTTCCGATAGGTCGCAAAATTCGCGAGGTTGAAGACCAGTTTCTCAACCTCTTCCTGCGTGAGCCGCGAATTCACGACATACGGGTTGGCCACGCGCCCCCTCCAAAGACCTCTCAAGGGCCAAGTGGTTTCTTAAACTAGGAAAACTTCAAGCCTCTGAGCCCAAGTGGTTTCTTAGATTCTCACTCCACTAGGCAGGCTTGCTGCCGCTGAGCAGATAGCACCCCAAGGGCTTTCACGGCCCCCGGCGAGCATACGGAAACACTGAAAAATCACCCGAAAACAGCGTTTTCGGTGCCCGTCACACTCATGCCTGCGCCAGCCGCAGACCAGAAAGAAGGAGACTAAAACATGATGCGTGAGAAGCGCGAGACTGCCCGCAACAAGGATGTCGAGCACCTGGCTGGTCTGCTGGCCGCCGGACTGACCCTGCTGATCATGGTGAACGCCGTCGAGGGGTACTTCGATTCTGTCTTCACCTATTTCGAGCGGCGTCTTCCGCTCGAATTGGCGTGGCTTTCGACAATTGCCAGCTACGGCATCGGCGCGGGCATTTCTTACAAGTTTTTCAAGATTGTGCTCTCGGCGATCCTCCTTGGATCGGTGGTGAACACAATGCGCGGTGGCTCCCCGCTGTCCGTGCTCGGCTTCTGACGCATCCGCGTCAGAAGAAAATCCGCCCCCGTCCGGGGCATCACTCAAGGCAAAAGGAGTAAATCATGCCTGGAAAATATGGACATCGCAAAGTCTCGGGACCCGTCAAATCCTTCTTCGAAGGAGGGGCCGGAGTGTTCTTCGTCTTCACCCTGCTCATCGTCTTCGGCGTGGGTTGGGAAGGTGCGCAGCAGGCTCTGTTCTGCGGCGTAACGAGCGCCGTGTTCTTCGGAATCTCGGCGCTGATCCCCGCGAAGAACCAGTTCACCGAGAAGTAAGGCAGCGGCTCAGGTCTGCCGCCTGAGCCACCCCTTACCCATCGGCATCAAACTGAACGGTCTGGCGCTCACGTGTGAGTGCCGAGCGCCAGACCATCACCGCTAAAACATAGGAGCAAAAGGACATGACTTTCCAGACAGTTTCGCCCTATGGGGACGCACGCTTCGCGCGGCTTGAGGAAGTAAGGCGTGCCGGACTGCTGAAACCTGGCGGCGTCGAGTTTGGCCTCGTGAACGGCCAGCCGCTGCGCCATTCGAACCGCGCGGGGATTAAGATTACTGGCGGCGCAGGCTGCGGGAAGAGCTCGCAAGTAGCGGTTCCCATGATCCTGGGCAGCGATCAAACCTTCGTACTGATCGATTCAAAAGGCGGTGAGATTACGCAGGTCATCGAACCCCACTGCGCTCTGAAAGGCATTCCCCTTTATGTAGTCGATCCATTCAGGGTCACTGGCGCGCGTTCCCTGCGGGTGTCGCTCCTTTCCCATCTGAAAGCGGGTTCACCGACATTGGTGCCCGACTCCCAGCGTTTCTGGATGTCGGTCTTGCCCGATAGCCGTGGTGACACGCCGTTCTTTGAGCAGGCCGGACGGAGGTTTGGCGATGCGATCACACGTCACGATGTGCATCTGAATCGCAGCACCTCGTTCCAATCTATCTTCGATCTGATCTCGTTGATGCGCGCCGACTTTGAATCATGGTCGTCTTGGGCGGAGCTTGCCAAAGAGAGGAGCACGCCGGATATCGTCTCGACCTTCGGCGAGATGAAGGAAATGTATGCGGGCTCGCCCAAGACCTTCGACTCGGTCATGGGCGGGGTCAGCAACGCCTGGATCTGCATGTCCTCGCCTGCGGCGCAAGACACCTTCGTGTCCGATGTCGCCGCTGACTTCGGGCTCGAAGAGTTGCTCAAGCCCGGCAAGAAGATTGCCACACTTGTGATTTCCGAAGAGCTCATGGGGCCGATGGCTCCGGTTGTTCGAACCTTCGTCTCTTCCATCCGTACCCTCAAGGCACGATGCCCCGATGCTCCGCCGATCACCTTCCTGATCGATGAGGCGGCGAGGTTGGGGCGTTTTGGAGAGCTGGCAGATTTGTTTGCCATTGGCCGAGGCCAAGGTACGACACCAGTCGTTTTTTATCAGGCAGATCGGCAGATTGAAGAGAACCTTGGTGCTACAGGGCGCGGCGTTATTGAGGCCAACGCGGCTCTGATGCTCGATCTGGGTGGGGGCATTCGGGACTACGAGACAGCCCGCAACAGAAGCCTCGCCCTCGGATACCAGACCGCACAAGTCGCCGATCCTCTGATCCAGACCCGTGCCGAAAGCCAAGCCTCCGAGATCATTCGGCAAGTGCACCTAGAAGGGAGCGACCCGATTGAGGCGGGCCTACGCCTGCGCCAGCTCGACTATGAGACCGCGCATACGACAAAAATGCGAAAGGCTCTGATGGAGCCCGACCAGTTGCTCGGACTCGATGCGGGCAAGATGCTTGTTCAGGCGCGTGGCTACCATCTGAACCCGTTCATTGCCGAGAAGAAGTCCTACTACCTCCAGCGGCGCTTTGCGGGACACTATTTCCCAAATCCAAACGAAGAGCGGGAATTGGACCGCGTTTCGGTTGTGACGTGGCTCGGGCGGCGTCGCCGCCGGATCATTGAAGAGCCGTGCCCGTCCTTCCTCGCACATCTACCGCAATACGCCGATGGGCGTCCCCTTCGTTTTGTCGACGGCTTCAAGCCCAAAGCCTGACCCCTGACCCCCTGACCCCCAGACCATAGAAAGGAATGAAATCAATGAGCGATGAAACGAAGAAGCAACCAGCCCCCAACCTGCGCCAAGGCACCATGA
>CAYGRI010000005.1:13801-49255 GCA_964352155.1 uncultured Maritimibacter sp. | reverse complement strand
AACAGAGGCCAACGATGCATCAACATTCAACCCGGACCACCCAATGGCGGCTCTCCAGGCTATGTCACGGATCTGCGGAAATCCTCTCAGTACAAAGCCGATCTTGTCGCCTGCCGCTACATCTGGTAAAGGTAATGACCGTTGTAGACCCGCAAGATCGCACTTGCGGCGATACCGGCACCTCAGTCGCTGGTACCGGGGGTGTACGACGGCGGACGTGAAGCCGCTCCTCTCCTGGCGTTGGGAAAGAGACGACGTTGGAGGCTGCCATCAAGAGCGAAACGATCCGTGAAGTCCGCAGGCGCCTTGGGATCACGCAGCGTCAACTGGGCGAATGTCTCAATGTTGATCAGGGTACTGTCAGTCGTTGGGAGCGGGGCGTGGAACATCCAAGGCCAGCGCGAGAGGCAAAGCTGCGGGCGCTGGTGGTCCGAGATGAAGATCGGCGTCATCTAAATCGAAGCATGGCTCTGGTCCGAAACGATTTCCTGCCTGCAACGCTGCTTGATGCGCGTCTGAGGCTGGTGGAATTGTCCGCGTCTGCCGGGCGGTTCTTTCGCGCCCGTGGCCGGGACCCTTCCAACATGCTTGGCATGTCCTTCGAGCGTTATCAGGACCGGATCGGCATGCCTGAACTCGTGGACTACGTTCGCCAGTCCGGGCTTCTGACCGGCGATGCGCTGCTGTTCCGTTTCACAGTCAATGCGTGCGGGAAGGGCAACACGACCGCTTGGGAGCCAATCTTTGAAGGCGGTGAGTTGAAAGGCGTCCTGAACTACGTCGCTGCGAGTTTTGCCTTCCCGGAGAATACAGACTTCTCGCTCGAGCTGGTCGAGTTCGTGCCGACGGCAAAGCCGGAATCCCGCGTCGTGCTGCATCGAGGAAAGCGGTTTGACCTGCCCTTGGCCTAACCCGGGACCGGCTAAACCCAAACGTGCCATTCGGACGGTCTGGCGAGCATGAAATTTTTTCCTGGCCGGACTCCAGAAAATGCCAGAACGCATAAATTCGCCCTCCCCTCGGGAAGGCCGAGGTCTAAGTTCGATGGGAAGGGGAGCAATTCTGACGATCTCGCGCCGTCACAGAGGGTGCAAACAGGTCCACGACATCAGGCAAAGGACGATCGAGACGTGGTGAAACTCAGGCCCGGGTTTGCTGACATGGATCAGGACTGAACCTGGGGTCTTTCGAACAAAGGGAGGGGGAAGATGACGGACAAGGTGCTGACATCGAGGAAAATGCGTTGTCTTGGCGCGACGTTTGGAATTGCAGTTCCGCTGACCCAGCCTGCCTTGGCGCAAGGGACGGGGCCTGAAACCGTCGGCGCGGGCATGGGGATGGTGATCGGCCTTCTGATCGCCGTCTTCGTCGGAGCGCTGGTGGGCTGGCTAGCAAGCCTGATCGTCAAGGGCACCGGATCCGGTCTGCTGGTGGACATACTGGTGGGCATCGGCGGATCGATCCTTGCAAGCTATCTGTTCCCGGCCATCGGCCTCCAGATCGGTGGGGGCGTTGTCGGAGCATTTCTCGCCGCTCTCATCGGCGCCGTGATCCTTCTGTTGATCATCAAGCTGATCCGAAAGGTCTAGGCAGTGCGGATCGCAAGAACTGGCCTGCGGCGCGGTGTTTTCGGCGTTATGGCGGCCGCCTTGTTTTCGGCGGCCGTGGCCGTCCAAGTCATTCCCGCGACTGCGCGGCCCGTCGGGCTGGCGGACGTGACCGGCGTCCTCGCGAATGACGATCTGAACGTCCGCACCTGTCCGGGAACAGGCAACAGGATCGTCGGGGCGCTGACGAACGCCACGACGGTGCGAAACCTTGGCAGCCTGCAGCTTGGCCAGACGCGGTGGTGCCAGATCGAATTGTTGACGGACATGTGCGAGCGGGGATGGGTGCATGCCCTGTGTCTCTCGCTGGGTGTGGCCGTGCAGCTTCCCAGTCCGCCGCTTGCGGGGCCCGTGGCAACCTTGCCGGTTCGCGTACGGTTCGTGTCCGGCACCTCGAGCGCTGAACTGGCCGGAGTCCTGCAACCGGGCGAGTCCCGACGCTATCTCCTTGGGGCCCGCGACGGTCAGTTTCTGTCTGTCCGGCCTGGCGCGAACGGTCCCGGCCTCTTCTACCGGTTCTTCAACCCTGATCGCTCCTTCCTGCTCGACGAGATTGGTTCCGCGCGCGACTGCCGCGGCCAGCTCTGGCAAAGCGGCGACCATGTCGTCGAGGTGATAAATCGCGGAAACCGCGCCCAATCCTATCAGGTGGTCTTCAGTATCCAGTGACAGAACCCCTTGAGAAACAAAATGAAAGTGACGCAACATGAACGGAAGACTGAAACTCGCGGCAGCCGGTGCCGCCCTCGCGGTGCTTGCCGGGTGCGACCTGGAACCCGGACCAACGGCTCCGCCCGCCGCACCGGGTATACCGCGCGTGGAAGAGCAAGCCTGTCTGCGCGATGTCACCCGAACAACCGACAATCCCGATGTCGTATTGCTCGGCTCGACGGTGGAAGGCGGCGGGATGGAAGTGATCGTGGGGGTCGGGCCGGACCGCGCCCGCTGGCGCTGCGTCGGGCGGCCGGACGGAACGACCTCTGGCATAACCTCCTTGACGAACGAGGGTTTTCTCTAAGTCCAAAGGAACCGGATCGATCACGTTCGAGATCGGCGGAACGGTCCGGAAGCTGACGACAGTCAGGCTGCGCTCGTTCGGCCTTGGCGTGCATCCGTCCCGCTGATCGGACAGAGCGGTGCGGCGCCAAAATGGTTCGGGCAGAACCTTCGGATGGCAGGGTGGCGTCCCTCGCCCCCGGTCATTGGAAGTGGACGGCGCGCGGCCGCTTGTCCCGTCAAACCAGCCAAACGGTGCAGACGCGCCGGCCTATGCAACCGAAACGAAACCTTGGAGACTCTTACATGAAACACACCTACGCAGCCTTGCTCGCCTTGTCCCTTGGCATCGGCCTTGTGGCACCGCCAGCCGAAGCACGCCAGGTCCGCACCGAGACCGTGCACTTTGAGCCCGGCCGGCACGAGGCGACGCTTCGGGATCATCTTGTCGCCCATGGCGTCGTTACCTACGATGTCCGCGTACATCCCGGTGAAACCCTCAACGTGACGCTGAACTCTTCCAACCCTTCGACCTACTTCCATGTCTACGCACCCGGCGACGGACCGGGGACCATCCCGATCGGACGCAGCGACCGGACCGGTGCGACGGTTCCCGCGATCAACCGGTTCGAAACCCGCAGCGAGATGGGCGGCACCTATGTCGTGACCGTTTTCCTCGCGCGCCCGGCGGCGCGTGCCAAGGAACAGTCGACCTATATTCTCGACGTGGTCGTCGGTGACGTGCAGATGCCGGTCATGTCCACAAGCGGCACGACAGAGACCGTCGCCCTTCGCGGGCCGGACTTTCTGGAAGTCGAGGTCGAGTCGCGCCTGCTGATCCACGCCATGCCATCGACAGACGCAGAGGTTCTGCTGCATGCGACCGATGGCACGGTCTTCCGCAACCTCGGCTGCGAGGCTGACGGCGAGCGTACGTGGTGCCATGTGGAACGGCCGTCCGACGGTCTGCGTGGCTGGGCGGACTCCCGCTACCTCCGGGGCGAGACGGCTGCGCTGGCGGGCCTCGTCGGGATCGAGGAAACACCTTACGCCCACGAAAGCGGCTGGAATATCCTGGTGCGTCCGGACACCGGCAACGGCTGTCTCGCCGAAAGCAACCGGGACGGCGTGCAGATCCAGATCGGCTTCGATCCCGCGGACGACAGCACCTTTCTAGCCGTCTTCACCCGCGATCATCCCGGCATCGAGCAGCACGAGCATATGGCGGTGATCTTCGATCTGGACGGCGATGAGTTCATCGGGGATGCCACCGGGGTAAACCGTGCGGGCTACGAGGGCGGCTATGTCCACGTCACCAACCCGGCGTTCCTGATGGATCTTGCCGACAAGCGGACCATGACGGTCTATCCGGTCGGAATGCCGTCGTTCGAGGTCGATCTGACAGGATCGAAGCGCGCTATTGGCAAGCTGATCGAGTGCCAGATGGCACAACGCTGACGCGCAGGGTGGCGGGCGGTTGGAACGCCGCCCGCTGCCTGTCTCCGGACCGATTGCGGGCTCCGACGATGGCGCGATGGTCTGCAAAGCATCGGAGCGGCCGCACATCCTGTCACCCTGTCCGGAAGAAGCGTTCGGCAGGCCATTTGCCCGTCACACGACCCCGCCGCCCGCCATGGCCGCGCAGGGCACGCCATGTCCTCAAGCCGGTCGGGAGGGGCTGACCTCGCTTGCCGACCCGGGTGCATTCAGCAGATGCACCGTGCGCGTCGGAAAGGCGAAGGACACCCCAAGACGGTCTGCAAGGTCCAGTACGTCGCCGATCAGCGCGTGGCGCGCACGAACCTGGGCTTCGTAGCTGTAGACCCGGAAAAAGCAGCGACATTCGATGGTCACGGCCGAGGCGCCGAAGTCCTTGAGCCCGACATAACAATCCTCGCTGTCCGTCCGCGGCTGGGCACGGACAAGGTCAGCCAGCTCGCTGACGAACCTGTCGATCCGCTCCCGTGGGATGTCGAAGGGCAGCGCAAACTCCAGGTCGATCCTGCGGCGGTGCCGCACGCCCCAGTTGATGATCGTGGAATCCGACAGGTGGGTGTTGGGAATGATCATGATCGTATCGTCCAGCCTTTTCAGCCGGGTGGATCGGAGACCGACCGCCTCCACCGTCGCCAGATGGCCGTCGCGGGTCTCTATCAGATCGCCGCGCTTGAACGGCCGGTCGGTCAGCACCAGCATGCCGCCCAGCATGTTCGCCACCGTCTCTCGCGCCGCAAAGGCCAGCGCGATGCCGCTCACTCCCAATCCGGCCAAAACGCCTTCGTAGGGCAGGTCGACGATCTCTGCCAGCGCAAGAATGCCACCGACGACGATGGCCAGCTTGACCACCCCGGTGGCAAGCGAGGTGACGATCTCGTCGGCGTATTCGGTTGTCGCCTGCGCCTTGCGCAGAAGAATGCCGCCCAGCAGCCCTGCGACCTCGTAGGTCAGCCAGGTCACCCCGGTCACCGCAACCATCACCGCTATCCGATAGGCCAGCGCAAGCGGCGTCTCGACAAGACCGATCCACCCCAGTGACCAGCTCAAGAACAGGCCGGCAGCGGCGACACGGGCCGCAAACAGAAGCGATCGCCGGGGAAACCAAGATTCTCCCGGGCCGCTATCGGCGATCTCCGACGCGTGCTGCGAAAGATCTGCGGTGCCAAAGTGCCTGGGGTCCGAAGCTCCCGGCACAATCCGCCGGACCCAGCCCATGAAAAACCAGAGCAGACCGGCAAGCGCCGAAGCCCCTGCGATCCAGATCCATTGCCAGGTCTCCAGGATGACCTTCCGATGCAGAAGCTGTGGCATCGCTGCCCGAATCCGCTCTCGCAACAGGAAAAATCGGGTCAGAGGCGGCTGCGGCGCCAACCCCGCTGCCGGCGGCAGATCCTGAATGGCGTTGAAAAGCGCGGGCGCGGTGCGCAGCGTCCCGGCGGTGAAGGTCCAACGCCGCGCTGCGCCATCCTCCCTGGTCGGCCTGCGCGCAATCACGACATCGCCCAAGGGGTGTTCGTAGTGGACATAGGGCGTGGCTCGATCGGCATTGTCGGGGATTTCCTGCAAGATCACATAGCCGGCGCCGTCGATGATGCGTTTGAGGTAATCTGCCAATATCGGCCCTTCGCCAGCCCGGACATGCGGCGGCAGAAAAGAAAGGTCGAATGTCTGAAGCACTTTCTCTCCGCCACCGGACTCCCAAGCATGAACGCCCTGAAGAAAACGGTCCATCACCCCGCGGGGCGAGTCCGCGCTGGCGTCCCGCGCGGCTGCCACGCTTGGTTGGCCAAGCGCGTCGAGAAAGCGTCGCACCGCTTGGGTGAGCTCCGACTCGGACTCGACGACGATCCGCCAATCCCCGTCATGCCGCTTGCGGAATGGTACGGCATAGGTGGCCTCCGCTCCGGCCGGTCCGATGCGGAAAGTCGCAATGTCGCCCTCGGGCCGTGGCGGCGCGTCGTAGACGCGGAAGGTCGACAGGTCGAACAGGTCCCACAGCAGGGCGCGGCGTCGGGCCAGTTCACGCTGATCCGAACTGTCGCCTTCATAGTCCAGGAAGGACTGCGAGAACCGCAGCGCGCCGACATCCCCGGCACCGGTAAATTCGTTCATGGCGGCGACGAAAGAGCGGACAACCTCACGCGGCGACGCATCGCTATCGAATGGTGGCGGGCCCTCGGTCCCTGCAGTTACGCGTCTGCCATTCCAATACTCGCCGCTGTCGTAGCGTCCCGAGAAGGTCTGCCCATCCCCGGAAAGTGCAAAGATGAGCCCGCCGGAGACATCGCCCTCTATCCACATTCCACGCAGGATATGGTCCTCGACCTGCCCCTCGATGCGGCCGTTGCCGGGCTGGAAGGTCCCGGTCACTCTGGCTCCGTCCTGTTTCAGAACGAGCACGGCCGCGCCGCCACGCCAGAAGCTTTGCCATTCGCCGGTCCAGACATCGAACGGCTGCGCCGTTGCCAGCGGTGCGATGAGGAACATCAGCAAGGTCGCGAAGAGCCACGCCATCCCACGCAAGGCCCAAAAAATGGAAAACCTAGTCGGACGATGCGTCATAAGATCCAGCTTTCCGCCTCCCTGCACCTCACGCGGCTCTGCCCCGGAACGAGCCTGTGCCATAAAGTCCACCGTCACTATGCTGGTTTGTTGCTGCTGGGCCAGCCCCCTGATAACGATGACCCAGTGCACGGCGCGCGCCTACAATCAGTCGATTACGCATGCTGACCTCAAACCAAGTTCAAGGCTATTGGGTATTAAAGCAATAGATTAAGACTGGAGATGGGTGGATGCCGCTCTCCCCTGACGGCATCGGAATGTGCCGCACTTGCGGTGTTGGAAGCACAAGTGAAAGACAGGGCATCCATGAGCGAAGTTAGCATCATCGGCATCGATCTGGCAAAGAACGTGTTCCAGATGCACGGGGCGGCAGCGGACGGATCGGTCTTGTTTCGCAAGAAGCTGTCACGACCGCAATTCTCGCGGTTCATGTCGAACCATCCCGCTTGCGAAGTAGCGATGGAGGCCTGTCCCAGCGCCCATCACTGGGCGCTGGAACTGATCGACCGCAGTCATCGTGTGCGGCTGATCGCGCCGCACTACGTCAAGCCGTTCCTCAAAAGGCAGATGAACGACGCGGCCGATGCGGATGCGATTGTCGAAGCCGCGCTGCGACCAACGATGCGGTTCGTGGAACCCAAGACCGCGGAACAGCAGGCCCGTGCCGTCGCCTTCCGAACGCGAGAGCAGCTCGTGAAACAACGCTCCGAAGCCGTGAATGCGCTCCGGTCCCATCTGTACGAGTTCGGCTACATAGCGCCCGTCGGGATCGGCTATGTCCTGCGTCTGACGCGGATCGTCGACGATCCTGAAGCCGGCATTTCCGATCTGGCGCGCGATATCTGCCGCATGCTCCGCGAGCTGATCGCGCAACTGACCGACCGGATCAATACGCTGAAGGCAAGGATCGCGGCCATGTCAAACGAGGCCGAGATGCCACGGCGGTTGCAGACCATGCCAGGCGTTGGCCAGATCACAGCGCTCGCGGTCGAGACCTTCGCCCCTCCCGTGGATCAGTTCCGGCGCGGTCGTGACTTCGCCGCTTGGTTGGGGCTGGTGCCGCGACAGCAATCTTCGGGCGGCAAGCAGAAGCTGGGGAAAACCTCGAAGATGGGGCAACGCGATATTCGGCGATTGCTGGTGATCGGGGCGACCGCCGTGATCCGCTGGGCCTCACGCCGTGGGGCGCCGACGGGGTCCTGGCTGGCGCGGATGCTGGAGCGCAAGCCGGTACCGGTCGTGGCCGTCGCGCTGGCGAACAAAATGGCGCGAGGCATCTGGGCGATGCTGTCGCGAGACGAGGACTATCGCGGCCCAGTGCTGATCGGCGCCTGATCCGGCGCAGCAGAGACATCCGGGCCAACGAGTTGTGAGGAAGACATGATCCAAATGGGCGAATGATCGACATGATCCGGGTCGGGAAAACCAGAGACCTTTTCCGAGCTTCGAGCTCGCTGTTGGAGATTTGGACCCGCTCCGCGCATCACCATCCCGGCCAGCGGCACCAAGTCAGCCGCACAAACAGGCCTGACAAAAGTACGCACTCGATCACATGTCCAAACGATCAAAGAATCCCTGCAAACCGAGCGGCATCCAAAAAAGAAGGTTTGACCGCAGTCCCTATCCCTCCGCCATTTTCCTTGGGCGCGGTATCGTATACGATCCCACCGAACGGGATCAGAGCACCCATTCGCCGATATGAGTGACGATCCTTGAAAACACCCATTGCAGTTGATCTTGCGCGGTCAAAGGTCGGGGCGCTGGACAGCAGCCGGACAGAACGGCAGCCCGACACCTTTGCGCTGCGCCGCGTGATGGCGGGAGTTGGCCTGGCAATCGGTCTTTTGGGCGCAGCACCGCCGACCCAGGCCCATCCGCATGTCTTTGTGGAAGGCGGGGTGGATTTCCTGTTCGACGCGCATGAAGCGCTCAGCGCCCTCCGCGTTACCTGGCTGTTCGATCCCTTTGAAACGCTTTTCACGCTGTCTTCCCACGGCCTTTTCCTGAACCGCACTGGCGACCTTGACGAGAGCGACCGCCAGAAGCTGATCCGCCGCCTGAGCGAATGGCCGGAGGGCTTCAACGGCTCGGCGCATTTGTCCATCGACGGCGCGCCGGTGGATCTGGCCCTTCCCTCGGATCTTGATGCCCGGCTGATGGACGGGCAATTGATGATGACCTTCACGCGGGCCCTGCGCTCTCCGGCCCCGATGCGCGCGCGCGTGGCCGAGGTCGGCTTTTACGAGGCCACGTATTTCTACGCGTTTTCCGTGACCAGACCGCCGAAGCTCCTTGGAATGGACTGGCGATGCTGGGCCTATGTGGACCCATTCGATCCGGACACCCAGCTTGCCGAACTACAGGCAACGCTTTTGTCGCTGCACCATGAAGAGACGCCTGACATCAAAGACGTCGGCGCGCTGTTCGCGGACCGGATCGTTGTGAGATGTGAATAGGCATCCGCGATCGGCGTGCCGGTCCAGGTGCCGCCCGGTTGACGCCAGGCACCGGGTTCGGATCTGCGGCCAGCCCCAAGTCGGATACCCCCGGCGATACCGTCCGCGCCGGGTGGACGCCTTGCCGACCGAGACACAGCCAGGCGCGCTGTTTGCCGCAGGCCCGATGCCTCAGCGTGACGCCGCCCGCATCGGTCTGTGGTTCGGGATCGCCGACCGGGCGCCGCCCCTCGGCTGGCCAAAAGGCCCCGGCCCTTGCCGAGGCGCGGACATCAGATCTCGAACACCGAGAACACCGCGTCCTGATAGTCGTTGTCGCCGCCGCCAAGCAAATCTTCGAAGCCGATGACAATGCCGAGGCCGGAGTCATCAACGCCGGATACGACGTGTTCAATACCGTCGGAATTCAGCGTTTGATCGAAGGAGTGGAAGACCTCCAGATCCGAAAGCACCCCGTTCACCGAGAGGTAAAGCGGCAGGCCGCCTTCCGCGCTGCCGGCATTGCCGGAGGAATCGATAAAGCTCAGAACATCGGCCTCACCGAGGCCAGAGGCCCAGCTCGCGCCGTCCTGCACCAGGAAGAACCCAAGGCGATGCCCGGCCTCTACGCCGGTGATATCGATGATCGCGTCGGAGTTTGCGGACACATCATCGACCAGAAGCCGCACGTCGACGATATTGCCCTCGGCGTCGATTTCGTAGACCCCCAGCGCGTTGTCCAGCGTCGCGGCGGAGGGGTCGCTGTTCATCTCCACCTGAAAATCGGCGCCCTCGCGGCCCGTCAGGAAATTCTGGTTGTTGATCCCGTTCACGGCATCCGGCGCGAGCGCCACGCCTTCATTCAAATCGGGAAGGAACGATTCGAAGCTGAGAACGGTCCGGTTGCCATCGGCCACGGCCAGCAACGTGCCGCCGTCGAGCTCGCCTTCGAGAGTGAAGATGCCGTCGGCCTCTCCATCTCCATTCAGGTCGACGCTGACGGTGCCCGCTTCGGCATCGTACACCACTTTGTCCACGCCGATATCATCGTCGGCAAAGATGAATTCGTCCCCGACCGACACGTCCGTAAAGACTTCGTCAAAGAAGGCTTGGGCCAGTCCGGCGTAAGTCGTCGATGACTCCAGATAAAAAACGGATACAGACGAATCACCCTTGGTCCAACCGGGAATTCCCGCCATACATGCGCCGCACATTTGTCGCTTACTCCTTGTCGTTCAATCTGGTCTAGGCCGGGCTTCGCAAAAGCGCGGAAGGTCAATTCATTTAGCCTATATGTTAGCCGACCGGGCGGAACGACGAAAGCTTTTTTCCGCACAGCGAGTAAAATCCGACCCCTGTTCGACACGCCACCATCGGCGCAGGGTCCACTTCGAAGGCGTGTTCGATGGCGCGCGCCTTGCGTCCGATCTGAACCGCGCGGTGTCATCTGGGACCGAGGCAGGGATTGCAAAGCCCAGGGCCGGACACTCTGGCATGAGCCGCCGATCTGGTCCGGCAGACCCTGGCGTGCAACACAGGCCAAACACGCCGGTCCAAGCCCGGCGCCTGGCCGGTTCGGGACTTGGGCGGCCAGGGGCTTGGGCGGCCAGGGGCTTGGGCGAAACGGGCTCACGGGCATCCGCCGCGTCGATCCTGATGGACCGCTCCACCGTTTCAAGGGGATGCGAACAGGCTATGGGCGTGCCGTATCGGGGCCGACCAACTCAATCTGGCGCCCGCCCAGAGGTTTGCGGCCACGCCGTTGTTCGAGAGAATGGCCAGCGCCCGAGCATGCTCCGGACACAGATAGATCGCACAGGTAGAGCCGGCCGTGCCCCCGTCATGATGCAGGATCCACGGGCCTTTGGGGTCGGCTTTTTGCGAGAACCAGCCATGGCATTGCGCTTTGGTCTCCATGGCGCCCCGGGGCCCCAACCCGAAGATCGGAGCGGCGGAGCGCTGGATGGCACGGTCAAGCGCCGAGGCAGGATCGGCCAGAGCCTTAAGGCAACGCGCACAGAACCGGGCAAGATCGCTGGCGGTTGACCGCAGGCAGCCCGCCCCGGCCATGGCGTCAAACGTCCAGGCGGGCACCGGCGACCCTTTCGTCGTCCTGGGCGGCGCAAAGCGGTGCTGCTGGGCCCGGCTCAGATGCTCGGTCGTGTCCTTCAGCCCGAGCGGGGCGATGACCTTTTCGGTCAGCAACGCAATATAGGACCGACGCTCCATCATCGCCATCGCCTCGCCAAGCAGGCCAAACCCCAGGTTCGAATAGGCGTGGCGCTGTTTGGGCCGGCGCAGCTTGCCGCGCCGGGTACGGAACCACGCCAGCAAGTCGGACCGGCCAAAATCCGCATAGGGATCTGCCGGCAAAGGCCGGATCAGCGCCCTCCAGATCGGCACATGGATGCGGGGCAGCCCGCTTGTATGAGAGACCAGGGCCCGCGGCGTGATCCAGTCCGGAACATCGGCAAGTTCGGCGCACATGTCGCGCAGCGGGGCAAGGGGATCGACCTTGTTTTCCTCGACCAGACGGCACAGCAAGATGGCCGTGAACAGCTTTGTGACAGAACCGATTTCAAAGATCGCGTCTTGACAGGCGACGTTCGATGGCACCGCGCCGGAGTGGATGAACTCCGGGCTGCCGTGCTGCGTCCGGAAGGCGACAACGACATGTCGGGAGCTTTCATAGGGCCTCATCATGGATCGAAGGCGTTCGATTTTCGGCTGTCTGTCCATGTTGCCTCGCAGGGGGTGTCTTTGTTCATGTCGCAAAGGTTGCGGTGTCCGGTTTGCCTTTCGGTTCAGGGACGCGGCGCTTCCGCCGGGCCGACGGGCCACACCGGTCTGGATGCCCGGCCGGACCGCGCCCGCCATGTCCCGGGTGCCCGTCGCCCGGGTCTTCGGGAGCCCGGCAGCCCCAGCCGCGGCGAACGGGTCGAGATGACGGTCTAGCGGCGGGTCCGGTCATAAGACCAGGCCCGGCAACCAGCGGGCCAGCGCCCTGGCAGCGCCGGACCTTCATCGAGACGCCTGCCGCGCAACAAGACGCAGAACGCTCAGCATGAAGCCGATGGGGCGGCGCGGCGCGTCCGTCTGGTTGAACGTGCCGATCAGGTAGACGTCCGGCTCGGGCGCGTAGAAGGCGAAAGACCCGCTCGCCCCGGAATGTCCGATCAATTCGGGCGTGGCGCGGAACAGGGTCATCCAGCCAGGCAGTTTGATCCGCATCAGGCCATAGCCATACTGCAGCGGAAAGAAGAGCGGGGTCCACTGGCGCATTGCCGCGGCGTTGTTCGGCTTGAACAGCTTTCCCTGCATGAAGGCGCGCAGGAATGTCAGCATCTCATCCAGGGTCGAGACGAGGCCGCCATCCGGGCCCATGCTGGTCAGGATCTGCGGCACATGCAGACGCCTGTCCTTGTGGTAGACCGGCAGCCCCATATCGCTGCCCTGTAGCAGCTTGGTGGTCCGCAGCCCAAGCGGCTTGCAGATCCGGGCCTGCAGCGCCTGATCAAAGCTCTGGCCCGTGACCGCCTCGATCACCGCGCCGAGCAGTTGGAAATTGGTGTCGGAATAATACGACCTGCCGCTGCCCGGCGCGGCCTGCGGCGGCAGCGCCCGCGTCATCGCCAAGACGTCCTCCAGATCATAGCTGCGGTCCTTGCCCTGTTTGAGGTCGGCGGCAAGATCGCTTTCGTAGTAATCCGCCAGACCGGAGGTCTGATGCAGCAGATCCCGAAGAGTCAAAGCCGCCCCGTGATCCACCCCCTTCACCACATGCAGGCCCGACAGGTCGACATGGCGCAGCAGGCGATGCACCGGCTGGTCAAGGGTGATCCGCCCCTCATCGGTCAATTGCATGAGCAAGGTGGCGGTGAACATCTTGGTGACGCTCGCGATCGGGAATCGCTTGTCGGGCACGGCGGCCCCGGACGCGCCCTTGAAATCGACTCGGCCATCGCCGGATTGCACCCGCAGGATCACTGCATGCGTGTCCTTCTTCCGGGCCTCCGCGTCGATCAGGCGTTGCAGGTCTTGGGACAGGTCCATCACGTTGCTCCTTTACAAGATGGCGCCTGAGCCAAGGCATATGCCCGGGCGCGGTCGGGCCGGGCCACCAGCGTCAGACCGATGGCAATGAACCACCCGATGGCGCCAAGGCCAAAGACCGTACCGGCCATGTCGCCCAAGAATGGCAGAATTGTGAGCAGACCGCCAAGCCCCGTCAGCACACCAAGACCCGCGACGATCTTGCCGAAAGCGCGGTGCCGCAGCCCGGCCAGACCGACACAGAGGATCCAGACCCCGCCGGCAATCTCGTTGCCACCGCCAAGGCCAAGTTCGACCGCGTGCAGCGTCTCCCAGATCCGGGCGGCCTGGGCCGGGTCGCTTTGCGCCAGGGCAACGGCGCGTTCGGTGGCGACATTCGCGATCATGCCCGCGCCCAGAACAAGCGTGCTCCAGATCAGACCGAACGCCCGCGTGACAGCGGCCCAGCCCGGCGCAACCGCGTTCATGCGGGATGCCACCGCGACCACCAGCACCGTCAGGGCGAGCGCGTTGACGATATAGATGATCGTATTCCAAGTGATCACCAGGACCGGATGGGTCTGGCTGAAACGGACAATGGCCGCGGCGTCGATATCGTTTGTGCCATAGCCCAGAGGGGCCAGCAGCGTCACCAGCAGGGCAAAACCAAAAAGATAGGTGCCAGCGCAGGTCAGGGCGGCGATCCCGCCGATACGCGCGAGTGTCATGGCGTTTTCCTGTTGGTTGAAAAGGGAGGCGGCACCGCCGTCTTGGCACCCGCCCTGTCTTGAAGATGGTCCCTCAGGCGATGCGTTCCATGCCGCGCGGCGACCATGTCCAGCGCCATGGCGCTTAGAAAGAACCGGGCCGGCCCGCCAATGCGGCGCGGGGTGAGGACCGGCAGAAGGATCCGCGCGATACGCCGGAGCATGTCGGGCAGATATCCGATGCGACTGGGTAGCCCGAGGCTGGCAAAGGCCAGCTCCGCCAGCTCTGTCTGGGTGAACACATCGGGACCGCCCACATCGCTCCAGTCCCGCCCTGCCTCGATGGCATCGGCGGTCGCCACCGCCAGATCGGCGCCGTGAATCGGGTTGATCCGCTGGCCGCCATCCCCGAACAGCCAGACCCGCCCGGCCTGCGCCATCCTTAGAACGTCGCCCATGTCCGAGAAATAGCCGGTCGGCGCGACGACCGTGGCCGCGACGGGACTGTTCCGCAGCTCTGCCACGAAGGCGGATTTCGCGGCAACCAGGGGCACATCCGCCATCTCGGCGGCGCGCAGCACATGGATATAGGCGAACCGTGCGACGCCTGCCTGTTCCGCCTCGCGCAGCAGGTTGACATTGGCCTGATAGTCGACGTCCCAATAGCCCAGCCCATCGGCCTGCCGCGTGAGGCCAAGGCTTGAGATCACCAGATCGGCCCCGGCCATGACCCCTTTGAGGGTGTCGGGCCGGGTGGCTTGCGCCTCGATCAGCTGATCCGCCGCGATCGGCGCGGCTTGCGAGGTTTTGCGCACAAGGGCGATCACATACCACCCGCGCCGCTGGTATTCCGCGCAGATATGGCGCCCCAGGTAGCCGGTGGCACCGGCGATCAAGACACGTCTCATGGCTGGTTGTCCTCCTTGTGCGACAGGTCGTTACAGGCGCGATGGCGGTGCGGCGACACCCTTGGGGCGGCCGACCCGAAGCTCCGGCCTGGGACGGTCTCCCAGGCCCACGTCGCGCAGCAGATGATCGGGCACGGCGTGCCCAACACGCTGGTCCGGATGGGCGGCACCAGTGAGGATGGCATAGAGCCCCAGGAACCGGCAGCTACGAAAGCGGATGATGTCAGGCATGGCCCCGCCCCCTACCCGACGACCCGGTAGCCACGGCCGCGCAGGCATTCCACCACGATGCCTTCACGCCGTTCGCTTGCGTTCACCGCACCGGCAACGCCGCCCACCAGCGCGCCCGCCACGGCCCCGCCCAGGGGATCGCCGTTGTCGGCCTCGCCCAGGACAGCCCCTGCCCCAGCCCCCAGAACGGCGGCCGCCGCGGTTTCCTGATCGAATTGCTTCTGGTTGCGGGCAAGGGCCTGGCAGCCGGCAAGGTCGGCTTGATAGGCCGGAGTCGACGCGCCATCCAGGATCGGCGTGTATTTCGCCCCGCTGTCGGCGCAGGCCGTCAACAGGATCAATCCGGTTGCGGAGAGAATAAAGGGTGTTTTCATCGTCTGACCTTTCTCGTTTCGATGTCGAGAAAGCAGATAGCCGGTCGTGCCGCGTCGCGGCATGACCGCAGGTTTCAATGAATTGACACTTGGTAACAGATCCGGTCAGGCGGCCCGATGCAGATAGGCGGTCGGGCTGAGCCCTGTCCAGCGTTTGAACGCCCGGACAAAAGAGGACGCTTCGGAAAACCCCAAAAGATAGGCGGTCTCGTTCACCGTGACGCGTTGACCGCCCAGATATTCCATCGCCATGCGCTTGCGCAGGTCGTCATGGATTTCGGCAAAGGTCACGCTTTCCTCCTTCAGCCTGCGATACAGCGTCTGGCGGCTCATCCCGATGTCCCTGGCCACCCGGTCCATCGAGAGGGTGCCCTCATGCAATTTGGGCAGGATCTGGGATTCGATCTGGCCCCGGATCGAGGTATCGGCCCGCAGCTCTGCCAGCAGGGCATCGGCATGGCGGGTAAATATCCCAAACGCATATTCGTTGCCCGGCTCGAACAACGAGTCGGGGCTGTCCCAGACCGGATCGATCCGAAGCGCGTTGCGGCTGGCCTGAAACTGCACCGGCACGCGGAACAGGTCCGGATATTGGTCCGCATGTGGCGGGGGCGGATAGGTCACCTCCAGCCCGATCTCGAATGTCGCGCCGGGAAAGGACCTGCGGAACTCGCTGATGAACCGCGCGAACGCCACCTCGGACCAGAACGACTGGTCCGGCGGCAACACCAGATGATCGATGATCCACAGACCGTCCGCGCTGCGATCCAGCTCGAACCGAGAGACGCCGACAGGCAATTCCACATCGCCCATCAGATGCAAATACCGGTTGAGCTGCTCGATCGAGTGGCGCAGCGAGGCCGAGCTGTGCACGATCTGGCCGACGACCGACATGGTCTCCAGCCGCGATTCAAACGTTTGCCGCAACAGCAAGGCCGTATCGCCGGTCTGCTGGATCGCGGCGCCGATCAGCGCCTTGTACGACGCGATCGGAATGCGGTTGTCCTGATCCGACAGATCGTCCTCTGTCAGGCCGCTGCCTGCCAGCAACGCCAGACGGTCCGCGCCCTTGCGGCAGGCATATTCCACAAACGCGGCTGCAAAGCCGGCCGCCATTGTTTGCTCGGTCAAAACGATCGCCTCACTCTAACGTCTCGGTGCCGGAATACGGTCTTGACCCGGTGTTCATCAACAGACTCCATAGTAAAGAAGCGCACATTCGGAACAGCCATCCCGGCGGTTAGGGCGAAGCCCCGGCGCGCCTGGAGGTGGCAAGGGGCAAGGCACTGTGCCACGTCCAGCCATCCGAAGGGGGACACCGAATACCAGCTTGACAGGCACAAGGACAATAGGCGTCGTCAAGGGCATGGCGGCAGGCAGCTTCCGGCTCAGCGCCCCGGTCCGGGCGCGCGGACCCGCAGCGGTGGAGAACACGGGCCAACGCCGCGCCCGAACGTTCATTCCAGCTGCAGTTCCAGGCTCGCGTCCGTCTCGACCGACAGGATCCGCGCCCCGGTGATCCGGGCGAAATGCACCGACATGACCCGCCAATTGTTCGCGCCCTGCCCCGTCTGCGCCACGTAAGCGCTGACATCGGCCACGGCGACCCGGTCAAACGCCAGATCGATCTCGACGAACACATCCTCGAAGTTCTTGAAGACGGCGTTGGCGGCCCGCAGGGTCTCGGCATCGAACGCGGTCAGCAAATGGCCAATGGACCGGTCGACCACCAGCGCATTCCTGTCCGGACCGGTGATGTTCCAACTGAATGCCCCCCCTGTCGAATCGAACGTGCTTGGAGAAACGACGTCGTCGGTCACCCAGGTCTCCAGCCCACGCGCGGTCCCTGACAATGCCAGATACCCCGCTGTCGGAACCGAGGGGTGCAGCCATTCGTGCCCACGGGCTGCGGCAGGCAAGACATTTCTGGTGATCCCGGTTTGCACCTCGTCGTCATAGATGCGGAAACGTTCGGTTTCGAAACTGCTCGGCAGGCGCTCAATCAATTGGCCCGTCGAGGCATCGATGCGGATCCCCGAGCGAAAGCGGAGTTTTACCTCACTGGTAGCCTCGGACGCCAGATCCAGCAGGAAGGCGCGCATCACATCGACCTTGTCTGGCGCGTCGAACTGCACATCGTCCCGGGACATCCCGGCCACATCAAAGACCCCGAAGCTCAGGATGCAGATCCGGCGCCCCGCGTCCTGCGGGCAGGACACCCGGTCCGCGAGCGGCCCCAGATCCCGCGTTTCGCCTGTCAAAAGCGCCACAAGATGGCGAATGCCCGCGCGATCCCCCTCGGCCGCCATACGCTCATAGGTGACGGGCACATGGTCATAGGTCAGCGCGCCGGGCACCAAATGCAGGGCGATATAGGCCGCGATGTTATCCTTCTGCAGGACCTGACGGTAGAGAATGCGCTTGGCGTTCTCGGACAGCGCCTCGGCCCAACGCGCCGATCCCATCTCGTCCTGCGCCGCCGCGAAGGTGAGCGCGTGCAGCACTGCGCTTTGGACCGGCACCCGATCCGCCAGACCGGCACATGTCGTTGTGACCAGGCAGGTCAACGCAGCAAAGATCACTTTGGTCATGGTCACACAGGTCCATACAGCACAAGCGAAAGGGTTTCCGCATTGTAGCGGTCGTACAGGTCATACAGGCGCTCAAGCACCTGCGTCTTGCGGTCGGCCACCCGGATCAGGTCACGCTCCAGCGTCACGCTGATCTGACCGGGCCCTGTGGGATAGTAGCCCATGATACTGTCGGTTTGGTTGGCACAGACGGGGAGCAGTGACAGACCAAGCCCAAACACACGAAGATAAGCGCTGCCAAAGAAATCGTCATATTCATAACCCGAGGAAAACCGGTTGCTTTCCCAGCGCTCTACCAGCTTGAAACTGGTGCGGCTGTCGCCGAGCACCTGACAGGTACCCGCGCGCTGGCCCTCGTTCAGAATGAACGGGTTGAGCCGCGCGGCCAACATGTTGGTATTGGCAAACACGGCGCCGTCAAACAGGGCCCCCTGCAGATACGTGGCGACGAAATGCGCATCCGTCAGGTCGGCGCCAGACAGGTTGGCCTTGCCCAGATCGGCGAAGGCAAACACCGCCCCCCTAAGGTTGGCGCCGGACAGATCGGCGCCGCGCAGGTCACTGCCCAGAAACACCGATCCCGACAGGTTCGCCTGGTGCAGGTCGGCAGCCTGGCCATCGCTGAACGGGGCATAGGCGCCGCTCAGATCCGCCCCCGCCAGCACCGCCCCGGCAAGGCTGGCGAACCGCAAGCCGCTGCGTGCCAGATCGGCGCCGGACAGGTCGGCCCCCGCAAGATCCGTCAGCCAAAGCCGCGCGCCGTTCAGGTCCGCCCCGGCAAGCTGCGCGCCGCCCAGGTAGATGCCAGACAGGTCGGTTCCGGAAAAGTCATAGCCCTGCCCGACCAAAAGCTGCATCGCGTCAATCTGCCCCTGGTTCGAGCCGTCGCGCGCCGCCTTGGCCGAGTTGAGGATGAACAAGGCCTGTTCGGTATCCATCCGCTCTATCCGCTTGCGGCCTTCCTCGATCAGGAATGGAATGTCGTTCAGCGCCAGTTCTTCCGCGATCACCGCAAGGGGCAGGATGGTGATGATCGACCGGTCGTCCGTCAGCGCGATCCCAAAGACCCGTCCGCTCCTGTCAAAAGCGGCGCCGCCCGACAGCCCCGGCCCGCCAAAATCGCTTTGCACGACAATGCGGCCCGGCGTGTTCATGCCCACCTTCTCGGTGGTGGGCGACTCGGCCCAGGGAACGCCCTCGGTCTGGCCAATCAGCTTGACGTCATCGCCGATCTCGGGGCTCTCGATCAGGCTGCCGACCGGTAAGGTTCCACTGGGCCCGGCCACCGGAAGATCCGCCACAATGACCGCCAGGTCGAGATGCTCGTTGAAGTCGTGCTTGATCAGCTCCGCCGGCACAGGCTTGTCCCGCGCCGCGAAATGCGAAACGGTCACCGAATAGGGACCCGAGAAGTCGTCATAGACCACGTGCCGCGCCGTCACGATATAGGTGCGCCCGGCCGCATCCTGCCCGACAATCAGCCCGGCCCCAAGCACCTCGCGGCCGACGGGCGTTCGCCCGTTGATCATCACCACAAGGTCGCGGGGCACATCGGGGTCAACCCCCTGCGCCGTGGCGAAGGATCCCGCCAGAGCGGCGAGCAAAAGCATCGCCGCACAGACCACGCGCACACCTTGTCTCATTGCGTCACCTCATCCCTGCTGTCCGTGTTGCGCAGTCGTTTCGATCTCGTCTTCCGCGTCAGATACGGGTGCGGCGACCGGTTCGGGCCCTGGTGCAGACACGGGCACTGGCGCCGCTTCGGGCACTGGCACGGGCGCTGGCTCGGGCGCAGGCGGGCGGACCGAGGGCGGTCGGGTGTCCTCTTCGGGGTCCAGTTCTGCCCGAATGGCCATGGCGCCGATCATCGCGATCAGGATCCCGAAAATCGTGGACAGAGCAACCCTTACACTGGGCAAGGCCCCCAGCCCTTCGAAGGCGGATGGAAAGATCGACCGCAAATGTGAGCCGAACCCAAGCTGGATGTCCTCTGCCGTGCCATAAAGCCGGAGCCGGAGCGTGTCGGCATCCCCGGTCAGGTTGGTGACTTCGGCCGACACCCCCGCAAAGCGGACCAGCACGCCTTCTGACAGCGTCCGCACCGGCAAAGCGACGCCGAAGGCAAAGAACTGCAATTGCCCGCCCATGATCGTGCCAATGGGATAGGTCGCCAAAGCGCTGTTTTCGATCTGTTCCAGCCGGATCCCCTGAATGGTGAACGGCGCCGCCAGACTGGCCGGATACAGCGGATCAGTCAGCCTCAGTTCCAGCTCGTCCGGCGTCACCAGGACAGAGTGCGCGCCCGGCGCCACAACGTCCGCCGGCGCGTCCACCGCGACCGCCCCCTCCCAGCCGATACGGGCCTGCGCGCCTGCCCCGGCCTCGGGCACAATAAGGGTCAGCACCTGACCGCGTGCGTCATGGGAGAACCCGACCAGGCTGGTGCCCGGAAGCAGCAAGGCTTCGAGCTTGATCGAACCGGCGTCTGTGGCATCGAGGGTCAGGCGCCGCCGCGCCTCGGCTGTGCCCGACTCCAGCAGGTTGTTGCGTTCGGGCGCCTGTCCGGCTTGCGCCCCAAGATCGAGCGACAGGCGCGTGCCATCGATGTCGCGCAGGATCGCCCCCGGGCCGCCCAGCCGTACTTCTACCGCGCGGGCCTTGACCGAAAGCGCAAAGGTGATGCCCGGTGCGCGGATCAATTGCGTCGCCAGCACGGCGACCATCCCCAGAGCGAGCAACACGATGATCGTCAGCAGCGGCGCCCGCGCGATCCAGCGCATCCATTGCAACCCTGGCCGTGGGCCGCTCATTTCCGCAGGATCGACGACACGGTCTCAAACTGCCCGGCGGCGCGCCCGCGCGAGCGGATTTCGATGACAACCACGTCGGTGGTGTCAAAGAACCGCGCAACCGGCAGTTCCGCCGGGCGCCAGGCGCGCCAGGTGGAGTTCTCAAGCAGCTCGCGGTCAAACAAGGTGGCGCCTGTCTGCGGGTCGCTGACGGTGATCCGCAATCCATGCAGATCCTGATTGGCCTGAAGCACCACAAATGGCTGGCCCGCCGCGTTCTTGTCCCCCAGCCGGGTCGGCACCAGTTCCGGCTGCAAACTGTCGCAGGCCGCGATGCAGGACAATGCGGCAATCTCTTCCGGCGCAAGCCGGATCTCGGGGTGACGCATCAGGTCCAACGGAAAGGTAAAGCGCTCGCCGTCGAATTCGGCGTCCATTCGGTAGTATTGGCGCGCCCGGGTGGACGACAGTTGCAGCCGTTTGGGCGCGTCCCCGGGCGCCCAGACATCCAGAACCAGCGCGTTCTCGGCGACATTGGGCTGCCCCATATGATAGCCGACGATCTTGAGACCCGTTGTCGAGATGTTCTGGACGTAAAGCCCTTCGCACCGATCCCCGCGCGCGTGGTAGGCAAGCTCTTCCGGGTCTGCGATTGGGTTCAGGGCCGGGTCACAGGCCGCCTGCGCGACCAATGTGGATCCAATGAAACAGGCAAAGCCAAACAGGCAGGATTTCAACAATTACCGATCCCCGCAACGCCTCTTTTGTATAGAGGGAATGCCCCGTCGGGGCAACAATCAGGGCAGGTGTTTTGCCGCTGCGCGGGGGCGCCCTTTGACATATCCCGCAGCCGCGCCCGTGACCGCGCTGCCTTCGCCCAAAGATTGGTCGACACGCATGTCGCGTTCCGCAAAGCGGCGCGGGCCCTGATGATCGTAGGGACGCTGCCGTCGGGTCTATCGACACGTCTCTCGCCATTCGCAGAATTGAGACGACAGCACAGGGCGCCCGCAACATGCCATGGACAGGGGCCCCTTTGGCACGCCCGCGCAGCCTGCGGCCCTTAGGCAGAGACCCGCCCCCCCCAATCCAGCTAGACCCGGCCCTCGACCCGGTGGCGGTGCAGTGCTTGCGAAAACGCGCCGCGGCTTTCTTGATGCGTCTCCGGCACGATCTCTGCCGGTCGCGCGTCAAAGACCGGCAAAGCGGCCCCGGCCGAGGCCATGTCCAACCCCAGAAGCGACGCCACCGTCGGCGCGATATCGACCAGCCCCGCCGGACTGTGGTCGATCCCGCTGCGCCCGCCCGGCACATCAAGAACCAGCGTCGTGTTCAGTTCATAGCGGTTCAGGCCGCCGTGCATTCCGCCGCCCAGCTCGACGCCCGCGATCAGACCGCCCTGCCCCGGCAGCCCCCAGGGATCCGGCGCATCCGAAGACCGCATGACAAAGAACAGATCGGGATCGCGGGGATGCCCATGCTGCACCAGCGACGCAGGCAGCGTTCCCGGCAAACGCCCTGCCAGATCGTCACGGGCAAAGACCATGCCGATGTCCTCTCGCGCCATCAGCCAATCGCAAGCCGACGCGATCAGCCCCATATCGCCGTCAAGACTGCGAAGTTCACCCATATTGCCGCGCGTCAGCGCCATGCGATGCGCATCCCCGGGGCAGTGGCTGGCCGGCAGCCCGGCCGCCTGCATCTCGGCGGTGATGTCGGTCTGGCTTGTGGTGGTGATCTGGCCGTGATCCGACATCGCAATGACCGCCGTGCGACCGTACATGCGCGACACGGTGTCCAGCACATCGGCAAACACCGTGTCGGCCGCCGCCAGGACATTCTGCGATTGCTCGGACCCAAGGCCAAAGCGGTGCCATGTGGTGTCAGGCTCTGGCAGCCACATCAAGGCCACCTCGGGACCGTCGGCGGCCAGGGCCATGTCCAGAAACGTCCGGCGTGCATAGTCCAGCGTGGCAACTTTCGGCACGCTCTGATCCGGCAAGCGGCCATGCGCGGCCACGGCGCGGCGGACGGCATCGGGTGTTTGCGTGGCACCCTCGCCGTGCACGGAAAATGTCCAGTGACGCAGGGGCGCGGCATCGTGGTTCACAAGGTAGGACGACCCCGGCGACCCGCAATGCACCGCGCCCATACGCATCCCCGCCGCCGCAAGCACATGGCCAAGGCTCATCGTCGTGACGACCTGCCCTTCGGCGGATTTCAGGCGCGACAGGTGGTCAAAATTTGACGTATCCAGCGGCGCACCGGCCACCACATGGGGCATATGGAAGGCATTGTTGACGATCCCGTGCACCGCCGGCCATTGCCCCGTCGCGACAGAGGTTGTCGCGACCCGGGTCATCGACGGAAAGACCGAACGCGCCTCGCGGAACCAAAGGCCGCGATTGGCAAAGGTTTCCAGCGCGGGCATCCGCCCGGCGATCATATCGGGGCGCAGGCCATCGAAGACGACGATGACAACGCGGTCAACCCGCCTCATGACAGCAGCGCCGCGTTCACGGTGGCGGCAAAGGCCTTGGCATCGGCCAGGGTCTGCGCCTCGGCATGGGCCAGGAAGTTCGACTTGATCTCGATCACCACCCGCGTGTCCGGCCGCAGGGGCAGCGCCTGGGCCAGCGCCTCGAAATCGACCCGGCCAAAGCCCCTGGGCGCATGCATGTCGCCCACGCCAAAGAAATGCTGTTCATTGCGGCCGCCGGTCGGGAAGGTCGCGGGCACGCCGGTGCTGTCGGAAAAGTGGATGTGACCGATCCACGGCCCAAGCGTCGTACAGGCCGCGATCATGTCAAAGCCCCACAACCCGGCCCCCTGCTGCGCATGGCTGATGTCCAGACAGGCCATGACCGCATCGTGCCCCAGCCGCGCCAATTGATCCGCCAGCAAGCGGGGATCCAGCGAATAAGAGGTTTCCTGCCCCGCGATCACGCGCGGATTGGGAGAAATATTCTCATAGGCGATCCGAACCCCCAACGCCGCGGCGCGGTCCGCCACCGGGCCAAGCCGGTCGATCTCGAACGCATAAAGCGACGGCGCGCGGTCCACCCAGTCCTTGGGCGCAACCCGTCCCGGATGCAGCACCACAACCCGAGCCCCGATTTCGGCGGCCAGCTCCATCGAGACCATGGCCGCGTCTGACATGATCCCGGCATGCGCCTCGTCCATCAGGTTGATGGCGATGGGCGCATGCATCGAATAGGCCAGATCGTGCGCCGCCATGATGTCTCGTAGCTGCGCCACGCGGTCGCGGATCAGGCGGCAATCGACCACCGCATCCAGACCCACGGCGGTGATCTCGGCCCCCGTGCAACCGATCTCGACCATGTGGCCCAGGCGCGTGTCCAGACGGCTCAGATCGCCATCGGCCATGCCGGTGTTGAACCCGGCAGAGATTACGTGGGTCATGTCTTGTCCTCACTTGGCAAGGTGGGCGGGCGTCATGCGTCCTGCGTCCAGGGGTTGATCAGGGGCGCGCCCTCCAGATGGGCGGCGATGTTCTGCGCGGCGGCCAGAACGCCCTGAGCATAGGCGTTGTAGCGGCCGTTGAGCTCAATCATCCCGAACGTGCCCGGACGAAAGCGCATCCGGGGCAGCAGATCGGCCCAGGGGATCGAGCCCCAGAACATCGGCGCATGCATATCGCCCTGCCCCATCGCCGCTTCGTCGCCGCCGTCGCCAATGCCGGTGCCGCCGCCGGGCCGGCCGAAATTGTCATGCAGATGCAGATGCCAGACATGCGGGCTCAGCGCCTCGCAGGCGGCGACGAAATCAAAGCCCAGCGTCGAGGCCGACAGATGGGCATGGCCAAAGTCCAGACAGGCGCCCACGTGCGGATGATCCACCGCCGCCAATTGCCGCGCCAGCGCGAAGGGATCCGCGCCATAGGGGACAAAGCCGCTATCATGCGGCGACGCGATCATGTTCTCGACCGCCAGGTTGACCCCCGAAGCCTCTGCCAGATCGCCCAGACGGCGCAGAAGGTCGCGTTCCTCGGCCAGCAGCGCGTCGCGGTGCAGCACCCATTCCTGCCCCTGTACCTTGCCCGAATGCACCACCATAGAGGCGCAGCCGGTGACCCGGCAGAATTCGATCGACGCCTCGGCCACGGCCACATGCATCTCGCGCCGGGCCCGGTCCATCAGGTTGATGGCGTGGGGGGCATGCAGCACCGGGGCCAAGCCATGCCGCTCGATCATCTGCGACAGGCGGCGCAGGGCCGGCAGGTTCAGCCTGCCGCCGACGATGATATCCAGCCGCCGGGCGCTGAGTTCCACATGGGTGCAGCCGATCTCGGCCCAGCGGGCCATCAGCCGGTCGGCGCCCTCAAGGTCCCCCGGCGCGAACGAGGTCAGGTTCAGGCCGCAGCCCGCGATCGTTGTCATGTCAATCCTCCAGCGATGGATCGAGCTTGCCGCGCAGCCAGTCGCCGAGGATCGACATGCTCAGGGTGATGAGAAAGATCGTGAGGCCCGGCACCACCGCAAGCCACCACGCGTTGATCAGGTAGTCGCGCCCTTCGCCCAGCATCTGCCCAAGCGAGGTCATCGGCGGACGGATCCCGAGGCCCAAAAAGGACAGCGAGGTCTCGAACAGGATCGTCGAGGGGAAGTTGACCGTCAACTGTACCAGAAGCGGCCCGGCGATGTTGGGCAGGATGTGGCGCAGATAGATCCAGCGCGACCGCGCGCCCAGCCCGCGCACCGCCAGCGCATAGCCCTGCTCGCGCGCCGACAGCACAAGGCCACGGGTGATCCGGGCATAGGTCTCCCAGCCATACAGCGCCATGATGGCGATGAAGATCAGCATCGAGTTCCCCAAAAAGGCGAGCACGGCCAGCGCGATCACGAACCACGGCATGGCGGCCTGAAAATCCACCAGCCCCATGATGACCTCGTCCCAAAGCCGCCCCCTGTGCGCGGCCAGAAACCCCAGCGCGACGCCCAGCACCGCGCCAAGGCAGGTGCCAAGCAAGGCCAGCAGCATCGAGGTTTGCGTCCCCACCAGCAGGCGCGAGAACAGATCGCGGCCCAGCGTGTCGGTCCCCGCGGGGTGCAGCCATGTGCTGCCCTGCAACGGGACCGGCGGGTCCATGCGGTTCATCAGATCGATGTAGTCGAACGGATAAGGCTGCAAGATTTGCGCAAACACCATGACGAACAGCATCACGGCCATGAACCCGCCCGCCAGCGCCACCGACACCGGCGTTCCGGACAATCTGCGGATCACGCCAAAGCGGCGGCCCTGAATCGCCTTGTCGCTCATCTTGCACCTGCCTTGGCGCCGACGCGCACTCTTGGATCGAGCCAGCCATAGGCCAGATCGGTCAGCGTATTGGCGACCACCATGGTCAGCGCCAGAAGAATCATGATGCATTGCACCACCGCCAGATCGCGCGCGCCGACGCTGTTGGTCAGCAACCGCCCGATCCCCGGCCAGGCGAACACCGTTTCGGTGATCACGGCACCGCCCAGAAGCTCTCCCATTTTGAAGCCAAGGATGGTGACCACCGGGATCGCCGCATTGGGCAAGGCATGCAGGTTCACCCGCCGCGCCGGCCCCGCCCCCTTGGACCGAGCCGTGCGCATGTAGGATTTGTTGAGCACGTCGATCATCGACGACCGGGTGTAGCGCGCGAATTGCGCGGCAAAGCTGATCCCCAGCGTCGCGGCGGGCATGACCAGATGCGCCCAGCTGTCGGAGCCCGACGATGGCAGGATCCGCAGGTTCAACGAAAAGATCAGGATCAGCAGGATGCCGAGAAAGAAATTCGGCATCGAGAACCCGAACACCGAAACCGCCATGACAAAGCGATCAATCCAGCTGTCCCGGTACAGCGCGGCCAGGATCCCCAGCGGAATCCCGAGGGCGAGAGAGATCGCGAGGGCCGTCCCGGTCAGAAGCGCGGTCTTGGGCACCCGGTCCCAGACCAGTTGGAACGCATCCAGATTGTTGCGGAACGAGATCCCGAAATCGCCCTGCAGCAGCGCGCCCAGATAGCTCCAGTATTGCACCATGATCGGCCGGTCCAGCCCCCAGAGACGCCGGTAGAAATCCCGTGTCGTCTCGTCGATGTCATCGGGCAGCAGGATCATCGTCGGATCGCCCGACAAGCGCAGGACGAAGAACACGAAGGTGACCACCAGCCACATGGTGATCACCGCGCGCAGGGTCTTGGTCAGGAACCAAAGCATCACTGGTCCTCCTCTGTCAGGTGGCACGCCACGCGGCGGCTGCCAAGGCTGCGCAGGGCGGGCGATGTCTGGCGGCAGCGCTCCTCGGCCAAGGGACAGCGGGGATGAAACCGGCACCCGGTTGGCGGATCGGCGGGGTTCGGCGGGTCGCCCACCTCGAGCCGCCTCTGGCGCCGGGTCTTTGGGTCGGGCTTTGGCACGGCGTCGATCAGTACGCGGGTGTAGGGATGCAGGGGACGGGCGAACAGATCGTCACGCGGGGCTTCTTCGACAATCCGCCCCAGATACATCACCGCGACGCGGGTCGAGATATGGCGCACCACGCTTAGGTCATGACTGACGAACAGATAGGTCAGCCCCCGGTCGCGCTGCAGGTCCATCAGCAGGTTCACGATCTGCGCCTGGATCGACACATCGAGCGCCGACACCGGCTCGTCCAGCACCAGAATCTCCGGCTCCAGCGCCAGGGCGCGGGCGATCACCACGCGTTGCAACTGGCCGCCGGACAATTCATGCGGATAGCGCCGGGCCAGGGCCCCCGACAAGCCCACCGCCTGCAAGGCGCGCTCGGCCGCGTCCTGCGGCAGGCCATGGATGTGCAAGGGTTCCTCGACCTGTGCCCGCACGGGTATGCGTGGATCCAGCGCGCCCGCCGCATCCTGATAGACCAATTGCATGCGCTGACGCAGGCCACGCCAATCGGCATCCGACAGCCCGCCCGTCGCAATTCCGTCCAGCATCACCTCGCCCCGGTCAGCGGGAATCAGCCCCAAAAGAAGCCGGGCCAGCGTGGATTTGCCACAGCCCGATTCCCCCACAATACCAAGGGTTTCACCCTTGTTGAGCGTCAGCGACACCCCATCCACGGCAAGGAATTGGCGATCCCGGCGAAACAGCCGCTTGCGGCCGATCGGATAGGCCCGGGCAAGGTCGGTCGCTTCCAGAGTGCTCATGCCACCGCTCCTTGCCTATGGGTCAGCGCCGGGCCGTCCGCATGGTGGCAGGCCACGCCCGCCCGTTGGTCCGGATCGGTCTGGCGGCAGACCTCTGTGGCCAGATCGCAGCGCGGGGCAAAGGCGCATCCGGCGGGCAGCGCGTCGATGGGCGGCACGGTGCCGTCGATGGTTGCCAGCCGGTCCAAAGCCCCGGCGGCCCCTGGCAAGGCGCGCAGCAGGCCTTGGCTGTAGGGATGGCGCGGCGCGGCAAAAAGCTCGGCGACCGGCGCGGTTTCGACGACGCGCCCGGCGTACATCACCGCCACATCCTCGGCGCTTTGGGCAACAAGGCCCAGATCATGGGTGACGAACAGCACGGCCATGCCCAAACTGTCACGTAGGTCGGAGATCAGGTCGATGATCTGCGCCTGCAGGGTCACATCCAGCGCGGTCGTGGCCTCGTCGGCGATCAGAAGGCGGGGATTGCCCGCGACGGCCAGCGCGATCATCGCGCGCTGGTTCATCCCGCCGGAAAACTGGTGCGGATATTCGCGGGCGCGGCGTTCCGGATCGGGCAGACCCACGCGCCCCAATAGACGCACCGCCTCGCGGTCGGCCTCGGCCCGGGTGGCCCCCACCCGCAGGCGCAGCGATTCCGCCACCTGCCAGCCGATGCTGCGCACCGGGTTGAGCCCGCCGGTCGCATCCTGAAACACGCTGGCGATATGGCGGCGCCGGATCAACTGCGCCTCTGCGGCAGGCATGGCCGCCAGATCCTGGCCCTTGAAAAGGACGCTGCCGGCGCTGATCCGCGCCCGGCGCGGCAACAGCCCGGCAATGGCGAGGCAGGACATGGATTTGCCGCATCCGGACTCACCTACAAGGGCCAGCGTGCGGCCCGCCTCGACCGACAGCGACACCGCGCGCACGGGCCGCACGGGGCCCCCTTTGCGGCGGTCGATGACGACTTCCATGGACGTGACGGTCAGAACCATAGGCCTTCCTCGGAATCTGGCGGAAGGCGCCCGCGAAGACAGGCGCCTTCCTGGGTCAGATCACTCTGCGATCTTCAGGTTGTAGGGGCGCAGATCCATGTAATAGAGGCCATAGGGCTTCCACGTGACCTCTTTGCGCATGGCGTAGGTTTCCAGCGGGTTGTACAGCATCGTGCCCGGCGTCTCGTCCATCCAGATGTCCAGCGCATCGCGGTAGGCCTGCTGACGCTCGTCCCAGTCGGTGGAGGCGACGATCACGTTGTGCAGCTTGTTGAACTCGACCGGCGGCTGCCAGGACCGCGCTTCATCCTGAGGGTTGTTTTGCACCCAGCTGTCGGCGCCCCATTGCGGCACGAAGCTGCCAAGCGGGTCGGGCATGCGGTGGGTGTTGGACCAGGGGCGGATATGCACGGTGCCGTTCGGGTCATTGACCTGGCCGAAGTTCTCTACCGGGTCGAGCTTCACGTTCAGGCCGACGGCTTGCCACATCTGCTGCATGGCCTGCGCGGCTTCGGTGGACAGAAGGTAGTAGTTCAGCGGGAATTTGTAGACGATCTCCTCGCCGTCATAGCCTGCTGCGGCCAGCAATTCGCGGGCCTTCTCGGGGTTGTATGCGAAACCCGGATAATCCTCGATCCACATGGTGTAGGCAGGCAGCTGGTGCCCGTTGGGCGTGTAGTTCTTGTCGGCCCAAAGCGCCTGACGCAGCAGGTCGCGGTCGATGGACATGGCCAGCGCCTGGCGCACCTCCTTGATGGCGGTGGGGCCGTCGTTGAAGAAGACGAGCATATGGGTGTTGTCCAGCACGATCTGCTCGACCTTCAGGTCGTCATAGGATTCGATGGTCGGAATCTGGTCCGGCGGGATGTTGACCGAGATGTCGTATTCGCCCGACACCAGCCCCGCGATCCGCGCCGAGACTTCCGGCACCTCGACAAAGGTCACGGTCTTGGCGGCCGGCTTGCCGCCGAAGTAGTCGTCGTGGCTGGCCAGACGAATGTATTCGCCCTCGACCCATTCCTGCATCTTGTAGGGGCCGGTGCCGACGGGGTTGCGCGCAAAGGCGTCCTTGCCGACGGTCATGTAGTTCTTGGCATTGACCACCCAGAAGGCATAGCCCGCAAGGCGCTGTTCCAGCAGCACGTCGGGCTCTTTCGAGACGACGCGGACGGTGTATTTGTCGACGGGTTCGATATGGCTGAGGGTCAGCATGAAGCGGCGCGCGGCCCCGATCAGCGGGTTGTAGCCATGGCCGCGGCCGGCGCTGAACGAGAACACGACGTCGTCCGACGTCAGCTCGGACCCATCGTGGAACGTGACGCCTTCGCGCAGTTTCAGTTCCAGCGTGCGATCGTCGATCCGCTCCCAGCTTTCGGCCAGGCCCGGCACCAGTTTCGATGCGGTGCCCGTGCCATCGGCCAGGAAATCGCGGCGGATCAGGCTGTCGAACATCGAATAGGTGATGCGCACGGCGACGTTGCCCATCTCTTCGATGCCTTCCAGGCTTCCCGGCAGGTTGTTTACAGCGACGACCAGATCCGGCCGCGTGTCGTCTTGCGCCAAGGCGGGTCCGGCTGTCAGGGCGACAGCGGCGACCGCAAGGGCCTTTATAGTGCGTCTGAGCATGGTGGTTTCCCCAAATGGTTCGGTTTGGTGGTGGTCGAGTTGCGGGCGTCAGCCTTCCTGACCTGCGCCCGACGGGTCATCCGCCGACCGCCGTGCGATCAACGCGATGTGCTGGTTAAGGCTGGTCCATGGCGCGGGGCCGAAGGGCGCCAGCGCCGCGCGCAGGGCCGTCTCCATCGCCGGGAGCCGGTCGCCCAAAAGCGCCTTTGTCGTGGCCGAGCGCGACAGGGTGTTGCGCAAGAGCCGCTCGAAGGTCCAGTCGTGCCGCCGGTAGACGGTGATGCTGCGCAGATCGTCAAAGGCCGAACCGACCAGCACCTCGTCATGCGGCACCCACGCCTGCGAGGCCCGGTGCTGGTTGTACGCGTCCAGCACCGCAAAGCTCTTGGCGACGGCGTTGAATGCACGCCACCAGCGGTTCATCGGGACATCCACGGGCTGGTCGTTCAGCAGCGCGATGGCGCCGCCCGGGGCGATCAGCGGGTCGAGATCGGACAGCGTCCGCCGCCGGTCCATCCAGTGGAAGGCGCGTCCGATGGTCACCAGTTGCACCGGCGCCCGCACCGCGCCCAGGTCTTCGGAACTGCCGATCTCGAACCGCGCATTGGGCGCGGCATCGGCGCGCGCGGCTGCGATCATGTTCGGGCTGGGATCCAGCCCCAGCACCTCTTCGACCTGCGGGGCCAGGGCATTGGCGATGAAGCCCGGGCCGCAGCCCAGATCGAGCACCCGCTTGCCGCCTGCCCCGGTGTCCCGCACCAGCCAGTCGATCAGGACCGGATCAAAACGCAGTCGCGCCGCGACATAATGGTCCACGGCTTTGTCGAAACGCTCGGGCTTCAGCGGGGCATCCATCATTCGGCAGGCTCCAGTATCTGCTGCGGTTGACGACCGCCGGGGCGCGGAACGGGCACGGCGGACAGCAAGCTGCGGGTGTATTCGTGTTTTGGGTGGCGCAGGACCTGCTCGGTCGGGCCGATCTCGACGATCTCGCCCCGGTACATCACCGCGATGCGATGGCTGACCCGTTCGACCACGGCGATGTCATGGCTGATGAACAAGAACGCGATGCCCAGGTCATCCTGCAATTGCTCCAACAGCGTAGTGACCCGCGCCGCCGTGGACACATCCAGCGCCGAGACTGCCTCATCCGCGACGATCACCTTGGGAGAGACCGACAGCGCCCGCGCGATGCACAGCCGCTGGCGTTGCCCGCCGGAAAACTGATGCGGATAGCGATCCGCCGCGTCCCGCTCCAGCGTGACCTTTTCCAGCAGGTCCCCGGCCAGCGCGGCGCGTTCCGCGGGTGACAGCCCGGCATGCAGATAGGCCGGCTCGGTGATCAGATCGCGCACGGTCATGCGCGGGTTGAGGCTGGCATAGGGGTCCTGAAAAACCATCTGGATATTGCTGCGGGCCTGCCGCAGGGCGGCCGCGTCCAGCCCCGTGATCTCTTGCCCGGCCAGGGTGACCGAGCCGCCATCGGGCTCGATCAGGCGCATCAGGGCGCGGCTGAGCGTGGACTTGCCGCAGCCGGATTCCCCCACCAGCCCCAGCGTCTCGCCCGGCCGGATCTCGAAGGACACATCGCGCACCGCCCGCGTCGCCGTCTGCGGCGTCAGAAAGCCGCCGCCCTGCGCAAAGCTCTTCGACAAGCCCGCCACCTTCAGCACCGGCACGGCCTGTGGCACCGCCGGGCGCAGCGGCGACTGGCCCAGCTTGGGCGTCGCCGCCATCAGATCGCGGGCATATTGCGATTGCGGGGCGTCAAACAGATCGTCGACGCGGGCCACCTCTTCGGTCACCCCGTGGCGCAGCACCACCACGCGGTCGGCGACCTCGGCCACCACCCCCATGTCATGGGTGATAAACAGGATCGCCATGCCAATCTCGGCCTGCAACCTCTTGAGAAGGCGCAAGACTTCGGCCTGAGTGGTCACATCCAGCGCGGTGGTGGGTTCATCGGCGATCAGCACATCGGGCCGACAGGCCAGCGCGATGGCGATCATCACCCGCTGGCGCAGCCCGCCCGACAGCTCATGCGGATATTGCCGCAGGCGGCGGGCCGGTTCGGGGATCTGCACCTGCGCCAAAGCCTCTTCGGCCGCCTGCCGCGCCGCACTGCGCGACAGGCCCTGATGGCGGCGCAGCACCTCGCCCAGCTGCTCCCCGATCCGCATCACCGGGTTCAGCGAGGTCATCGGCTCTTGAAACACCATCGAGACGCGATTGCCGCGATAAGCCTGCATCTGCCGGTCATCCAGCGCCGCGAGATCCACCGGGTCAGAGCCCCCAAGCCGGATCTGTCCGCCCGCGATCCGCCCGCCTTCGCGTTCGATCAGCCGCAAGACCGACAGCGCGGTGGCCGACTTTCCCGACCCGCTTTCGCCCACCAGCGCCAGCGTCTCGCCGGCATGGATGTCAAAGGACAGATCACGCACCGCGACGTGGCGCCCGAAGGCAACCGAGAGCGATTCTACAGAGAGAACAGGCACTTCAAGCATCAGGTCAAAGTCCTTAGGTAGCGAAGCGATAGGACAATAAGACATCCTCAGGTAGCGAAGCGGCAGGACGTCAGAACGGCATCAAGGGCGGCGTCCAGCGCCCGGTTTGCGGGGTAATGCGCGCCTCGAACGGGTCCTTTCCAAAGACCTGCCAATGGGCGGTGTCCGTCAGGGTCAGCATCCCCCAGGCCTCGGCGGGCGCGCCTTGGGTGGTGAAGCTTTCGGTCAGGCTTTGCTGGGTCAGGTGGGGAATGCCGTCGACCGTGGTGACGGTGTTCCAATGAACATGCCCCGCAAGGCAAACCACCGGCACGCGGGCCTGCGCCAACACCTGGCGCACGCGTTCGCTTTCGGGGTAGCGGGAATACTGCGGGTTGCCCTGGAAATAATAGTTGCCGGTCTGCGCATGGCCAGAAACGGGCACATGACTCACCACCAGCGTCGGCGTCTCGGCCGCCTGCAGGACGCGCGACAGCCAGAGCAGATCCGCCTCCGGCAGGTTGAAGCCACGCCGCTCCGGATCGCGGGCGATCTTGGCATCGGCCCGCCAAAGCGCGATCTGCCAATCGCCCGCATCCAGCACCTCGTTCTGCAACGACTGGCCCAGGATCTCTTCGTTTTGCGCCACGCTCAGATGGTCACGGTCATGGTTGCCGCAGATATGGTGCACCGGCGCATCGATGGCGCGAAAGGCCTCGGCCACCTCGCGTTCCAACGCCAGGTCGGTCGCTTCGTCGATATCGGAAATCCGGTCCCCCAGATCGAGAACGAGGTCCGGCGCCTCGGCCTTCACCCAATCGGCAAAGCGCGCCATCAGACCAAGGGCCGTATCGCCGCGCTTGGTGTGAGAGGGCGCGCCGTGGTGAATGTCCGCAACAATGGCAATGCTCAGGGTCATGCGATCGGGCTTTCTTCTGGCCATAAATACTCTGGAGAGTCCGGGAGGGGCTTTGCCCCTCCCGGATGGTCGGCGCGCGCAGGCGCGCCGACCCAAAGGCTTAGCTGTCAGCCAACGAGATCGAGCCGGCGCGGAAGTCGAGCACGTAGGGAATGTGCCCAGGCTGCGGCGCCCAGTTGACCCCTTTCTGCATCGCCCAGCTCTCGAACGGGCGGTACAGCGGCAGCACCGGCGGGTCCTGCTTGATGCGCTCCATCAGCTCGGCATAGGCAGCCTTGCGTTCCTCGACGTCCTGGCTAAAGCGGAACCGCTCCCACATCTTCGCATAGTCCGCATCGGTGTTGAACCGGCCTGCCCCCTCGGACGGGCCTTCGGGCGCCCACATCACACCGAACGAGCCGAACGGGTCCGCGAAATACATCGGGTTCGACCAGCTGCGCGCCATCATCTCGGGGTCGTTGCCCGTCCAGGTGTCGGTCACGTTCAGCTTGCCGTTGATACCGACCTCGGCCCACATCTCCATGATCGCCTGCGCGGCCAGCACCCCGTTGGTGTAATAGACCGGGAAGGCGTCAAAGACGATTTCCTCACCGCCGTAGTTCGAGTCTTCCAGCAGCGCCTTGGCCTTCTCCGGGTCGAACTCGAAGGTGGTCAGCTCGGGCATATGCAGCGCGCCCATCTCTGCCATCGTATGGGTCGAGGGCACGACCGCCTTACCCAGCCACAGCGCCTCGTTCAGAAGGTCGCGGTCGATGGACAGGGACATCGCCTGACGGACCTTGGGGTCGGTCAGGTTGGGGTGGTTCACGTTCATGATCATGACGTGGAACAGCGCGGTGGCCGAGCCTTCGGTCTTGAGGCCTGGGTCGTTCTCGATCAGCGCCAGCTGGTCGGGCGCGATGTTGGTGACGATATCCGCCTCGCCGGTCTTCAGCGCGGTGATCCGGCTGGCCGTTTCGGGAATGCGGATCACGGTTGCCTTGGCCAGCGGCGCGGGATCACCCCAGAAGCCGTCATAGCGGGTGTATTCCACCTTCTCACCAGGGGTGAAGTCGGTGATCGCATAGGGGCCGGTGCCGACAGGCGCCAGGCTGAACGCCTCGAAGTCGCCATCCTCGGCCACGTCCGGATCGCCCGACAGCGCCTTGGTATAGTCTTCGGGGATGATCATGACCTGCTGCAGCGAGACCAGTGTCTCCCACAGCGGCTCGGGACGCGCGACCTTGATCTGCACGGTGTGGTCGTCGATCTTGACCGCTTCGACGAAGTTGCTCAGACGGTCCTTGGAACGCACCACATAAGGTGCAAACGTCGCCTGATACATCCGGTTGAGCGAGAACACCACGTCATCGGCGGTCATGTCCTCGCCGTTGTGGAACGTGACGCCCTCGCGCAGCTTGAATTCCATGGTCAGATCGTCGATCTGCGTCCACTCTGTGGCCAGCGCGGGTTCCCAGACCGGCTCGAGCTTGGAATGGTCGCGCTCGATCAGCGTGTCGAAGGCGTTGTAGTAGAACTGCGAGCCCCCCTAGGAATGGTCGCGGCCCGGGTCGACATC
>CAYGRI010000005.1:0-13791 GCA_964352155.1 uncultured Maritimibacter sp. | reverse complement strand
AGATAGCTCGACACATTGGCGGCGCCCACGGTGATTTCCTGGGCAATGGCGCCGGACGCGGCCAGAACGGCGGCGGTGGTCAGAAGGAACTTCTTCATGTCTTTCTCCTTGGTTACAGAAGCGGGCCATTCGGCCTCTTGTTGGATCAGCGGCCCTGCAGGCGCACATCGGCGCGGTCTCTCAGCCAGTCGCCGAGGATCTGCACGGAAAAGGTCAGAAGGATGATGGCCACGGCCGGTGCGATCACCATCCAGGGCGCGGTCGGCATGTAGTCGCGCCCGTAGCCCACCATCGAGCCCAGCGTCGCCGTGGGCGGCTGCACGCCAAGGCCAAGGAAGGACAGCGTCGATTCAAGGATCACGATGTTCGACACCGACAAGGTGAACTGCACCACCAGTGGCGAGACAATGTTGGGCAGCACGTGCCGCCGCGCGATGTAGCTTTGCCCACCGCCAGAGGCGCGGGCGGCCTCGATAAACGGCATCTCGGTGATCTTGCGCACCTCGCCGCGCACGATACGGGCGTATTGCTCCCATCCGGCGATGCCCAGCACACAGATCATGATCGGCAATGAGGAGCCGAAAATCGACAGGATCAGCAGCGCGATCAGCGTGAAGGGCACGGCGATCTGAATATCGACCGCGCCCATGATCGTATCCTCGACCCAGCCCCGGCGCAGCCCGGCCAGCAAGCCCAGCGTGCCGCCGATCATCAGACCGATAAGCGCGCCCAGCAGCGCCAGACCCAATGTCAGCCGCAACCCGTAGAGTGTCCGCGATACGACGTCCCGGCCCAGCTCATCGGTGCCCAGAAAGAACCCGTCCTTGTAGCGCTCGAACCCAAGCGGCGGGCGCAGGCGCGAGATCAGGCTTTGTTTCAGCGGATCAAACGGCGCGATCAACGGGGCAAGGATGGCTGCCAGCAGCAGCGCCAACGCCAGCAGCGCCGCGATCCGCTGGACCCAGTTCGCCTCGAACCACAAGGTGGCAAGGTAGGACCGCTGCGGGGTGTCGGTGACAGCGACCATCGCCCTACGCCTTTCCCAGCCGGATGCGCGGATCGGCAAAGGCATAGGCGATGTCGGTCAGCGCATTGATCACGATAACTGCCGCCGCGACGGTGATGACCCCGAATTGCAGCACCGGATAGTCACGCGTAATGGCGCTTTGCACCAAAAGCTCGCCAATTCCCGGCCAGCTGAAAATCGCCTCGACCACCACATTGCCCGCCGCCGCCATGCCGGCAATCTGCAGACCCAGAACCGACAGCACTGTCACACCGGCATTGCGAAGCCCGTGTTTCAGGATCACCACGGTTTCCGGCAGGCCCTTGGCCCGCGCCGTGCGCATGAAATCCTGCCCCAGCACATCCAGCATGGCGTTGCGGGTAAAGCGCGTCAGCGCCGCGATCAGCACGCCCGACATGGCGATCGTCGGCATGATGAAATGCGCCCATGTGCCATTGCCCACCACCGGCAACCAGTTCAGCACAAAGGCAAAGATCAGCACCATGAAGGTCGCGATCACGAAATTCGGCACCGCATAGCCCACAAAGGCCAGCGCCATGATCGCCGATCCGACCCAGCTTGTCCGATACAGCGCCGCCAGGATGCCCAGCGGCAGCGCCACACACAGGGTCACCCCCAAGGCCGCCAGCAGCAGTTGCAGCGAGGGCCAGATCCGCGCGGCAACGATCTCGGCCACGGGGCGGCGTTCCAGGAAAGAAAGGCCGAAGTTGCCCTCTGCGACGCCGCGCAGATAAGACAGATATTGCTGCCAGATCGACCCGTCGAGACCGAAATACTCGATCATCAGCAGGCGGTCTTCCTCGGTCAGACCGTCGCCCAGAAAGGTCTCCAACGGACTGCCCGACATCCGGGTGGCAAAGAACACCAGAGTGATGATCACGAACAACGTCAGCGCCATCTTGAACAGGGTGCGCAGGATATACAGGGTCATGCCGCGCGCTCCCGCACCACATGAACGAAGCGCATGCCCATTGCCCGGGCGATGGCGCCGTCGGTCTCGGCATTGTCGCCCAGAAAGACGGCGTCCTGCGGGGCGGTGCCGGTCAGGTGCAGAACCGCCTGCGCCATATGCGGGTCCGGTTTGCCGATGCAGTCAAAGGCTACCTCGCCCATCACCGCGCGCAGGGCAGCCAGAAGCGCGCCGGTCTCGGGCACCGGGCGGCCGTCCTGCCCGGGATGCGCGGTGTCGGTGTTCGAGACCCACAGCCGCGCGCCCCGCAGACATTGGGCGGCGACACGCTCTATCTCGGGGATCGCAAATCCGGTGTCGCGGCACAGCAGGACGATGTCGGGATGCGCGCCATCTGCCTGCAACCCAATGGCCTGGGCCTGGGCCTTCAGACACTCGCTGGCATATAGCGCAACCGACCGGCCCGGCTGTGCCGCGCGCAGATGGCGCAGCGTCTGTTCCCCGGCCAGCAGAATGCGGTCCGAGGTGACGTGCAGCCCCATGCCCGCAAGCTCGGCGCTGAGCGCTTCGGCGGTGTGGCTGGAATTGTTCGAGATGATCCAAAGCCGATCCCCGCAGGCCTCGACAAACTTGGCGGTATCGAGAAACGGCCGCCCCTCGGAGATCAGACAACCGTCGAGATCCGCCAGCACAAGCCTTGCATCCGCGGCCAGCTCGGCCGACAGGCCCCTGACCCGAGATATGTCTGGCACTACGTCCACCCTCACGATGGCACACCCTCTTTGTTCGGGCCCTGATCGGCGCAAAGGCCCCGTTTGATTGCGTATCGATATGGTTTTCAGCCGTCCGCCCTGCCGCGCAGACCAGATGCCCAGATCTTTCGGCACCGGATGTGACATGGCTGTGATGTGGGAAAGCTAGACTTTCGGTGTTCCAAAGATTCGCTTTCGGGGGGCCGATGACCTTGTCCATATCCGCCTTGCAGGCGTTGCGCTCGGTGGCCGAAACCGGCTCTTTCGCGGCGGCGGCCCGGCAACTCGGGCTGACCGCGCCGGGCGTGTCACAGCATGTGCATGGCCTTGAGAAAACCTATGACGTGCAATTGTTTACCCGTGCCAACGGGCAGCTTCTCGCGACCCCGCTATGCGAAAGGGTCTGCGATTCGGCGGACCGGATGCTGCTTGAGAAAGCGGCGCTGGAACGGATGTTGCGCCATCACGGATCGCTCACGAATGGAGAATTGTCCGTCGGACTTGGCAATGCGATGCCCGGAATGTCGCTGGTCGCGGCGTTCAACAAGAATTTCCCGGACGTTCCACTGCGGGTCACCACCGGGTCGTTTCAGAAGATCATGCGCGCGGTGCTCGATCATTCGGTTGACGTGGGCATTTTGCCCAACATCCCGAAAGACGGCCGGTTCCGGCGCAAGGTCCTGCTGGCCAATCGGGTGGTGGTCATCGCGCCGACCGACAGCCCTTTGGCCGGAAAGAAGACGACCAGCGCCCGCGAGTTGATGACCGAACGGCTGATCTTCCGGGCGGAGGGGTCGTCGACTCAGGCAGTGGTGAACCGGTACTTCCGCGACCACGGGCTCGCGCCCTCGGCCTATCTGACGCTGGACACCCGCGATGGGGTCTATGAGGCGGTTGCGAACGGCATGGGGATCGGGTTTGTCTGGCAGACCAGCACGGGCCGCGGCGACGATGTCGCACAACTGACCTTGTGCGGCGGCACGACCACCAGCGAAGAGGTCGTCTTTGCCCCGGTCGAAAGGCAGATGCAGACCCTCGACGCCTTCTTCGGACTGGTCGAGCGGATCGCACTTGCCTGACAGTGCGCCCGGCGCCACACCCCGCGGCCAGAGGCGTTCGGGCAGGTGCGACGGGGAGGCGACGGCCTGAGCGCAAAGGTTAAGGCCGGCGAATACACCCTGGCCAACGTGCTGGAAGACGCCAAGAAGGCCGTTGAGATGAACCTCGTGGAACAGGCCAACGGGTTGTATCCGCGCGCCTCCAGGGCCCCCGACTACGCGCAGTTCTATCAATCCTTCGGCGGCCAGTTGCTTGACGCCGAGACCGGCAAGCTGGTGCTGGACAAGGCCGCGATGGAAGGGTTCTACCAGTTCTTCGTCGATGCGGTCGAGGCCGGCGTCGTGCGCAAGAACCACATCGGCACCGACGGCAACCAATGGAAAAAGGAGGTCGCCAACCGCAAGGCCGCGATGTGGCACGGCGGCACCTGGCACTTTGGCCGCTATGCCCGCGAAGGCAACGACGATTTCTGCGGCACCATCGAGTTCTCGCTGATCCTCGCGGGCAATGCCGATGGCCGCGCCAACACGATCAACCAACCGCTGGTCGACCTGATCACCGATCAGGAAGACGACATGATCGAGGATATCGCCGCCCAGCTGGTCAAGATCGCCTCTGAACTGCGCCTGAACGCGTTCCACGTAATCCAGTCCAACCACCTCCAACATCGAGCTGTATGCCAACGACCGTTGGGCCGACGAAGCGACCGAGCGTCTGCTGCCCTATGCCAATGCGCCGCCCAATAACGTTCAGTATGGCGCGTTCTCCGAAGCCATGTGGAAAGGTCTCGGGGCCGCCTGGAACGGCACCCAGCCCCCGGCCGAAGCGGTCGCCGCCCTCGAAGTCGAGCTGTCGGCCATTCCTGGCGACGAACTGATCGTTCGCTGATCGCAATTGGGGCGGGCGCTTTGCGACGACTGCCCCGCTCTTCCTCCTCCTCCGAAGTCCGATGAACCAGCGAAACCGCCTTGGCCTGTTGCTCCTGTCGCCCGCGCTGATCAGCGTGGTGTTTTTGTTTTTGCTGCCCGTGGTGATGACGACGGTCTTTGCCTTCGCCAATATGAGCACCTCGACCGGGGTGAAGGCCGGCGACTACGTTCTGATCCAGCCCGATTTGCGCAGCCTGTACGAGGCGGGAGTGCCGACCGAAACGCTCGACCTTTTGCGCAATGCGGGCTTTGTCATCACCGACGCGGGGTTTGCCCGTATGGCCGAGGCCTTTGACCCGCGCACCGCCGCGGAACTGCGCGACGACCATTTCGGCGAAAACTACGACAGCCGCCGCGATCTGGAGCGGGTGTTGCGCAACCTGCGCGACCATCCGATCCGCGCCACCCGGGACCGCAAGGCGGCGGCGGATCTGTTCAAGCAATCGGTTCTGGACGAGCGCGTTGCCACCGAGGCCGCGTTCCTTGCCCTTCTGACCAGTGGCGGCATTCCGTCCGCCGATCATGATATGCTGACCGAGGCCGCCTATACTGGCTGGATCTGGACGACCGAGAATTTCTCGCTGCTGTTCTCTCTGCCCTCGACCTGGCGGTTCGCGCTGAACTTTTTCACCTAAGTGACGCTGACGCTCAGCTTCAATATCGTGTTCGGCCTGTATCGTGTTCGGCCTGGGCCTGGCGATCTCGACCTTCTACCTGCCCGCCGGGCCCGCCGCGAGCTTTCGGGCGATCTGGTTTCTGCCGCGGATCCTGCCGCCGGTGATGTATGTGCTGATGTGGAAATGGCTGACCTGGGACACCGGGATCATCTCGACTGTCACCGGCTGGTTCGGGGCGGTGCCGCGCAACTGGATGATGGACACCAGCTATCACGCCAGGACGACGGTGATGCTGATCAACGGCTTTGTCGGGGCGTCGATGGGGATGATCCTGTTTCTTCGGCGATCCGGGCGATCCCGTCGCCGACGCTGTATGCGTCAGAGGTGGACGGGGTGAACCGCTGGCAGCAAGTCCGCTACATCCTCTTGCCACGGCTGCGCTGGCCAGTCCTGTTCGTGACGGCCTCTCGGACGTTGTCGCTGCTGACCTCTTTTGACTTCAATCTGCTGTCGACCGACGGCGGGCCCGGTTCCACCACCAAGGTCTGGGCGCTGGCGGCCTTCAACACGGCGCTGAACAACGACGGCGTCAGCCTGATGCACGGGCTGGGCGCGTCATTCGCCCTGGTGATGGTCGGGATCGTCGCCAGCCTCGCCTATCTGCGGCTGCTCAACTTCAAGGAGCTTCTGGCCAAGCCGAGGATCGGGCAATGCGGCACAGTTTCCGCAACTGGCCCATCCTGCTGGTGCTGGCCGTCTTCTCGGCGCCGCTGATCCTGATGTATGTCCATAAGCTGGTCGAAGCGGTCACCGATACGCGGCCAGGATCGCTGATCCCGGATCGGTTCACCCTCGAGCATTTCCGGTTTCTGTGGGAGATCACCGACAGCGAGCGCGGCTCGATCTGGTATGTGACGCTGAACACCTTTGTCTTCGTGACCGCCACCGCGCTGATCGTCACCGCCATCTCTGTGACGGCGGGCTATGCGCTGTCGCGGCCGCGCTTTCCGGCGCGGAGGTTCTTCCTGGGCGGGCTGATCATCCTGCACGCCTTTCCTACCGTCACCCTGATCATCGCCATCTTCCTGATCCTGCAACTCCTGGGCCTCTATGACACGCTTTTGGGGGTGTTCATCGTCAAGACCGCGCTGGAATTGCCTTTTGGCATCCGGATCATGAAAGGCTTTTACGACAGCGTCCCATGGGAGATCGAGATGGCCGGAGTGCAGGATGGCGCGAGCCGGGGCATGGTCTGGTGGAAGCCTGTCCTGCCCCAGGTACAGCCGGGGCTTGCGGCGCTGCTGATCTTTTTCTTTCTGCCGGGATGTTCGGAATATGTGCTGCCGCTTGTGCTGGCACCGGGATCGGACGCGCAGGTGTTGTCGAACTACCTCGCCTCGCTGATCTCGTACGACGGGATCGCGGATTTCAACCTGTTCAAGGCGGTGGGTCTGTTCTACGCCGTGCCGGTCATGCTGATCTACGTGATCTTCCAGAAATCCCTGATGAACATCTATGGCGGGGGCACCAAGGGCTGATGCAACTTGAGCTGATCAACTTCACCAAACGGTTCGGGGACACGACCGTCATCCAGGACATCACCCTGAAAGAGCATTCGGGCGAGATGATCGCTCTGTTGTGCCCCTCGGGCTGTGGGAAATCCACCATCCTATTCGCGATCTGCGGCATCCACCGCATCGATGGCGGGCAGCTTTTGTCCGGCGGCGAAGACGTCACCCGCAAGCCCAGCCAGGAACGCAACGTTGGCGTCGTCTTTCAGAACTATGCGCTCTATCCGCAGATGAGCATCTTCGACAACATCGCCTTCCCGCTGAAAATGCAGAAGAAACAGAACGGCGAGATCAAGCGCGAGGTCGGTGCGATTGCCGAGATGGTGCATATCTCGGAACTGCAGGATCGGCGCCCGAAGCAATTGTCGGACGGCCAGCAACAGCGCATGGCGCTGGCCCTGGCGCTGGTGCGCAAACCAGATTTCCTGCTGCTGGACGAGCCTTTGGCCAATCTCGACGCCAACTTGCGGCCGGAGATGCGGTCAGAGATCCGCCGCCTGCAGCAAGACACCGGGATCACCGCGATCCTCGTCACCGATGATCAGGTGGGGGCGATGTCGATGTGCGACCGCATCGCGATCATGACCGCGGGCAATATCGTGCAGTTCGACGCGCCAAAGGTCATGCACCAGGACCCGCGCGACAGATTCGTGGAGAGCTTTCTGGGCAACCCGCCGATCTCTTTCGTCGCGGCCAGCGAACTGGAGGGGGATTTCGCCAGCGCGCGCGAGGTTGGCGTAAGGCCAGAGCATTTCGGCCCGCAATACGGTCGTGGCACCCGGGGCAAGGTGATCTTAGTCGAAACCCAGGGCCGCGAAGAGCTGTTCGATGTGCGCCTAGCCTCTGGCGCGATGCTGGGCTCGATCCAGCCCGCCGGACGGCAGGTGGCGCTGGGCGAAGCGGTCGGTTGGGGGCTGAACCGCCCCTGCCTTCTGGCCCTTGACGGCAGCGGGGACCGGATATGACCGATTGGACCAAACCCGCGCGCCCCTATTCCATCGCCCATCGCGGGGCCTCGGCCTATGCGCCCGATTGCTCGCTTGAGGCATACCGGGCGGCGGCGCAACTGGGGGCCGATATGTGGGAGGTGGACATTCGCCTGTCCGCCGACGACAGCCTGTTCGCCTTCCACGATGCGGCCTTTCCCGAAGGGCAGCTTTTGCGCGATCTCAGCGCCGAGGCGGCAATCGCAGAGGCCGCGCGCCAGGGCGTGTCCGCCGTTCCGCTGGACGCGGTGCTGAGCTTGGCCGCCCGGACCGGCAGCGGCATCTATGCCGACATCAAGGACCGGGACGCGACGCTGCCCACCCTCGCCGCCCTCAAAGCTCATGGTATCCAGCGGGCGATCCTGGGCGCCTTCGATCCCGCCTCCGCCCAGATGCTGGCAGAGGCCGATTGCCCCTACCCCCGCTCCGCCCTCGTGCCCGTCGGCGTGGACCCGTTCGAGCATGCGGCGGGCGCAGATGTAATCCATCTGTGCTGGGAACATCTGGACCGTCCGCAGGATCTATTGACCGACGCCTTCTTTGCCGAAGCCGCCCGGCGCGGCCAGTTCGTGGTGCTTTGGCACGAAGAGGATCCCCGCCGCATGGCAGAGCTTCGGCACCTGCCGGTGCTGGGCATTTGCTCGGACCGGCCGGAGCTTGTACATCCCTGGCGGCCCCCTGCCGATTGGCCGGTGGAGGTTGTGTGCCATCGCGGCGCCTGCGAATTCGCCCCTGAAAACACGATTCCGGCCGCCCATTGCGCCTTTGCCGCCGGGTTCCATGTGGTGGAGCTTGACCTGCACAGCACCGCCGATGGCCAGCTTGCCGTGATCCACGACGCCTCGCTGCGCCGCACGACCGATGCCAGCGGCGCGGTCAGCTGGCGCAAGGCGGCCGAGCTGTCCGGGGTCGACGCAGGCGGATGGTACAGCCCCCATTTCCGGGGCCAGCCGATCCCGATGCTGGAGGATATGCTTCGTGTCGCCGCACTATACGACGGGCAGCTTTACGTGGAGCTGAAGGCAACCGATCCCGGCGCGGTGGTCGATTGCGTGACCCGTCTGGACGCCATGGGGCGGTGCTTTTTCTGGTCGTTTGACTTTGGCCAGATCCGGCACCTGCGCACCCTGGCGCCCGAGGCGGAGATCATGGTGCGCCGGCAGGACCCGACAAGCCTCGACGCGGTGCTGGCGCTGTCGCCCAAGGTGGTCGAGTTCGGGTGCGATGACGACCCGGCCGAGTTTGCCGCCTGCCGCGCGGCGGGGGCCAAGGCGATGGTGGCCTATATGGGGGAAGACCCGGCGGTGTTCGCGCGCCTGCGCCAGATGGCGCCGGATATGGTCAATCTGCACCAGCCCTTCGCGTTCCGCCGCTGGCTGGATGCCCAGAGCTGATGGACGCGCCCATGTCCCCGACCTTCGCCGGAACCCTCGGGGTCGAGGATATGGACCGGTGCATCCCGCATGCGTTCCAGCTGCCCCAGGGCGTCTGGACATCTGCGCCACCTTTGCCCATTCCCCCGAACATCCCGGCACCGGCCCGCTGCCGCATCGGCTGAGCATCCCTGTCTACGGTCCCGACGGCGCGCGCGGCACCCGCCATCGCAACGCCGACCAAAGCCCCGTGATCTCCGAGACCTGGGCCAGCAACGGCTACACCGCCGGACCGATCGCGCCCGGGACCTGGGTGGTGGAGCTTGACACGCATCGTATCCTGCCGCCCGGCAAGATCTCTTTCACCCTGACGGTGGCGCTGGAAGACGCGCCCACCCCCGGCCCGATGGCCGATACGGCGCGCGCCACCAGGAACCGGGGCCCCGGCTGGTACAAAGGCGACCTGCACGGGTATTCCGATCATTCCGACGGGGCGTGGCCGGTGCCGGACTTCATCGCCAACGCCCGCAGCCGCGCCCTCGATTTCGTGACGCTGACCGATCACAACACCGTCTCTGGTCTGCCCCAGGCGCTGGCCCTGGCCGGTGACGATCTTCTGGTCATGGGCTGCATCGAGCTGACGGCGCTTCACGGCCATTGCCTGGCCCGGTGATGGTCCTGCTGCGTCGCGCCGAAGGCCAGATGCTCGCCCTTTCCAACCCGATCTTCTTTCCCGGCGATTGGGATTGAATGCGCCCGGATGGGATTTCCCCTTGTGCAGTCGGCGAAGGGCACCCGGCGTCACCATCCGGAGTTTGCCGCCGTTCGCGAGCATGGCAGCGCTGTCAGGTATGAACCGAGAGGATGTATCAGGCCTTCTGCTGCTTCACGCGCTGCCACTTGATGGGCGCATGTGGACAGACCAGTCCCAGATCATTCCCGGACGCACCTTCGCGCCCGACCTTTACGTGTTTAGAGCCGACAAGGACAATCTGCACGGGTTGGAACACTTCAAGGAAATCGCGGCTTTGAACCCTGACGCATATCTCCATGTGATCGAGGATTGCGGGCACGGCGCACCCTTGATGCGACCAGAAGACACAGATGCGCTTTTCGCGCGCGCCGTATCGGCGGCCGGGGAGTGTCGGTATGTTTGGACCCGCTCCGGTGGTTCCGCGCTGTACAGGAACCGGCCCTCGGTCAGGGTCGCAGCGCAGGCCCGGCCATCCCCCGCGTGAATACGCGTCAGGGATCGGGCGCGCAAATGGCGCGGTATAGCGAGGCCGCCCCCGCAGACGCGGCCAGCGCGCCGGGTCCCACGGTTCTGGCGGTGCGCAGACGCGGCTTGGCGATGGGCAGCCGCCCCGGCGTGTCGAATTGGCTCAGATCCACATTGGCGGCCAGGCCTCGCAGCACGGGTTCCGGAAACAGGCCGCTCAGCACGATCTCTGTCGGATTGAGCAGCTGCGCCACGATGCTTAGCGGTTCTGACAGCGCGGCCCCGCGGCTGGCGATCCAGCCTGACAGGCGGGGATCCGCCCCCGCCTCGGCCAAGGCGGCCATGATCTCGGGGCCCGGTTCGTCCCCCGGCAGGCCCAGATACCGGGCCAGATCGGGCAGCGACGGGCGCGGCCCGCTGTCGGGCAGCAAGGCGCCGATGTTGACCGCCTGCCCGAACCCGCCGCGATAGACCCGCAGCTCGTCAACCAGGCTGCCGCCCACGCCGTAATCCAGAAACAGTACGAAGACGATGGCATCCGGCTGGCTACCATACATCGCCTGATCCATCGCCGGGCATTTGCTTTCAAGCGCGACCGGGAGGCCGAACCGGTCTTCGAGCATCGCCTTGTAGCGCAGGAAATTGACGCCGCGCTGCGACGGCGTGACTTCCTCGATCTTACCGGCCGCGTTGATCAGGGCGGGCGTCCAGATCGTTAGGCCCGCCCAGCACCGGGCCCGGGGCAACAGCTGCTCGACCGCTTCGGCCAACACCGGGGCGCCGGCCCCGATATCCTGCGCCCCGGTGCGGTCGCTGACCGCGCCAAGCAGGCCCCCGCTCAGATCCATGGCGGCCGCCTCGATCCCCCCGGTGGACAGGCTGACGCCCAGCCCCGCGATCACGCCCGGCTGAAGCTGTGTGCGCAGCGCGGGCTGGCCGCGTTGGGCCGGAGCACGGTGGCGTTTCTCGCGGATCCAGCCGTCTTCGAGGAACCGGCCGACCGTGCCGCTGAGCAAGGCAGGCGACAGGCGCAGGCGCGCGGCCAGCTCGGCGCGGCTTTGCCCCGGCTTGCGCCGGATCGCCTCCAGAATGGCGCGTTCATTGGGCTTGAGCGGACGCAACAGCCGCGCTGGCGCGCTGTCACCAATGTTTCGCATGGACGTCACGAATCTGAGGCCGAACCAATATATTCATGGTGTGAATTTAACGGTGATATCCGGGGCTGCAACCGGATTCAAAAGGGAAAGACCACATGTCCGAGGGCGCGTCTGCCTTGACGATCAATGGCTTGTCCAAAGTGTTCGAGGATGGGTTCCGCGCGCTCAGCGACATCGAACTGTCGGTCGCACCCGGCGAATTCGTGACATTGCTGGGCCCGTCGGGCTGCGGCAAGACCACGCTGCTCAAGACCATCGCCGGGTTTCACATGCCGTCGACCGGACAGATCCTGCTGGCCGGCCAGGATATCACCACGGCGCCGCCGGAAAAGCGCGACATGGCGATGTGCTTTCAATCCTACGCGCTGTTTCCGCATCTGAGCGTGGCCGACAATATCGACTTTGGCCCCCGTCAGAACCGCGTGCCGCAAGCAGAGCGGCTGGAGCGACTGGAGCGGTTACTGGGCCAGGTGGATCTGGCCGCCCATCGCGACAAATTGCCGAACAAACTGTCGGGCGGGCAGCAACAGCGGGTGGCTTTGGCCCGGGCGCTGGCGATGCAGCCAGCCGTGGTGCTGTTTGACGAACCCTTGTCGAACCTCGATGCCAAGCTGCGCGATCAGGTCCGCCGCGAGATCCGCGGTTTGCAGAGGGAATTCGGCTTTACCGCGATTTACGTGACCCATGACCAGGCAGAGGCGCTGTCGATGTCGGACCGGGTGGTGGTGATGCGCGGCGGCCGGATCGACCAGATCGGCACCCCCGAAGACGTTTATGACCGGCCCGAGACGCTGTTTGTGGCGGATTTCATCGGTGCCGCGAATTTCCTGCCGATAGAGGCGGTCTTTGACAACCAGGCGCAGACCGCGCTTGGGGTCCTGACCATCCCCGAGGCCCCTGCCCCCGGCCGCAGCCATATCGTTTGGCGGCCCGAGGATGCCGAGCCTTGCGCCCCCGGCACCCCCGGGGCGATCACCGCGCGGATCACCGAACGCGCCTATCAGGGCGCCTATACAGAGATCCACGTCCGCGTCGACACCTCGCCCGAGCAGCGCCTGCATCTGCCACATACCCACAATCCCACGGATGGCACGATCACCTTTCGCCTGCCGCCCGAACGGCTGCGCCTTGTCGCCGGAGAGCCTTCGTGAACTGGCGGCGCACAGGCACCATCCTGTTGCTGCTCCTGCCGGGTCTGGGGCTGATCCTGGTGATGATCGGGTCGGTCTTTTACGTGGCTGTGATGCAGAGTTTTGGCTATTTCAACCTTGTGGGCGAAGACAGCTTCTCGCTGGATCACTGGCAGAAGGTCCTGAACAGCAAGGCGTTTTCCCGCGCCTTTCAGTATTCGGCCTATATCGCCACGGTCAGCGCCATCGGTTCCGTGGTTCTGGCCTATCCCATCGCGATCTGGCTCCGGCGGCCGTTTCGCGGCTCATTGGTCGTGTCGGCCCTGCTCAAGGCTCCGCTGTTCGTGCCGGGGCTGGTGGCGGCGTTTTTGTTCATCAACATCGTCGCCTATCACGGCATCCTCAACCAGATCTTCATGTGGCTGGGCCTGACCGGCGCGCCGATCCGGATGCAGAACGATCGCGGGGCCTGGGGCGTCGTCTTTCTGCAGATCTGGAAGAACATGCCCTTCGCGCTGCTATTGCTTTCGGGGGCGGTGCAGTCGATCTCGGACGAGGTGCTGGACGCCGCCCGCGATCTGGGCGCCGGGGCCTGGGACCGGTTCCGCAAGGTGATCGCGCCGCTGACCGCCTCTGCCATGCAGGCGGCGCTGGTCATCATCTTCATCAACGCGGCGGGCGACTTTGCCTTCCAGGTCACGGTTGGCCCGACCAACGTGCAGTCGATGGCGCAGTTGATGGTGTTCTTCAAGGACAGCTTCGGGCGCTGGAACCAGGCGGCGGCGGTCGGGGTCAGCCTGATGGGGCTGGCGCTGTTCGGCTCGCTGCTGCTGGCCATCGCCTCGCGGCTCTTGCTGAGGGGCGGCAGATGGTAAACGTGACCTCCCCCGCCCGCGCGGCCCCGCCGCAGTCCGCCCGCGCGCCCCGACGCCAGGTGAACTGGCTGAACCGGGTGCTGCTGACCGCGCTGCTGGTCATCTGCACAATCTGGCTGATAGTGCCCTTTTCGATGGCGGTGATCTGGTCGCTGGTCGACCCGGAGACCGGCTGGACCTATCCCG
>CAYGRI010000004.1:0-50862 GCA_964352155.1 uncultured Maritimibacter sp. | reverse complement strand
CCCAGGATCTGCCCGGCCTCGATCCGCAGGTCGATCCGCTCCAGCACGCGCGGGCCGTCGGCCTTGAGGGCAACGCTCACCCCCCGCATGTCGAGAACAGGTTGGTCGGTCATCCGGCATGCTCCGTCGATGGCAACAGCGCCCAGCCCAGCGCCGAAAGGGCCGCCATCGCGGTGATGGCACCGCCGAACCCCACGACCGACCCCGCGAGGGTCTGGGAATACAGCCAGACGGCGAAGGCGCCGAAGGTCGTCGTCGCCAGCATGCCATAGCTTGTAGCGGTTCCCGCAAGGTCCGGGAACGGCGCCATCATCGCCATATGCGCCGACGGCACCAGAACCCCCATCGCGCCCACCATCAGCGCCAGCGGCAGGGCCACGACCCAGACATCGGGCCACAGCAGGGCGCCCAGCAGCAGCCCGAACGCCCCCAGCATCATCGGCCCAATGGCCAGCCGCATGACCTGCTTGGGCCCCAGCCGCCCCGCAAGCCGCCCGCTGCGCGCGGCCGCCACTCCGAAGGTGCTCAGGATACCGGCCATGATCCAGCTATAGGCGACAGGGCTGCGATCCAGAAGCACTATGAAGACAAAGGGGCTGGCCGCCATCATGACCAGAAAGGCCGCGTTCGTTCCCGCCGCGATCAGCAAGGACGCGCGCCAGACCGGGGACGCGAGGATCCGCCAGGCGCTTGCCAATGTCGGCCCCGCGGGGCGCCGTTCCGATCTTGGCAGCATCGCAACCCCGATCAGAGTGATCGCCGCCGCAAAGGCCGCGGCCAGCCAGAACCCCGCCCGCCATCCGACCAGTGTCAGCAGGAACGCCCCCAGGATCGGGCTGGCGGCCACTGAAGCGGCATTCGCAGCGCTGACATATGAGATCAGGCGCACCGCCTCGGCCGGGGCAAAGCTGTCCCGGATGACGGTGCGTGCGGTGATGATGCCAGCCACCGACCCGATCCCCTGAACGAATCGCGCGGCGATCAACGTCCCCAGGTTCGGGGCCAGCGCGCTGCCGATGCAACCGGCGACAAAGATCATCCCGGCGATGCTCAGGATTTCCGAGCGTCCGTGGCGATCGCTGAGCGGGCCGATCAGCGCGAACCCGAGCAAAGAGCCCAGCAGGAACGACACCACGGTGCCCTGCAGGCCGCCTTCGCTGGCCGCGAATTCCAGCCCGATGGTCGGCAGCGCCGGCAGGTACAGGAACGAGCCGACCTGCCCCACAAGCGCCAGAAGACACAGCACAGGAACCAGTGACCGCCCGGTTTGCGCAACGCTTGTCATGCAGGCGGGCTCAAACGCCCACCCGCGTGGTGCCCGCGCTTTCCGTTGCCCCCAGCCGGTTGCGGTACATAGTCCCGGCCTGGACTATGACGGGAATGTTCTCTCCCTGCCCGTCGAGCAGCGAGATGTCTTCCAGCGGGTTGCCGTCCACCACGATCAGATCGGCAATGGCGCCGGGCGCCACCACGCCCAGCTTGCCCGTCTGTTGCAGGATCTCTGCGTTCACGGAGGTGGCCGACAACAGGATATCGACCGGCTTCTGCACCCGCGCGCGAATGACGAACTCGTAGCTTTGGGCATATTCCATCTCGCCCATCAGATCGGTCCCGAACCCCATCCGCGTGCCCGCCGTCTCGCACAGTTCCAGCATCCGGATGCCGGAGTCGTTCACATAGCGCAGCTTGTCCATCACGAAGGGCGACAGGCCCAGCGCGTCGCCATGCTCTTCTGTCACCTCGTAGCAGACGAGGGTCGGCACAACGAAGGCATTGCAGTCGCGCACGATGGCTGCGGTCTCGGCGTCGATCAGGTTGCAATGCTCGACCGTGCGCACCCCGTTCTGAACGGCGCGCTGCACCGCGACGCTGCCATAGGTATGGGCACAGACGTACCGCTGGCGGCTCGCAGCTTCTTCGCAGGCGATGCGGATTTCCTCTTCGGTGAACTGGTAATCGTCGATATTGTCATGCGGAGAACCGACGCCCCCGCCCGCCATCAGCTTGATATGGTCCGCGCCCTTGCGAAGCTCTTCGCGCACGGCGATGCGCATTTCGTTCGGACCGTCGACCAGCACCGAGAAATTGTCGACACCATTGGCATTCCGGTCCCGCACCCGCGCGCCGTCGGTCTTGCGCCGGTGGTCGGCATGCCCCCCCGTCTGGGTAAAGGCCGGCCCGCCGACGAACGCACGCGGCCCGGTGATCAACCCCATCGCCAAGGCTTCGCGGATGCCGAAATCCGCCCCCGCCACATCCCGGATAGAGGTAAATCCCCGCTCCAGCATGTTGCGGATGCGCGGCAAGGCCTTGGCCGTCATCAGCGTCAACGGCGTATCGAGGTTTTTCGACGCCACCAGATGAACCGCCATCAGATGCACATGCGCATCGATCAGACCCGGCATCAGCGTCCGCCCGGCGATATCCACCTCGACCGCCGCGGGAACAGAGGCGCGCCCCTCGACAACCTCGGCGATAAGCCCACCCTCGACCACCACATCCACCGGGCCGCGCAGCTCGCGCGAGACCCCGTCGAACAGGGTTGCGTTGCGAAAGACGGTCACGGAAGGGACATCGCTCATGTAACAGGCCTTATGTTTATGCCTCGGCGCAAGAGTCCGTGCGATCAAATCGATTGTGACGCAAGGTCATTGCCTAGATTGATCTCTACGGTTAGCCTGATTTCACAAATTATCAAGTCCGACCCAACCGGACGCTCTGAAACCTGGGAGCCTTTCGATGATCAGACACCTGTTGCTTGCCGGTGCCGCCGGACTGACGCTTGGCCTGTCCGCAGCGCATGCAGAGACTTTCCGTTATGCCGGGACAACCCCTGCCCTGACGATGGATCCACATGCCACCAACGACTTTGTCACGACCGCGATCTTCCGTCAGGTCTATGACAGTCTGACGGCGCTGAACCTAGACATGGACACGGTGCCCGGGCTTGCGACGTCCTGGGACTATGTTGGCGACAACACCTGGCGCTTTACCCTGCGCGAGGGCGTCGTGTTCCACGACGGCACACCGATGACGGGGGTGGACGTGGCGTTTTCGATCTGGCGCGCCAAGGACAGCCGGTTCTACACCGCCCTGTTCGGTGGGATCACCGAGGTTGTCGTCGTCGATCCGCTGACGGTTGACGTCGTGTCCGGCGCACCCGACCCGATCCTGCCGCGCAAGATGAGCCGGATGTTCATCATGTCCAAGGCCTGGGCCGAGGCGAATGATTCCACAGAGATCCCCGATCTGGGCGCCGAGGGGGCAGAGGCGTTTTCGGTCCGCAACGCCAATGGCACCGGCCCGATGAAGCTGGTGTCCCACGATCAGGCCACCAAGACAGAATTCGTCCGCAACGACGCCTTCTGGGGCGAGTGGACCGGCAATGTGACCGAGGCGATCTATACCCCCATCGGGGCCGCCCCCACCCGTGTGGCCGCGCTGTTGTCGGGCGAGGTCGATCTTATCACCGATCTGCCGATCCAGGACGCGGACCGCGTCGCGGTTGCGCCGGGCTTCGAGGTCACGGAAAAGCCCCAGCTGCTGGCGATGCAGATAGAGATGGACGGCAGCCGCGACGTGGCGCTGGACACGACCGACAAGGATGGCAATCCGCTGGAGTCCAACCCGTTCAAGGATCCGCGGGTACGGCTTGCGATCGCCAAGACGATCGACGCCAACCTGATCGCCGACCGGGTGATGCGGGGCCATGCGCGGGTGATCGGCACCGCCTCTGTGCCGGGGATCGCGGGATACCAGCCCGATCTGGACGTGCGCTGGCCCACCGACATCGACGCCGCCAAGGCGCTGCTGGCCGAGGCCGGGTATCCGGACGGTTTTGCCACGCAACTGAACTGCCCGCTGGAACGCTATGTCAACACCGACGACATCTGCCGCGCCGCCGCCTCTATGCTGGCCCGGATCGGCATCGACGTTCAGGTGAACGGCATGGTCTGGCCGGAATTCGCGCGGATGCTGGTGAACGGTCCGACGTCGAGCTTTCACCTGATCGGCTCCGGCTCGAATTCGTGGGATGCGCAAGACACCTTTACCGCAACGATCCAGACCCGCAATGCCGAGACCAAGCAGGGCTTCTTCAACTGGGCCTTATACTCCAACCCGATCGTCGACGAAGTCACGGCGAAACTGCCGGTGACCTTCGACCCGGCAGAGCGTGAAAAGCTGTATCGTCTGGGTCTGGAGACCGCGCGCGACACCGTGCACGCGGTCTATCTACACCAGCCGATGCTGCTGTGGGGCATGAGCGCGAATGTCACGGCTCCGATGCGGGGCGATGCGACGCTGACGCTGCAAAACGTGGTCCTCGCCCCGAACTAAGCCCGGTCCGGCAGGGAGAAACGCCTTGATTCCACTGATCGCGCAACGTGCGGGACAGGCACTGCTCGTGCTGTTCGTGGTCAGCATTCTCGCGTTTCTCCTGTCCACCGTGGTGGGCGATCCGGTCTCGAGCATCCTTGGAATCAACGCCCTGCCGGAGGACCGAGAGGCCCTTCGGCTGCGGCTTGGTCTGGATGAGCCCGCGATCTGGCGCTACCTGACCTATGTGGGCAACGCGGTTCAGGGCGAATTCGGCATGTCCTGGTCGACCCAAAGGCCGGTGGCGAGCCTGCTGGCCGAACGTGCCCCTGCGACGCTGGAACTGGCGCTGTTCGCCTTGATCCTGTCGCTGCTGATCGGCTTGCCGGTGGGCATCTATGCCGCGCTGCGCCAGGGGCATCTGGATGCGGGCATCGCCCTGACGCTGACGGTCATCGGCGTCTCTATCCCGACCTTCGTCATCGCGATACTGCTGATCTTTGCCTTCGCGGTGAACCTGGGCTGGCTGCCGTCCTTCGGACGCGGGGAAACCGTGATGGTCGGCGGCTGGGAAACCGGTCTTTTGACACGGACGGGGCTTGCCTCGCTGGTGATGCCGGCAACTGCGCTGGCGGTCGGGCAAGTTGCCCTGCTGGCGCGGCTGGTCCGGGCCGAGATGATCGAGGTTCTGCGCTCTGACTACATCCGGTTCGCCCATGCACGGGGTCTGCATCCGCGCGTGATCAACCTTAGCCACGCGCTGCGCAACACTCTGATCCCGGTCATCACGGTGAGTGGCATCCAGCTAGGCTTTCTGTTTGCCTTCGCCGTGGTGGCAGAGGCGGTTTTCCAATGGCCCGGCGTCGGCCTGCTGTTCATTCAGGCGCTTGGCGCCACCGACGCGCCGGTCATCTCGGCGGTGCTGCTGCTGACGGCGGTGTTCTTTACCTTCGTGAACCTTGTGGTCGATCTGCTTTATGCGGTGGTCGATCCAAGGCTGCGGCATGGCGCAGGTGCCAGCGGATGACCGATTTCGCTGCCCCGCCTGCCCGCACGGGCCTGTTCCGCCGGTTCCTGCGCGCACCCTCCGCCATGTTCGGGGCCGCCATCGTTCTGCTTCTTGTGCTGGGGTCGGTGTTCGCGCCGCTTGTCGCGCTGACCGATCCTTACGATCTGGCCTCGCTGGATCTGCTGAACTCCCGGATCCCGCCGATCTGGACCGACCAGGGGCAGGCGCCCTTTGTGCTGGGAACGGACAATCAGGGCGCGGATATGCTGTCGCTGATTCTTTATGGCACCCGGACCTCCCTGATGGTTGGGCTGTTCGCCGTCATGCTGTCTTGCGGGCTTGGCACGATGCTGGGCCTGATCGCCGCCTGGTACGGCGGCCTTGTGGGCGCCATTATCATGCGCGCCGCGGATATCCAGTTCACCTTCCCCGCGATCGTTCTGGCGCTTCTGATCGGCGGTCTGGTGCGCGCCGCGCTGCCACCCAGCGCGGTCGCCGATGTCTCTATGCCGCTTGTCGTGCTCGCGCTTGGCATCTCGCATTGGCCGCATTTCGCACGCCTTGTGCGCGGCGCTGCGCTGGTCGAGCGCAGCAAGGATTACGTCGCCGCCGCGCGGCTGTCCGGGCGCGGGTCAGGCTTTATCCTGCGGCGCCATATCCTGCCCAATGTGGTCAACCCGATCGCGGTGCTGGCCACGCTGGACATCGCCTTTGCCGTGATGGGCGAGGCAACGCTGAGCTTTCTGGGCTTCGGCCTGCCCCCGACAGAACCGTCCCTGGGCACGCTAATCCGCACCGGCTATGCCTTCTTGTTCTCGGGCGAATGGTGGCTGGTGATCTTTCCGGCGGCGGCGCTGATGCTTCTGGTGGTGGGCGTGAACCTGTTCGGCGACTGGCTGCGAGACGCCCTGAACCCGAGGTTGAGGTAGCGATGGGCTGGCGAATCGGCATCGACGTCGGCGGGACCTTCACCGATTTCGTCGCGATGCCAGAGGCCGGCGGACGGCCGATCACCTGGAAACAGCCTAGCGACCGTACCGATCCGGCGTCCGCCGTGTTGCGAGGGGTGCCGATGCTGCTCGACCGGGCCGGGATCGCGGCCAGGGACATCGCGGTGGCCGTGCATGGATCCACCCTGGGGCTGAACACGGTGATCGAGCGGCGCGGCGCCGTTGTGGGTCTGATCGTCAGCCAGGGCTATGGCGATATCCTGACGCTGCGGCGCGGCGGGCTGCCGCATAGCTACAATTACAAGGCGCCAAAACCCGTGCCACTGGTCCCGCGCTATCATGTCCATGAGATCCCCGCGCGGCTGCGCCCGGACGGGTCGCAGGTTCTGACACCTACAGAGGCGGATATCGACCGCGTGGCAGAGTCTGTGCGCGCCGACGGGGTGGCGGCGCTGGCGGTGCTAGTGGTGAATTCCTATGCCCATCCGCAGATGGAACTTGACCTGGCCGCACGCCTGTCCGCGCGCCTGCCGGGCATTCTGGTCACCGCTTCGGCGGAGATCTGGCCCGAAGTCCGGGAGTTCGAGCGCGCTCTTGTCACCGTGATGAACAGCTATATCCGTCCCCTGATGGACGATTACTATGGCCGGCTGGCCGAGGGGCTGGCCGATCTTGGCGTGACCGCGCCGCTGGACATCGCGACCTCGACCGGCGGGGTGATCGGCGTGACCACCGCACGGTTGCGGCCGGTCGAAACGCTGCTGTCGGGCCCCGCCGCCGGGGTTGCCGCAGCAGCGCGACTGGCGCGGGCAGAGGGCATCGGCAAGGCGATCAGCTTTGACATGGGCGGAACCTCCAGTGACATCGCCATCATCCAGGACGGGCAGCCCGAGCTCGCCTCGGAAACCCGGATCGAGGATCACCCTCTGATCCTGCCCGTCATCGCCGTTTCGGCCATCGGCGCGGGCGGCGGCTCGTTGGGTTGGGTCGATCCGCAGGGGCTGCTCAAGGTCGGCCCCGGCAGCGCTGGCGCCACCCCCGGCCCCGCCTGCTATGGGCGCGGCGGGACAGAGGCGACAGTGACGGATGCCTGGCTGGCGCTGGGTCAAATCCATGCCGATCACTTTCTGGGCGGCCGGATGGAGCTTGACCTCGAGGCCGCGCGCGCGGCTCTGACGCGGCTGGGTCTTGGGATCGGGATCGACGGCGCGGACGCGGCGGAACAGACGGCCTTTGCCATGCTGCGCATCGCGACCGCCCGGATGGCCACAGAGATCGAAAAGGCGATGGCCCAGCGCGGCCTTGATCCGGCAGAGTTCACGCTGATCGCCTATGGCGGCGCTGGCCCCGCCCAGGCCGCGATACTGGCAGAGGCGGCGCGCATACCCACCATCGTGATCCCGCCCAGGCCCGCCACTTTCTGTGCGTTCGGCGCCGTCAGCAGCGGGTTGCGCCGCGACTTTTCACGCTCTCGCCGGCATTCCATGTCGGACGATGCGTCCGCCGCCGACAGCATCGCCGCCGCACTTGCCGAGATGCTGTCCGAGGCCGCCGATTGGGCCAGACAGGAAGGCCGCCAGATCGATGCGGCAGAGATCACCCGCGCCGCCGATCTGCAATATCCGCGCACGGCGGTCGAACTCACCGTCGCCGCGGCGCAGGATCTGACCCCGGCGACGTTGACAGACCTGTTCCACGCCGAGCATGAGCGGCTGTATGGCTTCAGGGACATAGATAGCCCGGTGCATCTGACCACCCTGCGCCTGACCGCCCGCTTCCCCGCGCCGCAGATCCCCGAGGCGCCGCAGCCCCACCAAGACCCCGGGCCCGTCACCCAGCGCCAGGTGATATGGCGCGGCACACCTGTTCAGACGCCCGTCCATACCCTGCCGCTGGCGGATACGGCGCCTCTGACCGGTCCCGCCGTGATCGAGATGGAAGACAGCACCGTACTGGTGCCGCCGGGATGGTCCCTGACCCCGCTGCCTTTCGGTGGCATGGCCCTGCATCGGCGAAAGGAGGCATGATGGATCCGGTCGCCCTGGAGATACTGAACACCCAGATCGCCGCTGCCGCCGAAGAGATGGCGCTGACCCTCCGCCGCACCGCCCGGTCGCTGTACGTCAAGGAGGCCGTGGATTTCGGCGTCGGGCTGGTCACCCCGGAAGGGCGGCTGTTCGGAACCCCGCGCGACTATGGCTCTGCCCTGATCGACTATGACCTGTCGCCAACGCTCAAGGCATTGGGCGAACCGATGGAGCCCGGAGATGTCTTGTTCACCAACCACCCCTATGAGACCGCCGGGCTGGTCAGCCATACGCCGGACCTGACCCTGATCCAGCCCTATTTCATCGACGATGTGCTGGTGGGCTATGGCTACAGTTTCGTGCATTCGACCGATATCGGCGGCCGGGTGCCCTCCAGCGTGTCGCCGACCAATACGGAGATGTTCCAGGAAGGCCTGCTGATCCCGCCGATCAAGATCAAGCGGCGCGGCGCGTGGAACAAGGACATCCTGCGCATGTACCGCGCCAATGTCCGCACGCCGGATCTGAACGGCCACGACCTGACCGCCATGTTCGCCGCGCTGGAGACCGGGCGCAAACGCGTCGTGGCGATGGCAGCCCAGCACGGGCGGGATGCCTTTGTCGCGGCGCAGGCGGCGCTAATGGAATACGCCGCCGAAAAGGCCCGCGCCGTTCTGCGCCGGATCCCGGACGGGACCTATGACTTTCATGATTTTCTGGATGACGATGCCGTTTCACCAATTCCGGTGCGGTTCGCCGTCTCTGTCACCGTCACCGACGGCAAGATCCATCTCGATTTCACGGCGTCGGATCCGCAGACGCCAAGCGCGTTCAATGTCCCCACCCTGGGGCGGCGCCATGCGTGGCTGACGGTGCGCATCCTGCATTATGTCACGACCCACGATGCCTCGACCCCGATGAACGGCGGGATCTTTCGCGACGTGACTGTGCGCCTGCGCAAGGGCACCGTGCTCGATCCTGTGTTCCCCGCCCCGACAGGTGTGCGGGCCGCCTCTGCCTACCGGCTGAACGACGCTGTGACAGGCGCCTTTGCCCGCGCAGTGCCTACGGATATGCCCTGCCCCTCTGGCGGGGCGATGGTGCCGGTCGTTCTGGCCGAATACGACCGCAAGACCGGGGAACGGAATGTTCTGGTGCTCAATTCGATCATAGTCGGATCGGGCGGCCGCTATGGGTCGGACGGGTATGACGGGGTGGACGGGTCGCTTTCGACAATCCGCAACACGCCCTCGGAAAAGGTCGAGCTTGAGGCGGGCGTCGACATCCTGGAATACGGCTTGCATCAGGACAGCGCCGGGCCGGGATGTTGGCGCGGCGGCTTTGGCTTGCGGTTCACGTTTCGGGTGACGCAATCGGGCAGCGCCGTTCTGGCACGCGGGCTGGAACGGTTCCTGTTCCGGCCCTGGGGGATGGCGGGCGGGATGCCCGGCGCCAACATGCGGGTGATCCGCAACATCGGGACGGACCGCGAAGTGTCGCTTGGCAAGATCGACATGGCGCCGCTGGACGCGGGCGATACCGTGACCTTCCTGACCCCGGGCGGCGGCGGCTACGGCGACCCGTTCACCCGGCCGCCCGAAGCGGTGCGCGAGGATGTGCGGTCCGGCTGGGTCTCCGCCGCGGCCGCGCGGCGCGACTACGGTGTGGTGCTGACCGATGGACAGATCGATCCTGAGGCCACCCGGGAGCTGCGCCGGTCCCGCCCGCCGCGCGACGCGGCCTCGCATCCGTTCGACTTCGGGCCAGAGCGTGACCTTTGGGATACCGTCTTTACGCCCGCGCGCATGGCTGCCCTGAACACGGCGGTCTTCGCGCGGCAAGCGGCCCTGCGATCCGAATGGCGAGAACGGCTGTTCCGGCAGTCCTTGCCGCCGTTGTTCGACGAAACGGCCCGCGCCGCGCGGCAAGTCATCACCGACCCCGCCACCGTGTCCGCCCTGATCGACGAGAACCTGCGGGGCTAACCACAGGCGACAACTCCGGGTTTTGGCGGCGTCACGCTCCCAACATATTGACATATCGATGTCGGCAAGACGGCATGTGCGACATCTGCGGGTGCCCAGGCCGGAGACCACTTAGATATCCGTGGGAAACGGAAAGGTCTTTGTGTCAAGGCCGTAGCTTTCAACCCAGGCATTCCCGTCGCTTGCATGGGCCTTGGCGACCTTCACCAGCTCTGCTGGCCGATAAAGCTCTGTCATCGTCCTTGGGTAATCAGCCGGATCGACGCAAAAGCGTTGGATCGCGGTTGCATCGATCAAGAGATTGGCGGTGTCGGGGTAGCCATGCAGGAGCCGCTTTCCCTTGCCGGATTTGAACCGGAGCGCATCGGCAAGACGGTACACCAGCGTGTATGGGTCGCCGAGCGTGTCACGCGAAAAGCAATCGTAATTTCCTAGAAACGCCGCGTCGATCTTCAGACCCTGCGCTTTGGCCTCGTCAACAATCCAGTGGAGCGCGCAGTTCGCCATTCCGTCATCGCCATAGGAGCCACCGACATTGGCATGCGCCCCCGCGAACCAGCGTTGTTCCAGCGTTTGACCGTCGGCGGCGCTTTGCCAGACCTCCGGGCGGAAATCGGCCCGCTGTTCGTCGATGGCGAGCGCTTGCCGTGCATGCAACACGCAATCCGCGGGCACTGTCCCGACGTGAAAGGATTTCTCCTCGACCGAGGTCGTCTTGTACGCGCGAAAACGAGAGCCAAGCGCCATCACCGTATCCCAGACCCCAAGGAACGTGACCTTCAGCGGCACCATACGCTCGGCGGGGATATCGTCGCCTTTCGTGTTCGTTATATCGAGCGGAGAGCCCTTGCCCCGTTCGGCGATGTAATGGCGGAAGAATTCGGGGATGTAGTAGGCATCCGACTTGGCGGGCACACCCCCCATCCAGCTTAGGAACCGGGTCAGTGCCCGCGCCTGCGCCGCGCCCCGGCTGAAGCCGAAGATATAGATTTGCGCATCCGGAGTGTAGTTGTGCGCCAGATGGGTCACCGCCTGTTCGACATTTGCCTCGAACCCGGCGCCGGCATAGCCGCCGAGCCTGCTGTCGACGAATTGCAGAATCGCGTTGCTGATCCCGGGATAGAGGCCAAGCGCGCCAACACCGGAATCGTAATAGGTGATCTGCCGGTTGCCCTCACCATCCTCGGGCAGGATCGCGCGTGCCAGTTTCAAAGGGTTGGTCGGTTTCATGACCGTGGTGCCGTCCTCGCGCTCGACCGAGATGAACGGGTTGTTCCAGGTCCCGTCCAGGCAGAAAATCAGGCGATCCGGCATATGAAACTCCCCCAGACAGCGCGGGCTTGGTCACTTGTCCTCGATCTCATACTCGAAATAGAGATCGGTCTCCTTCACACGGTCGGTCTTGAACGCCGCCCACTCGGCGTCGCTCATGTCCGATGTGTCGGCCTTCTCGATCTGGTCTTTGTCGCTGCGGAACACCCGCCCCCCGGATTTCTCCAGCAGCGCCGCTTCAATCTGCGGCAGGGGATGCACCCAGGGCCGCGATTTACCCAAGGCCCAGGCCGTATTGGCCGGAATCATTGCGGCGAAGTCCTTTGCGTAAGCCCCGCGCGCCATCCAGCCGATGTTGGCGTATCCGTCACTCTCGGTGCCGTTCAGCGTCGCGTTGTGAGAGCCGTGGTGACCGACCTTGTACAGCACACAGCGGCCCAACAAGTCGCGCGCCGTGGTCTTTTCATTGTCCGCATCGGTCCATTCCAGATTGCTCCAGCCGATCCAGCTGCCGCGTTGCGCATCGCCGGTGAACAGCAGCACCTTCTTGGTCTTGGGCAATTCGAACGCCAGGACAAGGCTGGTATTGTTCACCTCCTTGTTGAGGCGCAGCGCAAGCCCCTCGGCGGCGGCGATCCAGTCATCGTCGATCCTGCGCCAGGCAACGTCCTGCCCGTCAAAGTCGCCCGTGGCCCCGCCATAGCTTTGCTGCAGGAATTCAAGGCAATCGGTCTTGTCCGTCCGATCCTCCGGGGACGCAGGAGGATCGAAATCGAACACCTCCTCCGGTTTGATCCGATAGCGGCTAGTGAACGGACAAAGTTCGTCGGTACCGCACATGTCCGGCGCGATGGCCCGGGCGAAACCAAACGCGTCGTGGTCAAGCGCCAGACCGCCACCCGACGGGGCCAAGTGAAACTCTTCCTGGCTTTGCGGGTCAAGATCCAGCAGCAGCGCCTCGTTCCGGGGCGGCCCCAGCGCATAAACCTTCAGGTCGTTCACATGCGGCAGGTCTTCGGGCGGCCGCTCCGGCCCCAGGAAAGCCTCGACCTTGGCGCGATTCCGCAGATATTTGATCGCCCGCTTGTTCGTGATCCCCTTGACCGAACGTGCCGCGAGCAATGGCACCGGGGCCAGCGGGCTCGCCTGCCGCGCCTCGCGAAACGCCGTGAGCAGCCGTTCCCCTTCCTTGCCCGGCTCCGGTCCGTCATCGCCGATCTCGGTGCCAAGCAAGTCGGACAGACGATCGCGAAGCCCGGCGGCGTTGCCCAGACCGGCCGCACGTTCCTGCGCGAAGGCAAGCGTCAGCAGCGTGTCCTTGAACCGGTCGCGCAGCGTATTGGCCAGATCGTCGGTGCCGTCCTCTGTCCAGGCCAACCAGATGTGGTCAATGGACTTGATCCTGTCGAAGATGTGCTTGCCGCGCTTCTTCTTGGCAAAGCCGTTCACATGGTCTTGATGTTCGTGGGTGACGACAACGACGTCGATATGACCCCCCGTAGCCTCGTTTATGTCGTCGATGATCTGGTCGATCTTCTGGTTCTTCACCTCGGACTTCGGCTTTAGCCCGCAATCGATCAGCACGTAGACATTGCGCTTGCGGCGCCCTTCCCGCCCCGCGAAGGCTAGAAGGAAGCAATCGCCATGCCCCTGACGGTACATGCGGACTTTCACGCCGCTGGGCGGTGAGGTCATTTCCGGCATCAGAACCGCCCCTTTTCAACATGGCGATGCAACGCCGCAAAGGCGTTGTCTCCGTCCTGATCCTCGGGCGCGTCAAAGGCGTTGACCGGCCCGACCTCGCCCCGCAGAAGGTATTGTCGCAAGCGGTTCAGGCCCGCGTCGTCATCGGCCCGGTGGTTGGACCGGATGACGCGACGGATCTCGAAACTCCTGGTGTCGATCAGCAAGGTGCATCCGCTGCGATAGACAAAATCACGTTTGAAATCGGCGAGTTTTGCGTCGGGCCGGGCGGCAAGCCAAGCCTCTTTGGCCTGCGCCGTCTTCCGTTTGTCGGCCAGTTCCTGCACCTTCGGATCGAAATAGCCGTCGCGCGACTGGATCAGTTCGACCACATATTCGCTTTCCATCTGCCCGCGTTTTCCGATCCGCCGGGCCATGCGCACCGAGTGAATCTCGACCCGTGGCAGGCTGTTCGCCGTCGAGCGTTTGATGGTATGCGGGGCCTCCGCCGCGTCCAGATTGACGCCGATCACCTTCATCAATGCTTTCGAGGTCTGCTGGGTGATCAGCCCCCAGAACAATTGCGCGTAGAAGATGCGCACCCAATGCGCCACCTCCCGACCATACTCGAACTCGGCGGCGAGCAGATTCTGTTGCAGAACCTGATCCTTGTGCAACCCGCCGGAATCCTTGAGACGCCGGTCCATGCCGCGCTGCATCGCCGCTTCGATCTTGTCCTTGATCGCTTCCAGAGTATGGATCACCTTGGAACCGGCGTTATCGTTGAGGTTTCCCTGGGCGCGCAAGTCCTGCAGAATACGCTCCGGCCGCAAAACCAGCCGCCCGAAATTCTCTTGCAGGTCTCCGACCTGGGTGCCGAGATCTGCCGCCGCCTCTCGCAACTCCGGCCAGAGCAGATTGTTTTCCGTCACGACCGCCATGCCCTCGGGCACTATTCCCCAAGCCGAGAAAGCCTCGATGATCGCGCGGCGGTAGTCGTGTTCGTCTTCGGGGTAAAGGTCATGATCGGCGGTAACGATCGCGCGAAGATAGTCGCCGAAGTCGACATTGACGGGCGGCACATAATCCATCGCCCGGATGCAGATCCGCAGAATATGGCGCGCCGATTTCGCCGCTTCGGAGGCCAGGCGTTTGACGAGGTCCGGGTCGATCTCGCCATCCGGCAGGATGCCCCGACCGTTCGACGCGATGCGGAACAGGTCGGCGACCCGGCTGCGGTAGATCGACAGGAAGGCCCGGAACACCGCCGCCACGAGGATCGCGCCGCGCGCATGCGCGCCGGTCAGTCGCGATAGGATGCGGTTGTCGGGCGCATGCAATTGCCATTCGCCCTCGACGATCCGGCCCAGCGCATCGCGAAGCGCCCCGCCCCGGCCCAGCGCCTCGCCAAATTCCTGCGCCAAGGCGCCCAGCAGGCTTTGTTTCTCCAGATCGCCACGGGTGCGCGCGATCTGGTCTTCGAGCACCTCGGGATGCGAGAAATGCTGGAAGATCGCGACAATGTCCGAGAACGCCTCGTGCAGCGCGCGCATGTCGGGGTTGCTGGGCTCGATAAAGCGCGGATGCATGCCGTCCAGGATAGCGTGGCAAGTCTCATGCACGATGATGTCGTGCGACAGGCAGGTGAACACCGTCGTGTTCGGGGGCGCGCCGCCCCGCGACGGGCCTGCGCTGAAATAGCCGAACAAAAGCGCCTTCTTCTGAGGATGGTAAAACGCATTCGCCTCGCGCAGCGCATGGGGATAGATCCGAAGCTGGCCGACATAGGTACTGTCTTCGACTTTGCGGAAATCGCGCGGGGACCAAAGCACGAAGCGGCCCAAAGCCTGTTCGAACAGCGCGATCGTGTCCATTGCGACAGCGTAGACCATCTGCTGATGAAACTTCGGGTTCTCTTCGGACGGGGACAGCCCGTCATTGTACAGAACCTCAGGCGCGTTGAGATCGACGGGTTCATAGAACGCGCCACTTGCCGGATCGTAGTCGACGACTTGCAGATACTCGCCGTTTGGACCCAGAAACTTCTCGTCGCGCGCCACCGGATCCATTTCCCAGGGGACAGAGATCATCATTTCGCGAATATTCCGGTTGGCATAGCGGTTGCCGGTCCCGGGATCGAAAGCAAAAACGCGCAATCGGCGGGGCGGTTGAAAAGAGACGGAAGAGTTCATGTCGGGCCTTCTCAAATCCTATATCAATGCGCGCAGCCTAACACTGATTTGATCTTTCGCAAAATCTGTCGGTGGCAACAGCTTCAATTTGAGAACCCTCTGACAATGCGTGTGCAGAGGTGAGGCATCTTTGCAGACAACACTTGCGGTAAGACAAGTGTGGCCAATCCGCGTCGGTGACCGGCTGGCGCAGACCTTTGCCGTCGGCCATTACATCGGGCGCGATGTGGGGTCTGTGTGTTTCGGAAGCTACGCTATGATGATTCTATTTGGGCCGCGCTTCGGCAATGGGCCGTTCCCACGCGCCAATATGCCTCCGGCTATTCGGGGTCGACCACCAAAAAATCGACCGTGTAGACGCCCCTCCCCGAAACAACGTTTTCCAGCGACACAGGCAAGTCAGCCGTCGTGATTGTGAAGCTCGCCGTGGTGCTATTGGTCGCATCGGCGGGCAGGACCAGATCGAAGACGAAACGGGAGGAAGGCGGAGGCAGACGTGAAGGGAGCGCCACGTTGAAGCCGAACCCGGGCCAATCCAGCCTGAGACGCGGCTCGCTTGGCACGCCCGTCCGCTCTACCGGGAAACGGTTATTCTCCGGCGCGGGTCAATTCGTGAGGCGCGTGGAGATTGCTGGCGAGGCGCACCAAGGCGGGCGCCTCGCTCAAGATCATTGGGGTCAGTCGCAAACCCACTGCATCGTGTGGAAATTGAACTCAAAGCTCTGCATCGGCACCCAGGTGAAGCCTTGCAGACACTTGTGGAACGCCTGCTTGCTGCGTTGGGTCAAAAGGAACACCGCGACCTGATCGTCCACCAGTTTGCGCTGCAACGCTTTGTAGATCTCGTTCTGGCGATCCACATCGGAGGTCGCGCGGGCCTCGTCGATCATAGCATCGACTTCGTCTTGCAGCACCCATTCCATCGACGCCCAGGTCCCTGCCGCGCGGCTATGGTATTGAGTGAAGAAGTAGGTGTCCGGCGACGGATAGGTCGCGCCGTAGAACACCTGGTTGATGGCCGGAGTCGTAGTCACGTCGCCTGCCAGCTCCGTCATGCGGTTCCAGGGCTCGGGCTTCAGGATGGTGTTGAACCCGATCGTATCCAGGATCGACTTCATCAGCAGACCGATCTCTTCTTCGAAGGAAAGGCCTGCGACATACATGATCTCGATATCGATCGGTCCTTGGCCCGCGTATTTGGACGCGTTGACGTATTCCTGCGCCTTTGCCAGATCGAAGACCGGCAGCGCGATATCGTCAGGATAGGCATCCGCAAAAATCGGCGGCATCGGGCCGGTCAGCGGCTCGCCCGGCAAGATCAACTCGCGGATCGTATCGTAATCCGTGGCATAGGCGAGCGCCTTGCGAATATTGATGTCGTCGGTTGGCGGCCGGCTGTTGTTGAGCTTCAGGTAGAAGTTGGACGCGCCCGCATATTCCACGATGCGGTAGTCTTCCAGCGCCCCGATGCTCTCGTAGGTCTCTTGGGCCTGCGTGTCGGACGACATGGAAAGCTCGCCCGACGCCGCAAGCGCCTTTACGGTCGCCTCTTCATTGGTGACGATGAAGCGCACTTCGTCGATCCCAGTATCACTCCACCCAAGATGGTAGCCGTCGTAGGCCTTGATCGTCATGCCAGCGCCGCGTTCCCAGCTGTCCAGCATGAACGCCCCGGCGCCAATCGAGTTGTTGGCGATAAAGTCCTGGGCCCAAGGGTCGTCGCTGGTCGCGTTTTCTTCGGCGAGGTCGGAATTCACGACAAACAGGATCGGCGTTGTCGTCAGGAAGGGCGCATAGGTGGTTTCAAGCTGAAACTGGACGGTGCGGCCGTCAATCTCGGTGACGGAACCTTCGCCCAGGACGCCTTCGAACAGGTAGGACGGCCCCTCGTTGATCGAGAGCAAGCGGTTCACCGACCACACCACGTCCTTCGCCTCGATGGGCGTGCCGTCCTGGAAGGTGGCGCCTTCTTTCAAGGTAAACGTCCATGTCAGCCCGTCTTCGGACGTGGTCCAGCTTTCGGCGAGAAGGGGTTGAATCGCGCCGGATCCATCCAGCGTGGTAAGCGCTTCGTACAGGTTTACGCCGGCCATGTACTCGGTGTAATCATTGATCTTGGCAGGGTCGATCGTGCCAAAGATCTGCACCGTGTTCACCGTCACGACGTTGTCCGCCGCGGCCATGCCGGCCCCCAGCAGCAAGGCGATTGCAGCCGTCGCCCCGGCCAGTCTTGATGTTCGTTTTGTCATCGGTCTTACCTCCGTTCGTTGGATTATTTGTTAATTTCTTCAATAGGTTGATAGTCGAGATCATAGCCAAAGTAGCCTGGCCCGACCAGTTCGAGCCCGTGTGTCGTCCGCCACTTGGGATCGCAGGGAAGACCAAAGACAATCACGCGATATCCATAGGCCATCGTCTCTGTGGTGATGGGTTGGCCGGTCTCCAGATCAAGCAGGCAGATCAGGTCTGGCGTGATCGCCAGCGGCCTGCCGTCTTCGTCCTCGGCCAAAAGGAACTCGTTCTGGAAGTGGAGCGTCATGGTCTGGCCCTGGTAAGCCTCCAGCCCCTCGATCCTGGCCTGTCCGCGCGCGAACCCGCCTTGGGTGCGCCGGTCGACATCGGTCACCCGCCCCTCAAACAGCCGCATTCCGTTCAGGTCGGCGGCCAGTTTGTCGGCAGGATTCCGGTTTGCCGCCTGCTCTTCTACGATGATCCGCCCGATGTTCGCGATCAGGGACAAGGAATCCCGCAAAATCGCGCGTTTCGCCTCGGCTCCTGTCATCGGATATAGCGCGATCAGCCCGGCGCCGCCCATCTCTACCGTGATGACGCGGGCGAATTTCTCGGTCGACAGGTTGTCGACGGTGTTCAGAACCAGCGCATTGCCCTTTTCGTCGGCCATGGCCATCGGGCAGGCATGGATGCCGAACATTGTCATAGAGACCATCTGAAGTTCTGGAAAAGCGCGCCCCATGCCGTCCCCGTCCACAATCGGCAATTTGGCAGAGGCCGCGACAGCGATGGGAATGGTCGAGTTCAGCCCGCCGGCTTCGATGCAAAAGATCGCGTCGGCCTTGCGCCCCAGCACCTTCTCCAGCGAGCGCAACGCGTTGAGCGCTTCGTCCCCGCGCGGCAGCTTTTCCAGCATCACGGTCGGCGCGCCCATCATCGCAACGGGCACGATCAGCGCATCGTCGCCTAGGTCTTCAACGCCCAGCACCGTCACAGGCCCATTGGCGGCAATCGCCTGTTCAGCCATCAACCGACCGATATAGGGGTCGCCGCCGCCGCCCGTTCCCAGAAACGCGCCGCCCAGCGCCACTTGGTCCATGTCCGCTCGGGTGATCTGCTTGATCTTTTCCATTAAGCGTCCTCCATCGGGACAAAGGTTATGTCGGGATAGCCAAAGGCCGCCGGTCCCACGACGTCGAGCGCCTGTGCCGAGCGCATCAGCGGATGTGCGGGCAGGCCGAGGACCGCAATGCGCTGGCCATAGCGCAGCATCTCGGTGGTGATCGGCAGACCGGTGTCGCTGTCCAGAACAACGATCAGGTCGGGTGTGCAGACCTCCACTTTGCCATTGCGGCGGAACACCAGAAATTCGTTCTGCAGGTCAATCCGCCCGGTGTCGCCCTCGAAGGCGTTGAAGCCCGCCAGCGACAAGTGACCAACGGCAAACCCGCCCTTCAGATGTCGTTGCAAGTCGACGATCTTGGCCGTCATCAGAAGCTTGCCGCGTTCTTGGTCGATCACGGTTTGCACCGGATCCGCGTTGTTTTCCTGCGCCCGCAACACGGCGCGCCCCAGGTTCAGCGCCTGGCTGATCGTATTGGGAACAGCGGCGCGCTTGACGAAGTCACCCCGCATCGGTTGCGTCGCCAGCCCGGCAGCCGCCCCCATGGCGACCACGACCGACCGGGCAATCCGTTCCAGCCAGACATCATCGGGCGTGTCCCGGATCACGACGATGTTGCCCTTTTCATCCGCCATCGCACCCGGCGCTTCGCGGTGCCCGTAGATCGACCAAGTGCACATCTGCATTTCGGGAAAGGCCCGGCCCATCCCATCGCCATCGACAACCGGCAGCCCCGCCTGTGCCGCCGTCAGCATCGGTTCCATGGAATTGGCGCCGCCAATCTCGGCCGAGATCAGCGCGTCAACCTTGACGCCCAGTTCCTTCTCAATGGCCCGCAGCGCCCGCAGGCACTCTTCGCCTTCCTCGATCTTTTCGACCCCGACAACCGGTGCGCCGATCCCGCCCAGGGACACGACAAGGGCGTCATCCGGCAGTTCATCCAGCGGGATGACCGGTATCTTGCGCCCCATCTTCAGTTGCTCGCGGCACCGCAGCTTGCCGATGTACGGATTGCCCCCGCCACCGGTCCCAAGGATCGCGGCGCCGATTTCAATGGCATCCAGATCCGCGTCCGTCACTTCGCGCAGGGCCTCAGCCATTCATGTCACCCACAACCTTGAGCCGGATGCGCGTGGCATTGCCCGGCAGATAGGCAAGCGGCACGTCCTCCTGATCCAAAAGCTCAATGCTCTCTGGTTTCGCGCCGGCGGCAATGGCCTTTTCGGTGGCCTCCTTACGCGCATCGGCCAACGCCTCTTCGCGGGTGATGCCTTCCAGCGAGAAGATCCGGTCCACCTCGCCCGATATCTGTCCGATGGCCGCCCCCACCGCATTCGCGACCGAGAAATGGTCCGGCCGGATCACGGGCAGATCCCCCACATGATCGGGGACAAGGACCGACCCGCCCCCCACGGCCAGTACCGGAATGGGCTCGGGCGAGACGCGCATCCGCTCCACCGCATTGGTGAGCATCTCGCTTATCCGAGCGCGCACGGCCCGCAGATGCGCCTGATCCAGATCCGCGAGCGCGGTCTTGTCACCGAACTCTGCCAGCCCAAGCGCGACGGCGACATCGGACGCGGTCAGGGTGCTGCCGCCGAAAATCAGCGCATCCGTTGTCAGCCGGTAGCCGACCGATTGCGGCCCCACGCGAAGGTCCTCACCTGCGCCGCTGACAATACTGCCGCCCCCAAGGCCGATGGCAAAGACGTCCGGCATCCGGAAGTTGGTGCGTACACCGCCAACATCGACGGTCGTGCTGGCGGGACGCGGAAAGCCCTTGACCAAGGCACCGACATCCGTGGTCGTTCCGCCCACATCGACAACAATCGCATCCGTCTTGCCCGACAGAAACGCCGCACCGCGCATGGAATTCGTGGGCCCGGACGCGAAGGTCAGCACGGGGTAGGATTGCACGAATTCGCGGCTCATCAACGTGCCGTCATTCTGGGTGATGTAATAGGGGCAGGTCAGGCCGACCTTTTCCAGCGCCCGTCCAAAGGCGTCCACCGTCCTTTCGGACAGCGCCCTGAGAGAGGCATTCATGATCGCCGCGTTCTCGCGTTCCAGAATACCAAGCCGGCCAATCTCGCTGGACAATGTGAAATCGGCATTGGGCAGGGTTTTGGACATCTGCTCCATCGCCTTGCGCTCCATCTCGTCGCTGACTGGCGAGAAGACCGAGGTAATGGCGACGGTATCAATCCCGGCTTTGCCAATCTCGGCAGCGATCTTGTCCAGCTCCTCCGGATCCAGCGCGGAAATCTCGCGGCCGTCGAATTCGTGGCCCCCCTTCGCCATCCAGTAATGGTTGCCAACCGCATCGCGAATGTCGTCCGGCCAATCGACCATCGGCGGCAGGCATTGCGCGGCGGGCAGGCAAAGACGCACCGCAGCCGTGCGGGCAAGATGCTTGCGTTCGACCACCGCATTCGTGAAATGGGTCGTTCCGATCATCACACCGGTGACCTTGGCCTTGTCGGCGCCGGCCTCTGCCAGCGCTCTGTCGACGGCGTCGACCACACCGCTCATCACGTCCTGGGTGGTGGGCGATTTGACACCCGACAGAATCTTGTCGCCCTGCATGACAACGGCATCCGTATTCGTGCCCCCCACATCCACGCCAATTCGATACATTCCCTAACCCTCCAATTCCGTCGTGGTGGCAAGCACCCTGCCCCGTTCTTCTTTGCTTACTGTTGGCTTCCGGGCGTCTTCCTCGGCCGAGATCACGGGGATCGCCGACAACAAAGCGCGCGTGTAAGGATGTGACGGGGCCTCGAAAATCTCGTCCACCCGCCCGGTCTCCACCACTTCGCCGCGCAACATGACGGCCACACGATTGCAGAAATTGCGCATCAAGCTCAGATCGTGGCTGATGAAGACATAGGTCAGATCAAGCTCTTTCCGCAGCCGGTTCAGCAGATCGATCACCGTGGATTGCACCAGAACGTCCAATGCCGATGTCGGCTCGTCCAGAACCAGGATCTTCGGGTTCACCGAAAGCGCGCGAGCAATCGCGACCCGTTGCTTTTGCCCGCCCGACAATTCATGCGGATACATGTTGGCATAGCTTGGCGGCAGATCGACCAGTTCGAGCAATTCGCCAATGCGCATCTTGATCCGACCGCTGTCATGCCCGGTGAACTTCAAGGGCACCGCCAGTTGATCGGCAATCGACCGGCGCGGGTTAAGCGATGATCCGGGGTTCTGGTAGACGATCTGTATGAGCTTGCGGAACGCTTGGGTCCCGGCGAAGTCATGCACCGGGCGCCCGTCGATCGTGATCTGGCCGTCGCTTGGGCGCGTCAGACCAAGGATCATCTTGGCCACGGTTGTCTTGCCGGATCCGCTTTCCCCGGCAATGCCAAAGATGTCCCCCTGGCGCACAGTTATCGAAACGTTGTTCACCGCGCGAAACTGCCCGTTGACCCGATTCAGCCAGCCACCGCGCGTCTCAAAGTCCTTGGTGACGCTCTTAATCTCAATCGTCGGGGCCGCGCCGTCGTGTTGGAACGTCCTGACCTTGTCACCATAAAGCGCGGGCACCGCCGCCATCAGCTTTTGCGTGTAGGCGTGTTTCGGCTTCTCGAACACCGCATCGCGCGACCCGGTTTCGACGATATGCCCCCGCTCCATCACATAGACGCGGTCGGCCATTTCACGGACCACGCCAAGGTTATGGGTGATCAGCAAAAGCGACAGACCTTCCTCGGCCACAAGCGTGTTCAGCAGGGCGAGGATCTCGTCCTGCGTGGTCACATCCAGCGCCGTGCCGGGTTCATCGGCGATCAAAAGCCGGGGCTTGTTCAGCAGCGCCATCCCGATCAGCACCCGCTGCCGCATCCCGCCTGACAGCATCATCGGATAGCTCTCGAGCACGCGCGCGCCCTCGTCCAGACGAACCTTGCGCAACGTCTCGATCAGATGCGCCCGCCGGTCGCCTTTGCTGCGCTTGCGCCCCAACCTTGCATCGGCATAGCGGACGATATCGTCCATCTGCCGGCCAATCGTAAGCACCGGGTTGAAGCTTAGCATCGGGTCTTGAAGGATGATCGAAATGCCCGTCCCCTTCAGGCGATTTCGGTCCCGCGGGTTGAGATCCAGCAGCGAGCGTCCGTCATAGTGGATGCTGCCGTTTTCCACCCGCCCCGGCGGCATCGGCAAGGTGCCGATGATCGTGCGCATGGTGACCGTCTTGCCAGAGCCGGACTGGCCGATCAGCGAGACACGTTCGCCTTGGTTCACATGCATGTCCACATTGTGAAGCACCCGGCGGGTCTGCCCGTAGGACGTGAACCCGATGCTCAGGTTCCTTATGTCCAGCAAGCGGCTCACAGTTCGACATCCAGCATGTCGCGCAGCCCATCGCCCAGCAGGTTGAACCCGAGAATGGCGTACAGGATCGCAAGCCCCGGCATCACCGCCTGCCACCACCGTTCGGGCATATATTCCGAGCCCGTGGCGACCATCGTACCAAGGTCGGGTGTTGGCGGCTGGATACCCAGGCCCAGAAACGACAGGGACGCGCCGAACAGGATCACAAAGCCCGCGTCGAGCGATATCTTCACGGCAACGGCGGAGAAACAATTGGGCAACAGCTCGCGAAACAGGATATGGGCGTGGCTGGCCCCGGCGACGCGCGCGGCTTCCACATAGTCCTCGTTCATCTGCCCCTTGACGATGCGGTAGATCAATCTCGTGTGCCAGGTCCACCACAGCAGGGTGATCGCGATCATGGCGTTGACAAGGTTCGGCGACAGCACCGCCGTGATGGCAAGCGCCATCGCCAGCGGGGGCACGGCCAGCATGACATCCGTCAGGCGCATGATGATCGTTTCCGTCCAGCCGCCGAAATAGCCCGCCATCAGCCCCAGGACGACACCGAACGGCACCGCCACACTCAACACCCCGACAACCAGGCCAAGCGAGACGCGATAGCCGTAAAGCACGCGGCTGAACACGTCGCGGCCGACGTTGTCGGTTCCCATGGGATGATCCCAACTGGGGGCGGCGTGCCGGTTGCGAAAGTCGACGAACGACCCCGCGCTTTCCGGAGACGGCGCCAAAAAGGGCGCAAAGATCGCGGCCAAAATGACGCTGAGGACGATGAACGCCCCGATCATCGCCAGCGGATTGCGCCGAAACCGGTAAAACGCCATCTGCCGGGACGACAACCCGCGGTTCGGGGCGTCTGGGTCATCCAATAGGGTCATGTATCTCGTCTCGCATTCAGTCTGTGCCGCGGATCAAGCAGCCCCAGAATGAGGTCAATCGTAAGGTTCGCCACGACGAAGAAGACACCGGACACCAGAACCACGCCGATCACCGCGTTCAGGTCCTTTTGCAAGATGGTGCGCACCCCGTAGCTTGCGATGCCGGGCCAGGAGAAGACGAACTCGACAATAAAGGCGTTTCCGATCAGCGAGGCGAACTCCAGCCCCAGGATCGTCAGCGGCGCGACAGAGGCCACGCGCAGCATGTAGCGAAACCGGACGACACGCTCGGGAATGCCATAGGCGCGGCTGGCCTCGACGAAATCGCGGCTCGAAACCTCAATCATCGCGGTGCGCGTGATCCGCATGACCTGCCCGATGCCGGCAGCCGCAAGGGCGATCGCTGGCAGGAACAGGTGGCGCATCGCATCCAGCACGACATCGAAACGGCCTTTCAACATGCCGTCGATCAGCAAGAGCCCGGTGATATCGGCGCTGAAGTCGATCCCGCCATCGAGGCGGCCGGTGACCGGCAGGAAGCCCAGGTAATGGGCCGCCACCAATTGCAGGATGATCGCCAGCACAAAGCCAGGCGTCACGACCCCGATCAGCGACACGACGCGCATAACATTGTCGATCCAGGTGTTGCGGTAAATCGCGGCGATCACGCCCAAAGGAATGGAGATCGCAATCTGCAAGACGATGGTGAACAGAACCAGCTCGAACGTGGCGGGCAGCGCCGCTCGGATATCGTCCATGACCGGTCTTGACGTCAGAAGGGACTTGCCAAGATCGCCCTGCGCCAGGCCGCTCAGATAAGACCAAAGCTGCACGGGGAAGGATTGATCCAGCCCCATTTCCGCCCGCAGTTCAGCAACTTGCTCGGCTGTGGCAAGCGGCCCCAGCGCAATCCGCGCCGGATCCCCGGGGACGATGCGGGCGATCACGAAGATCAGGATCGCCAACCCGACCAGGACCAAAAGCAGGGTCAACGCGCGACGTAGCAGGTATGAGAACATTCAGCAGCAGCCTCCTGGCGAAACCTTTGCCAGAAACACCAGAAGCCGGGAGTCAAAAAAAGTCGAATGAGGGGCAAAAAGGTCTAGAAATTCTTATTTTCCTCGAATTTCAATATAATTTCAATAAATTGCTTTCTTCGCCTTGCGCCCACCAAACGATAGAGCGACGTCAGGTGATACTTCACCGTGGCCTCGCTGGTGCCCAACTGTCGGGCAATCTGCTTATTCGTTGCCCCCGACAACAACGCGGCGGTCACGCGGTACTGGCGCCGGTTGAGTCCCAACGCGCGCAGCGGCTCTGGAATCGCATAGCTTTCCTCGACCCGTTTTGTGATCTGGTTGACCATCCGCAACAGGTGACGGTTGCCGCGCGGTCCACGCGCAGACCGGATCTGCCCCGCGACGCCAAGGAAGACATCCCGGTGCTCCAGAAACGGCGCGACATGCCCCTCCTTGTAGGCAAGCTTGGCCGCGCGTTCGAGCGCCAGGGCCCGCGCCTTTCCCTGGCTGCGCCGGGCCTCCTGAATTTCCGCGACGATCAAGGCACGCGGCGACCGGGGCGGCGCAGGCTCGACAAGGCCCATGGTGGCCTGCAGTTCGCCAAGCAAGGAGTCCCCCAAGGAACTGTGCATGGTGACGCCCTTCAAGGCGTCCAAAGTCTGTTCGGTTTCGTTGGGGTTCCATTCCAACCACCAGATCATCGCCGCCAGGACTTCGATCGTGGTCGCACGGCCGGCATGGCGACGGACATAATCGGCCTGGAACACGTCAAGTTCACGTAGCGCCGCCCGCAAGCCGTCCGAGAAATAGGTGCTCAACACCGCGATGCGGGCAAGCTGGAAGAACAATTCCGACCAGCTGTCCCCGTTCAACAAGCTGGTTCGCAGTTGCGAGGCCCGCCCGCGCACCCGTTCGAAGTCGCCGCGCTCATAGGCGACGGCCAGCCGGATAACCTCTATCACTTCGACTTCGTTGCCGTAGGTCTGACCGGATTGCACAAGGCACCGTTCCGCCGTTGCCAATCCCCGTAACGCACGGCGCAACCGCCCCTCCAAGACGTCAAGATCCGCGAGATGTATGTGAATGAAATGCTCAAGATAGACATGCCCGGCTTCGCGGTAGCAGGAAATCGCCTGCTGGCCCGCGACGCGGGCTTCCTCCAGCCGGCCAATCCGCACAAACATGGCCATCATCGCGTTGTAGTAGAGGCCAAGCAGCAGAGGGTCGGTCAGCGGCAGGTTGCGCTCCAGCCGGCGCCAGGCTGTCAGTTTGCGCTCGCTGACCGCCTCGCCAAGGTGGAGCGCCAGTAGCAAATCCAACACTTCGAACTGAAAGGACTTCTTGAAGCGAAGATTGCGGGCGCGAAGATACGACTTCGCGCGCCCGGTCTGGCCTTGCTTCAACAGATACAGGACCAGTCCGCCCAGGACGGATTCATCGCTGCGCCAATCGTCCGGCGCCAGGGCATTCAGGATCTGCGCCATCTCTTCATAGCCATTGCGCAACGGATACAACATGCCGCCGCCCTGACGCAGGGCCTCAAGAGCATGTCGTTCGGCTTGGGTCTTCATGGGGCCATTAAGCCGTGTTCAAATGGCCGTCATCAACCGTTTTCAATCCGCCTCCGGGTATGACCGCATCAGGTCCCCCCCCGCCGGGGCTGAACGTCCCCCTCTCGGGCACCCGGCCGGGCAATGGACAAGGGCGTTCAACATGTCTGCGACAGCGACCGGACATTGCTCAAGCTCCATGGCATCACCGCTTCGCTGAACCGCGAGGGCAACGGTCTCGACAACGCCACAATGGAGAGCTTCTTGAGCGCGCTGAAGACCGAAACGGTCCACCCCACCCGCTTGCAGACACGACGCGAGGCGACGGCCGCGCTCTTCGAGTGCATCAAGATAGTCTACAACCGTCAACGCCGCCGCTCCAGCATTGGATAACCTACGCCAGCCCAGGCAAGGGGGAACATGGTGCTCATAATGGTCGCCTAATCGAACACGCCCTGGTCCGGGATCTGGGGGCGAGGTCAGCGGGACCTTCGTCGCGCCTCGCATCGCCCGCCCGCCAGCGCCCATTTTCAGCCGCGACGTGCGCACGCCCGGGGAGTATCACCAATGGCCGAAAGTGGGCCGAACCTCACCTATAAGAGCGGACCGCCACCGGAGCGGGTCAGTCGCGGCCGTATCGCGCGCTCAGCTCTCGCAGTAGCTGCAAGACTTCGGGTGAACATCCGTGATCGACGTTTCGCGCAGCCGTTGCACAAGGCTTTCTTCAATCTCTTCAAGGACTTCCGCAACGCGTGTTTGAAGGTCCGTTTCCACACTGCATTGCGACGGTTCGGCGTCGCTGTCGCTTCCTGACACAAGCCTTTCGTCCAACGCCAGATAGACATCGGCCAAGGTGATGCTGCGGGCCGGTCTGGCAAGCCGCCAGCCCCCCGCATGGCCCTTTTCCGATGACAAAAGCCCTGCCTCCCGGAGCTTGCCGAGGACGCGGCGCACCACCACGGGGTTGGTTCCGGCGTGATCGGCAATATCCGCGGATGTGCGCACGCGGTCCGGATCGCCCGCCAAATGGCTGAGCGTGTGCAGGGCAAGAGACAGCCGACTGTTCCGCTTCATGCGCAGAAATCCTCCTGATCGCCGCCATACGTAACAATTGCAGTTGCATTTGTCTAGTAACTGCGTAAGTTGCGTGATCGTTGCGGCACGCGTTGGAGAGCACATATGGCAGATACCTGGCTTCCCGTCACCGTCCTGTCCGGATGCCCGGGGGCGGGCAAACCCACCCTGCAGAACCGCGCGCTCAAAAGTCGCGAGGGGCGACGGGCGAACATGACCCGGCGGCAGATCAAGACTGCGGCCATCGGTTTGGGTGTCGCGGATGATCCCGCCGCGCTCGACACGTTTTTGAAACCCGGATGTGCCGCGGCGATCTGGCCGGTGGATCCTCCTGCCGGGTTGCTGCATCGATCCCCGCCGAATAAGGGGACCGGGGAAACGCACCTTGTGCTCATGTTGGACCCGATCTTCGATCCGGAAGACGCCGCATGACCCGCAATCTCGGTCAAAGCAGCCTGCGCCGGAAACGGCGGTCCGGTGATCCGATGCAGACATTCGACGGATTGCCCGCGCCCGTGCGCCAATGGGTCGCTCAGGCGGCTTTGCCATGGTCGCCTGCCTCTGTCCGCCGCATCTGGACCAGGTCGCGGGCCAAGGGATTATCAGCGGAAGAGGCGCTTCAATCGCTGAGCCATGCCGAAGCCCGCACGCTGGCCCGGGACCGGCAATCGACGGCTGTCAAACTCACCTCCATCCTCTGAAGGAAATGCAGATGTCACTCTTCTCTCGGCTTGCCTGTGCCGCGGCGCTTGCGCTTGGCACGGCTTTGCCCGGCGCCGCCCAAGAGGGCAGCCTCACCGTCTCCGTGGCCTTTGGGCCGACTGCCGAAGTGCCTGACCCCCGTGCCGGCTACAATGGCTGGATGTCGAACCAGACCGGCGTGACCGAAACGCTGATGGGGATCGACTATGACATGACCCTTTATCCACGGCTGGCGGAAGGGATCGCGCAGTCCTCGCCGACAACCTGGCGGGTGACCCTGCGCGACGGGGTGACGTTCCATGACGGCACGCCGATGACGGCGCAGTCTGTGATCGACGCGATCGCGCCTATTTCCGACGAAGACCATGCGGGCCACAACGCGCGCGTGGCGAGGTTGCTGGATCTGGCCAGCATGTCGACCGACGGCGACAGCGTTGTCATCTTCGAGACAAACAGCCCGAACGCTGCGTTCCCCTGGACGCTGTCGGAGCCCGGCATTGCGATCCTCGGCGCTCCGTCTCAGGCGTTCCCGATCAACGCCACCGGGCCCTATGTCTTCAAGGAGGCAGTGCCGGAACAGCTTTATCGTGCGGAAGCCAACCCGGACTATCGGCTTGGCGCTCCGGGGCTCGAAGAGGTGCGGGTCGTGACCGCCGCGAACCCGGCCACCGCTGCGCTGGCTTTCGAGGCGGGTGAGGTGGACCTTGTCATCAACTACCCTGAAACCGACTTCGCTCGCATCCAGGAAACCGGCGCCCAGGGCTTCTCTGCGCCCACCGCGCGGCTGTATTTCTACACCGTCAACGCGGCCAGCGGGCCGATGGCCAACCCCTTGATCCGCCAGGCGGTGTCCTATGCGATCGACCGTCAGGGTATCGTCGATGCGGCCCTTTCCGGGGTCGGGGGTGTTCCCGCCGGAACTGTCTACCCGCTGGGCACGGGCTGGGCCGCCGACATTCCGCCCCCCTATGACCCAGCCAAAGCCGAAGAGCTGCTGGCCCAGGCAGGCGCGGTCAAGGATGGCGGCAGATGGATGCTGGACGGTGCGCCGCTTGAGATCGACATTGTCACCTATTCCTCGCGCGCGGCGCTGCCCCCGACGGCAGAGCTGACCCAGGCCTTTCTGGCCGCGATTGGCGTCAAGGCCAGCATCACCGTCGGCGAATGGGGGGCCAGCAACGATGCGATTGCCGCCGGAGAGGCCGACCTTTTCCTGCAGGCCTGGGTGACGACGCCGCAGGGCGATCCCGGCGCCGTGTTGGAGACCCTGCTTGGATCCGACGGCGGCTCCAACTCGGGCGGGTTCGCGAACGCGCGGCTGGATGAGCTGTTGGATCAGGGCCGTCTCACCTTCGAGCGTGAGAAGCGCAAGGCGATCTACGGCGAAGTGCAAGAGATCATCGCCTCCGAAGGCGCGCTGATCCCCGTCTTCCATGTGAGCCAGACCAATGTCGGCGTGCCGGGCCTGACCGGCTATCGGGTGCATCCGACAGAGACCTACTGGATCACCCATGAGACGAAGCTGGCGGAATGACCCAGCAGGCATCTTCCGACACAATGGACACCGGTTTGGCGGTTCGAAAATGCACTCACTGACCGTGACCGGCCTATGCGCGAACCGCTCGGGCCGGACGATCCTTCATCCTACCTCACTGGAGATCGGACCGGGGGGCCGCATTGGCCTCGTCGGGGCGTCAGGGTCCGGGAAATCCACGCTGGGACACGCGCTGATCGATGATCTGCGCGCACAGGGACGCAGCGTCGCCCATGTGCCGCAAAGCCCGGACGAAGCGCTCGACCCGCTGCGCTCGATGGCGTTTCACTGGCGCGAGGCGGAAGTGGCCTTGGGCCTGCAACCGGGACGCGCGGATCAGGCCGGGCTTTTCCGCGCGCTGAAGATCGAAGGCGCGGACCTGCGCAAGCGCCCCTGGGGCTGGAGCCGGGGAATGCAACAGCGGTTCGTCCTTGCCATGGCCCTGATCGGCAGTCCGGATCTGATTGTGCTGGATGAGCCGACCTCGGCGCTCGACCCGGTTGTGGCCGCCGCAACGATGGACCTTCTGAGCCGCTTTCTTGAAGGCAAGGACACGGCGATGATCCTGATCACCCATGACCTTGGCCTCGCCGCCAGGCGCGTCCAGCGGTTGATGGTGATGGAGGCCGGACATCTGGTTGAACAAGGCCGGACGGAAGAGATCCTGGAGCGGCCGCGGACCCGGGCAGCCAAAGCCCTTTCGGCCCATCGAAACTGGATGGCACTGCCGTGTTGAGGGTACATAATCTGGCGGTGAAACGCGGATCGCGGGTTACGTTGGACGACATTTCACTGTCCCTGTCGGCAGGCGAAACCCTTGCGGTTGTCGGTGAAAGCGGCGCTGGCAAATCGACGTTGATTGCCGCGATCCTGGGCCTGTTGAAACCCGCTGCGGGCGAGATCTCCTGGAACGGCAAGCCTGTCCGCGCTGCCCGCCCGGCCCTGGTCATGCAGGAGCCGCGCGCGACGTTCAATCCGGCGCTCAGCCTGCGGCGGTCCGTGATGGAGCCGGTTGTCGCGCAAGGGATCGCATTGGCGAACGACCGGTTGGAGCGGCTTTGCGCCGGGCTGGAACTGCCGCCGGACCTGCTGGACCGCCGCCCGGATCAGGTCTCTATCGGACAGGCGCAACGGGCCGGGATCCTGCGCGCGCTGATCGCCGCGCCGCCGCTGGTGCTTTTTGACGAACCCCTATCCGCGCTCGATGCCGTGACGCAAAAACACACCGCGCGATTGATCGCCCAATTGCAGGCCGAGGAAGGGTTTGCCGCGGTGATCGTCACCCATGACCTTGGATATGCGGTCGCGCATGCGGATCGGATTGCCGTTCTCAAGGCCGGGCGCATCGAAGAGACAGCGGATGCCGGAACCTTCGCATCGAGCCCGCAATCGCCCTATTGCCGCATTCTGCGGGATGCCGCGATCGCCCTTGGCGCGCTTGAGGCCGCGGCATGATCAAAGCCATCGGAGGGTTCGTGCTGCGCGCTGTCGTCGTGCTGTCGGGAACCGCGCTCCTGACCTTTGCGCTGCTTTGGGCTGCGCCCGGGGATCCCGCACAAGCCATTGCCATGGCCCGTTTCGAGGCGCTTTTGACCCAGGACGTGATCGAACAGGTCCGCGCAGAGGTCGGATTGAACACGGGCTTCTGGCACGCCTTCCGGGCATGGCTGGGCCCGCTGCTGAGGCTCGATTTCGGCTATTCGGCGGTGACGGGTCGCCCCGTCTGGCCCGACCTTTGGACGGCCATGACCTACACCATCCCACTCGCACTGGCAGGGCTTGGGATCGGTCTTGCGCTGTCGGTGCCTCTGGCGATCCTGGCCACCAAACGTCCGGGCGGGCTGTTGGATCGCGCCGCGGTGGCGATCGCGTCGCTGGGCGCCGCGATCCCGGCCTATTGGCTTGGGCTTCTGCTGATCTTGCTGTTTGCCGTTCAACTCGGGTGGCTCCCTGCCATGGGCGCGCGCACACCGGCCCATGCGATCCTGCCGGCGGTCACGCTGGGCCTCGGAGTCGCCGCCTCGCTGACGCGGATCATCCGCTCGGGCATTCTTGAGGCGCGCGGCCAGCCGTTCCTGCCCGCGATCCGGCGGCGCGGCGTCGACAACAGGGTATTGGCGCGGGACCACATCGCCCCCCATGCCGCGATCCCTGTCGTCACCGTCTTTGGGTTAGAACTGGCCTTCCTGCTGGAAGGGGCCGTGCTGGTAGAGGTCGTCTTTGGCCGCCCAGGCCTTGGCACCTTTCTGGTGACCGCCATCACCGCGCGGGACTTCCCCCAGGTGCAGGCCGTGGTCGTTCTGACCGCCCTGGTCTTTGTGCTGGTCAATCTGGCCATCGACATCCTGTACCGCGTCATCGATCCCCGGATCGGAGCCGAGGATGCGTAGCGTTCTGGTCGTCGTCACGGGTCTTGTCGCTTTGGCAGTGCTGGGCCCTTTCTTCGCGCCCCATGATCCCACGGCGATAAGCATTCCCAACCGTCTCTCCGCCCCAAGCGCCGCCTTTCCGCTGGGCACGGATGCGTTTGGGCGCGATATCCTGTCGCGCTTGCTTCACGGGGCGCGATGGTCACTGGGGCTGGCCTTCCTGATCTCGCTTCTGAGCCTTGTCCTCGGCACGGCGGTCGGCTTGATGGCAGCGCTCGGCGGCAAGGTTGCGGATTGGTCGCTGATGCGCGCAACCGATACCTTTCTGGCGTTTCCCGAACTGGTGGCCGCCGTCGTGATCGCGGGCTTGATGGGCGCCGGCAACTGGAGCCTGATCTTTGCCCTCAGCGTCACCGGATGGATGCGCTATGCCCGGGTGGCGCGCGGCATCGGCCTGTCCGTTCAAAGCCGGGGATATGTGGTCCAGGCCCGTTTGGCAGGCTTGCCCGGCGGGTCCATCGCCCGCTGGCATTATCTGCCGTCGCTGATCCCATCGCTTGCCGTGGTCTGGACCGGCATGTTCGCCCGGGCGATCCTTGGCATCTCGGCGCTTGGCTTTCTGGGCTTTGGCGTCCAGCCCCCGACCCCCGAATGGGGCGCGATGCTTCTGGACGCGCGCGTGCATGTACGCTCCACTCCTTTGCAGATGATATGGCCGGGTCTGGCGGTCGTGGCTTGCGTTCTTACCATCAACCTGGCCGGTGATGCATTGCGCGACGCCCTGGCAAAGGACGGCCGCCATGCATGAGCCGGGGTGACCGCGCATCCCTTGGCATCAGCCTGCGCCGTTTGACCGGCCTTTCGTCGGCGGGCACGTTCGCCTGCGCGAAAGCGGCCCGAACCCACGGGGCCGACAGGCCAGGGGCGGAGAGCGCTTTGGCATGACCTGCTTTCTCGACCGGGCCAGGGGCGCTCAGCCCAGGTACTTCAGCGCCACCGCCACATCCGAACCGATGCTTTGCGCATCCGATTGCTGATAGGCCAACAAGGCCGAGGCGGTGTTGATCGCCATGTCGTCATAGGTCTTCTCGGCGCGCCTCATCATCTCCTGCTCGTCTTGGCTGAGCATCAGCGCATCGGTCGCCCCGATGTTCTTGGCATAGGCGCCGGGCATGTATTGCCAGGTGATCCAGTCGACCACCCATTCCCTGGTGAACGCGTTGGGCTTGTCGATCCGGTAGTGATCGCTGCGCCCGGCCGGGGTGATGCGCTGGATCTTGCGCGCCGCGTCAAAGCTCGACTTGCGGTCCGACCTCTGGATCAGCATGTCGGCGAAGGTGCCCTTCAGTGCCTTGTCGTCGACGATGACCAGCTTTCTCAGGTGATCGTGCCAGACGACCATGTTCTTTTTCAGCTTGGCGACATAGGCGCTGGCATTGGCCATGGCATCCCGCGCGGGCATCGCCTCTATCACATCCCGCGCCGCGGCTTTCACGTCATCGGGCAATTGCGGGTTGTCGGTCGTCAGATCCACCTTGTGATTGTGGATCGCGTCCAGCGCCCCGCGCGCCACCGATTTGCGGGTCTTGGCGGCCTGTCCCGGCATGTGCTTCGTCACCGCCGCATCCAGCTTGGCCCGCGCCTTGGCCAGATCGTGGTCCAACTGCAAAAGCGCATATTCGCCCAGAATGCAGACGCGCGCCTGCAGGATGTAGGTGTTGACCGCATACATGAACAGCGGCAGCGCAAATTCCTGATCGTCCAGCTTTAAGCATTTTCCGATGAAATCCGTGATCGGGTTGGCGCTGTCCACCATGTTCTTCTGTTCGGTCTCGATCATCGTCTGCCAGCCGGGTTTGGTCTTGGCCTTCAGCACCTGCGCGGGCGACCATTTCGGTAGCTCATCCTCGATCAACTGCCAGTTCTGGATCAGGTTGGTGTTGATATTGGTGATGTCGTAGAATTCGTCGCGCAGCGTGTTCTCCTGCATCTTCGCGACGATCTCTGCCAGCAGCGCGTCCAGGTCGGTCTGGTTCAGCGGCGGCGGCGCGGTGGACAAGGGCGGCGCGGTCGGATGCGCCAACAGGTTGAACAGAAAGTCGATGCCTCCGATCCCCGCGGCCAGGATCGGCCCGATCTCCGGCACCGCAAACGACGCGGTGGTCATGAAGCTAAGGGACTCGTTCACATTCTGGATGGTGGCGCGTTTCATCGCTCTGGTCTCCGGTTCTTGAAATGTCAGGTGGGGGTTTCATCGACGAGGACGTAAAGCGTCTGCTGGCCGACGGCTTTCTCGAAGAACAGGTTGTCGGCGCGCAGCATGGCCTGAACCTTGATCTCCGGCCCGGTGCTGCTATCGCTGAATGCCATCTGCTTGGTCGGTGTCGGCGGCAGCGCGAAGTTGCAGTATTTGGCCTGGAACGCCTCTACGCTTTCGTAGCTTTTGGGGGTCGCCGTCACCGCCACCCTGGAGGCAAAGCCGGCATGAACCCGGGTGTGCCAGGCGATGAACAGGCCCTGATCCAGATCCGGGCTGGTGAAGCCCATCGTGCCGAAACTGTCGCTGGCAAAGGCGCTGGACAATTTGGTGTTGATAAAGAACGTCCCCACCCCCACCAGCTCGCCCCCAAGGCAGTATGTCGCGCGGGGCACGATGCCTTTCTGGTCGAACCCCACATTCTCGACCTTCTGATCGCGGGTCTCGAAGGTCATCCGCTCTGGCAGGGTGATCGACTTGTAGGCACGGTTCCGCGACACCGCCTTGGGGTTGTCGTAGAGGTCGAACCTTGTGCGGTTAATGACAACGACGACCAGACGGCCAGAGACGTTGGGGACGACAGCGTCAATCAGGTCGCCCCCGGTGTAGCTGACGCTGTCGACCTCATGGGTGCCGGTCTTGGCAATGTCGATCAGAGGTTGAGCGGCCTTTTCAGCCATCAGAAGCGTCGGGAAGTGATCAAAAAGCTTGGACATATCTGGTTACCCCCGTCCGTTGTCGTTGTGGCCATTTCCATTCATCATCTTGTAAAGCTTGGCAAAAAACAGAGGCCAGATGCGGCGCATTAGGTTCAGCCGGACATAGCGGTCCAAGATCCCCTGGGCGTCGTCTGTCAGGCCCAGGCCACGCGCATAGCTTTCCGCCAGGTCGTAAAGGTCAGCGGGGAGGCCCGAGAGGCTCCAACCCGCGAGGATGTCCTGCGGCAAGGTCTCGGGGCGCAATTGGGCAGCGCGGGCCGCGGCCTGTGGGTCCATCTGCTGATACAGCATCGCCTCGGACAGGGCCGTCAGCGCATAGATCCGGCTGAGGTCGGCCAGATCGTTGATGTCAGCCGCGTCGACCATCTGCCTGTAGCCCTGCCAGAACGCGTCGGCATCCTGCGAGGCGAGGTCCAGTAGCGCCTGGCGCCCGTTGCCCACGGCCCGCGACAGCAGGATCAGCGCCGCGTTGGATCGGTGCCCGCTGCCATCGGCGACGGTGTAGTAAAGGCCCGTGGGCTGACCGTCGAACCCGGCCTCCGGCACAAAGACGACCGTGCCGCGGGGCGTGACGTTCCATGCCCCTTCGCCGGCAATCTGGACCGAGGAGAAGCCGACGATGTCCCCGGTCTCGTCCCGAACCGCGCCATCAAATCTGGCGGCGCGCGGCAAGTCGTCCGTCGGCGTCAGCGTGGCGAACAGAAGGACAGAAGCGGGATCGAGGCGTTGCCCCTCTTTCGGCAGGACAAAGTCGGGCACGTTGACCTCGACTCCGCGGGCGGCGCCGCCACCGGGCAGCGGCACCCCATCGGTGTCGTAATCGTAGGTGCCGATCACGATGTTCTGGGCCAGCGGCCCGTCGAACGGCATATCGCGCGGCGTGGTCAGAAAGGCATAGCGGATGGTGATCGGTTTCGCCGCGGTCCGGGCGCCGGTCGTGTCGGCGGCGCGGTAGAAGATCGCGGTCGGGTTGACCATCAGCGCGGGATCGGCCTTGAAGGCGATCGTGCCGCTGGCGGGATCGACTGTCCAGCGGCCCTCTCCTTCCACGTCGAGGGAATTGGAGAAGAACCCGGCGGCGGTGGTGGCGATCTCTATGCTGGCCGGATCGATGTCGAAACCGTCGGGCGTCACGCTTTGAAGAGTCTGGATCGTGACGTCCCGCGTGCTGGGCGTCCGTTGGATCGGATGGGCGACCGGGCCGCCGGGCTGGATCTGGGCGTCGTAGCTGACCAGGATCCGCGCCAGGTTGGAGACGAGCGCGTTGCTCCCTTCCACCCGGTAATAGACGATGTCGGGCTGTGTCGTGTCGTCGGCCTGTTTGGGCGTGAAGGTGATGAACAGCCCGTTGCGGGCGGCGTCGGCCGCGTCCTTCTTGACCGTCAGTGTCCAGCGGCCCGCGGCGAACCCGCTGTCGCCTACGTCCAGAGCGGTGCCGGTGTGTCCGTGGCGATCCGCCAGGACCGCGCTGTCGAGGTTCAGGTCCGGGTGATCCTTGGCCGACAACAGCTGCGCCGTAATCGGACCGGCCGGGTTGTCGGGGGACAGGAAATCGGGAACCACCGGCTTTTCGGGGCTGTGGCTGAGCCCGAACAGCAGGCCCGCGACCCCGCCGCCCAGCAGCGTCGCCAAAGTACCGGTGGCGGCAAGCGCGCCCCAGCCCGGCCCGGACATGCCCTTGCCATCGGCGGCGCCGTCCAGCGCATCACGGGTGCGGCGGCGGCTTTCCAGCGGTTCGGCATGCATGCCCGCCCGCGCCGGGGCACTGCCATAAACGCCAACGCTGGCCCCGCTGGCGGCGACATCGGCATCGGCACCGACAGCGGCGGCGGCGCGGTCCATACCACCCGCATGCAGTGCCTCGCCAGCAGGAACGGGGCGTTCCGCGATATCAGCGCGGCCCCGGTTCGGCCTGTGTTCCAGGTTCGAAAAGGCTTGCGAGGCGCCGTAGATTGGGCTTTCGGGCGGCCGGGCGGTATCCACCCCGATCCGGTCGGCGCTACGCTGGGCGTCGCGGGATTGGTGGAACTGGTTGTCATCCATATTGTCCATTTCCCGGGCGCGGCGGCGGTTGTTCTCTTCGGCCGAGCGTGTGCCCGAACAGCAGAAGAAGCTTCGGATACTGGTCATCTGGGTTTCTCTCTTTTCGGTGTTGCACCCGTCTGGGCATGCCAGTGAACTGCCACGGCAGCGCGGCGCGCGCTGTGAACGAGGTCACAGGGGGGGCGCACAACGTCAGAGCAGGCGCCGCACGGCCGGCTCATCATGTGCGCCAAATCCTGCGAGCATCCTTCGCGTTGCCGAATGCGGGCGCACACAACGACAACCCCCGATCTGGAACAGAATCGGACACGCAGCCCCCACAGAAGCGCAACGTGCGCCACCCGGTATCGCTGGCATCCGTTTCCCGACCCGGCAGGTCTCTCTCCTCACCGGAGCAGGCAGGTCACCTTGTGCAGCTCCGCGGTCGGGATCGGATCGGGTCTTCGGTTTCTCGGAATTGCACGGGGCCTGGCGCGCTGAGCCGTTCTCTACATCGGCAGCCGCCCGCGCGCTGGTCCGCGCGGCGCGCCTTGCTTGAATGAGGTCCCCCCGGCCGGGCATGCTGCTTTCCGGGCCGCCCTCGTAGCAGGATACGAGGGCGAAGGGGCAGCACGGCAGGTCCGGTCCGCTTGGGGGGGCGACGCCGGGGCGGGTGTCCTTTAACCGAACAGTTGCGACAGGTCAGCGTCTTCGGTGCTGGCAACCCCCCGCACGCGCTGACCCCAATCCACATCGTCGCAAAACAAAAGGCCGAGGCTGCCGTCCTGGATGGCGCCGACGATGCGCAGAAGGTGGTTCAGGCCACGCGCCCCCGCGGACGCGTAATACTCCCTGGGCTTGACCAACAGGGACGCGGCGATGCCGCTGCTGGCCAGAAGATGCGCATCCTGGATGGCGGCTTCCGGAAACTCCATGGTCATCGCCGCAAGACCCGCCGCGCTGGCGACCGCGACGGGGTCCGGCACGCGACCATGCAGCAAGCCCAGCGTCCGTGCCTCTGGCGCAATCTCGCGCAGGCGCATGAGTTGCGGCAGATCGAAGGAGCTATAGGCGACCCGCTCTGCCATTCTGGCCTGCGAGACCCGTCCCAACAGGCTGGCGATCTGGTCTGTCGTGAACGTCTCCTTGATCTCGACCACCAGATTCATCCCCAACGACGCCGCCAGATCGAGAAGCTCCTCAACCCGGCACAATGGCTCTGCCACGGCGCCTGTGCCCCGCAAGCGGTAGCGAACGGTCTTGAGATCCTCCCACCCATGGGACGCGACGGCGCCCGTGGCGGTCGAGGTTTCGTCGAGGGTGGCGTCATGAAAGACCACCATGACCCCATCGGCGCTGAGCCTCAGGTCGATCTCGCAGGCATCCGCGCCTTTTTCGGCAGCCATCCGCAGGGCTTCGCGGCTGTTCTCGTGCCCGCCCACGCTGTGCCCGCGGTGGGCAATCAGCAATGGGCCGCGACCGGTATCGAAGAAATGCTGCATGGCGTCAGTCCTTTCGGGTCAGAGAATCCGCGCGGTCGCGGGCGTGATCGCCGAGCAGACTGACGGAAAGCGTGGTCAGGAAGATCACGGCGCCGGGGACGACAACCAGCCAGATCGCTTGAAAGATGTAGGGCCTGCCATCGGACACCAGCAGCCCCAGGCTGGTCAGCGGCGGCTGGATGCCAAGCCCCAGAAAGCTCAGCCCCGTTTCCAGCAGGATCGTTTCGGGGAAGTTAATCGTCATCTGGACAGAGACAGCCCCGGAGATGTTCGGCAGGACATGGCGCAGGTAAATGCGCCCCGGCGGCGCGCCGAGGCTGACCAGCGCATCGGCATAACCATCTTCCTTTGCCTGCAGCACCAGCGCCCGCACCAGGCGCGCATAGCGCTCCCATCCGGCGATGCCGAGGATCAGCAGGAAGGTCAGAAAGCTGGCGTCAAAGACCGCCAGCGCCGCGATGGCGAAGATGACGAACGGCAAAGAGGCCTGGAAATCGACCAGCGCCATCACCAGATCCTCGATCCACCCCCGAAAATGCGCGGCGATCATTCCAAGGGTGGTGCCGATCACCATCCCAATCACCGTACCCAGCAGCGCCAACAAAAGCGAAACGCGAAGGCCATAGAGCACGCGCGAGAACAGGTCGCGTCCGATCTGATCGGTGCCCAGCGGGTGGGCCCAGCCGCCCCCCGCGAAAACGGGCGGCGCGAAGCGGGCAAGGTAATCCTGCTCATTCACGCCCCAGGGCGCGATCAGCGGACCCAGCAGGGACAGAAGGACGATTGCCCCCAGCCAGCCGCCCGCCAGTCGCAGCGACAGGGCCAGTCGTTTGGGCGTCTGTGTCGAAACCGCATCAGTCATTGCGCGCCCCTGTTGTCCGTATGCGGGGATCGAGCAGGCCATAGAGCAGGTCGACCACAAGGTTCGCCCCAATCATGAAGGCCGCAAACAGCATCACCATGATCTGCACCACCGCTAGGTCACGGTTCGAGACGGCGCTGATCAGCGCCTGGCCGAGACCTGGCCAGGCGAACACCGTCTCGACTATCACGGCCCCGCCGATCAGATTCCCGGCGCTGAACCCGAGCATCGTCACGACCGGGATGGCCGCGTTCGGGGCGGCATGCGACAGCACCACTTCGGCCGGGCCCGCGCCGCCGGCGCGGGCGGCGGTGATATAGGGCCGGCCCAGCACCTCTAGCATGGCCGCGCGCGTGAACCGGGCGATCCCGGCGGCCCCGGTCAGGCCATAGGTCGCGGCGGGCAGGATCAGATGCGCCCAAGTTGTGCTGCCGGTCGATGGCAGCATCTGCAAGAAGACCGCGAAGACGTACATCAGCGTCAGCGCCAGCACAAAGCTGGGCAGGCTGTATCCCGCCGCCGCGAGGGCCATTATGCTCCGGTCCGTCGAGGTGCCCGCCCGGACCGCGGCCAAGATGCCCGCCGGAACGCCAAGCAGGATCATCACCGAGAACCCGGCCAGCGAGAGCTGAAAGGTCTTGGGCAGACGCTCTGCCACCCACTCCGCCGCCGGGCGGGCATCGCGGAAGGAATAGCCGAAATCCCCCTGCAGCGCCTTGGTCAGCCAGACCCAATATTGCTCGACGATCGTCTTGTCGAAGCCCCAGCGCGTGTTGAAGGCATCGATCGCCTCGGAGGAGGCCGACAGATCGAGCGCCAACGCGCCGACATCCACATCGACCCGCAACAGCACGAAAAAGAAGGTAACGGCGGCCCAAAGCGTCAGCATGGCCCTTAGCGTGCGGCGCAGCAGATATCCCGTCATGCGGCGGTCTCCGAAGGGTCAATCAGGTGGCAGGCCGCGCGGGTTTCGGCGCCGACGGGGACCAGCGGCGGCACCTGCCGCCAGCACAGGGCCCGCGCCCGCAAGCAGCGCGTGGCAAAGGCGCATCCCTGCGGTGGCGCGGCCTCGGCCACCAGCGGTTCGGTGCGCAGCCCGTCGCCCGGTGTCAGCCGCGGGACCGCGGCGCGCAGGCGTTGCGTGTAGGGATGCCGCGGATGGTCGAGCACCGCGTCCACCGGCCCCGTCTCGACGATCCGGCCGCGATACATCACCGCGACCCGGTCGGCCAATTGCCGCACCACCCGCAGATCGTGCGAGATGAAAATGAAACCCGTCCCGGTCTCTGCCCGCAGGCGCTGCAACAGGCTGAGGATCTGGGCCTGCACCGACACGTCCAGCGCCGAGACCGGCTCGTCCAGCACCATCAGCCGCGGCCGGGTGACCAAAGCCCGGGCCAGCACGGCGCGCTGCCGCTGCCCGCCTGAAAGCCGGTGGGGATAGCGATCCATCAGGGAGGGATCCAGCGCGACGGCCTCCAGCACTTCGGCGACGCGCGCGGCCCGCTCTTGTGCACCGAGGCCAAGGTGCCGGTGGAACAGCAGGGGTTCGGCCATCTGCGACCCGATCTTCTGCCGCGGATCGAGCGCGCCCAGCGGGTTCTGGTGGACCAGCGCCATCTCTGCCCGCTGTCGCCGCAACTCTGGCTCGCGAAGCCTGTCCAGCCGCGCCCCCAGCACAGAGACTGTTCCGGCATCGGGTGGCAGCAGACCAAGCAACAGGCGCCCGAGCGTCGATTTCCCGCAGCCGGATTCGCCGACGATGCCAAGGCATTCACCGAGCGCAAGGCGCAGGTCGACCCCTTGAACGGCCTGCGTGACCTCGGCTTGCGTCAGAAAGCGCCGGCGCCGGAAGCTGCGGACCAGCCCTGTCGCCTCTAGCAGCGCAGTCATGTGGCCCCCTGTGCCACATGGCAGGCAACCGCCCCCAAGGCCAGTGGCGCAAGTGTCGGACGGCGGTCGCGGCAGATCGGCAGCGCAATGCCGCATCTGGGGTGAAAGGCGCAGCCCGTGGGCAAGGCCCCGGGCGGAGGCACGGAGCCAGGCAGCGGCACGACCGGCGCGCTGCGATCCAGCGGCGGGATAGAGCCGCGCAGCCCCGCCGAATAGGGATGGCGCGGCGCGGAAAAGAACGCGTCGACGGTTCCGGTCTCGACCACCCGCCCGCAATACATCACCGCGACCCGGTCAGCGATCTGCGCCACCACGCCAAGATCATGCGTAACGAATAGCAGCGACAGGCCAGACTGGCGCACAAGGTCCGACAGAAGGCCCAGGATCTGCGCCTGCGTCGTCACGTCAAGCGCGGTGGTCGGTTCGTCGGCGATCAGCAGATCGGGCGCGCCGCACAACGCCCGCGCGATGGCGACGCGCTGGTTCATCCCCCCCGACAATTGATGCGGATAGGCGCTGACACATCGGTCCTGCGGCGTCAGCCCCACGCGCGCCAGCAGATCGGCGGCAGCGCGGCGGGCGTCGCGCCGCCCTAGGCCACGATGGCGGCACAACCCCTCGACCAGATGCCAGCCTATGGTGCGCGTCGGATTGAGGCTGGCCACCGCGTCCTGCGGCACAAGGGCCATACGCGCACCGCGCAGCCGGTTCAGCGCCGCCTCGTCCAACGCGCCAAGGTCCCGCCCGTCCAGGCGCACCACCCCCCCGCTGCGCCTCAGCCCGGCGGGCAGAAGCCCCAGAACGGACGCAGCGGTCAGGCTTTTGCCACAGCCCGATTCCCCGACCAGTCCCAGCACCTCGCCGCGACCGATCCGCAGGTCGACGCCGTGCAGGATGCCGGTTCCGTCCGGCGCGGTCACGCGCAGATCCTCTATATCGAGCAGCGGGTTCATCCGATCTCCTGAAAGAATAGGGACGAGGCGGCCCGAAGATCGCCCCGCCAAGGCACGCCTTTACCCTCAGGCGAAGGCGAGGTTGTAGGGGCGCAGGTCCATCATCTCGAAGCTGATCGGCGACCAGGAGATGTCGCTGCGCGCGGCATAGACATCGAACGGCCGATACAGGATCATCGCCGGCATCTCTTCTTCGAAGATGGCGCGCATGCGGCTGACCTTCGCCAGACGCTCTGCGCCGTCGGGCAGTTGCGAGACCGCGCCGGCAAGGCTGCCGTATTCTTCTGGGACATCCCAGCCGAACCGCGATTGCACCGACCGGCCGGGGCCGAACTCGGTGACCATTGTGGCCATGGCATCGGGAATTTGCATCCCATTCGACCAGTTGAAGATATCGACCTGACCGAAGTTGGAAAAGTTGCCTTCCAGACGCGGCTGTACGTTCAGCCCGACATCGCGCCACATCTCCAGCATCATCATCAACGCATTCGCGTGGTTGGCATAATAATGGGTGAAGGCGAGGTACTCGATCGGCTCCCCGTTGTAGCCCAGATCGTCTAGAAGATCGCGGGCCTTGTCAGGGTTGTATTCGAAGGGGCCTCGGTTGGGGTCGTAGCTTGCGCCGTAAAAGTCGAAGTTGAAGCCGTTGGGCACATCGGCGGTGTTGTTCCACAGGACCTCGTTCAGCACCGGACGGTTAACGCAAAGCGCGATGGCGCGGCGCAGGCGCGCGTCCTTGAGCGCCGGGTTCACGTTCTGCTGGAAGCAGCCCATGTGGAAATTCTCTACCACGATGCCGCGGGTGTCATAGTTGCGGCGGCTGTCGATCAGCGGCTGGTCCGCGGGGGTCAGCGTGGTGATGATGTCGTATTCGCCCGACAGCAGGCCCGCCACGCGGCTTGGCCCTTCCGGCACGTTGATGAACTGCAATTCGCCCGAGGCAGGACGGCCGCCCCAGTAATCGTCGAAGGGTTCCAGCACCACACGATCATCGGCGCGCAATTCGACGAACTTGTAGGGGCCGGTGCCGATGGGCGCGAGGCCGAACTGATCGGGCCCGAGCCCGGAGTAATATTCCGCGGGAACGACCCAGGCAATCCAGGAGGCGGCGAACTTCTCGATCTGATAGGACGGCGTCTTGGTCCGCAGCCGGACCTGATAGCGCGACACGATTTCAGGCTCGTCCCAGTCGGGCGAGAAGTTGCGCCCGTTGGGGATGAATTCGATCGCCGCGTCGCCCCACAACCGCGCTTCCGAAAAGGTGTAGGCCACGTCCTCTGCGGTCATTTCCTGGCCGTTGTGGAACCGCACGCTCTGGCGCAGCGTCACCAGCACCGATCGGTCGCTTTCCCGCTCCCAGCTTTCGGCAAGGCCCGGCGTCAGGGCGATCCCGTTGCCCGGCGCGCCGTTGGCGAAGAAGTCGCGCTTGATCAACGTGTCGAACAGCGCGTTCGAGATGCGCACGCCCACGTTCGAGATCGCGTTGATCGGTTCAAGGTTGTTGCGGATGCCATTGGCCCCGATGCGCAACGGCGGGCGCGACTGCGCGAGAGAGGGCAGCGGAAAGGCTGTGGCAGCGGCCAGGGAAGCGCCGCCGGCCAGGGCGGCGCGTCGCGTGAACTTGAGGCTCATGACAAGACTCCTTTATGCATATGATGTTGCGGGCATTGTTCGAGAGAAGCCTGCCGTCGCGACAGACCTGTTGGTCTCGGTGGATTTTCCGTTTGCACTGCTTGCCGGCGTGCGAAACACATGCCACGACGCCCTTGTATTCGCCAATTCAAAGCACGCTGCGAGTTATGCATTATGGCTATAAACGTCACACATCTTAGATCGTTCTTTCATGTTGCCGAGGCATTGAGCTTTACCAAGGCCGCAGCGAACGCGCGCGTCTCGCAACCCACCCTGACCCGCCAGATCGCTGCGCTGGAAAAGGCTTACGGGGTGCAATTGATCGATCGCACGACCAGCCGGGTCGACCTCACACAGGAGGGGCACAGGCTTTTGGCGCTTTGCGGCCCGGTGTTTCGGGGGCTCGACCTGACGGAGGAATTCCTCAAGAGCCAGCACACCAGATCGATTCGCATTGATGCAGTGCTGTGCGAAAGCCTGCCGGTCCTGCTGACGCGCGCCTATGAGAGCTTTCCGCGCCTGCGCTTTGACGTGCGGACGATGGGATCGTCGATCGTGCTGCGCAACCTGATGGCGCGCGAGACCGATTTCGGGTTCCTCACCCTGCCCGAGACTCCCTTCCCGAAGGAGCTGGAGGTTTTTCCGGCCTATCACGGACGGCTCGTGGCGCTTGTCCGGAACGATGATCCCTGGGCCGGGCGAAGCGCGATTTCCTTCGCCGAACTGTCGGGCAAGCGGGTGATCCTTGGGGCCGATGAAGGCGCGGCGCGGCGGCTGGTCGACCGCAACCTAGAGATGCTCGGGATCGAGACGGAAGTGGTGCAGGTGGTGAATTCGGGCGAGTTGATGCTGGACCTCGTCGCGCGCGGCATTGGCGTCGGCGTGACCGGGGGCACCGGCATGGGTGTGACCGGCAGCACCGGCCTGTGCGACCATGGCTGGTGCAAAGTCCTGAGGTTCGAAGAGGACAGCACGCGCATCGAGGTGCATTTCGCCTGCCGCGCCGAGCGTCTGCGGACGCAGCCCTTCAAGAGCTTTTACAAATTGGCAAAGAGCACCATCGAACTTGCGGGCCCCGCACCCGCGCAATGACGGTTCTTCTCTTCCCGGCTGGACCCGCAACACCGCCCAGCCCCCCCGGTGCCCGCAGTGATCAGAGGCGCAACCCTGGCCACCGCGCCGCCTTTCATTCTGCGGCGGTGGACCAGTGCAACGCTGCAAGCGAGGCAAAGAGATAGCACGGCAATGCCACTCCAGTCCGCCGCCGCCGCCTCGCCCCGCTCACGCCGGAAGAAACTGGCGGACCGCATGGAACAGCGCGCATCATGGCGCCGACGATCTACGAATGCGCCCCGTCGGCCACGGCTTGACGGACGGCGCGTGCGATGACTTGTTGCTCGTCCGTCGGGATGACAAGGATCCGCGCCGTGCCCCCGCCGATGTCGCGGGTTCCTTGGGTTTCCAGGCAACCCATCTGAAGGCCAAGGTAGTCAAGTCCCTCGACGATCCGCTGCCGGATTGGTCCCGCGTTCTCGCCGATCCCGCCGCAAAACACCAAGGCATTCAGCCCCCCAAGGACCGCGCTGAGCGCGCCGATCTCGCGGCGGGCCCGGAACACATAATAGTCGATGGCCTGCCGTGCCTCCGGGGAATCCGATGCAAGCAAGGTCCGCATGTCGCCCGAGATCCCCGACAACCCCAGAAGGCCGCTTTGCTTGTACAGCAGGGCAGTGACCTCGGCCGGCGCCATCCCCTTCTGCTCAATCAGATAGAGAATGACACCGGGGTCAATCTGGCCGCAGCGCGTGCCCATGGGCAGCCCGTCGAGCGCCGAGAACCCCATTGTGGAGCCGACACTCTGGCCGTTCCGGGTGGCGCACATCGAAGCCCCATTGCCCAGATGGGCAATGATGACGCGGCCCTGGTGCAGCTCGGGGAAATCCCGGGCGATCACGCCGGTGACATACTCATAGCTCAGCCCATGGAACCCGTAGCGGCGGATCCCCTTGTCATAGAGCGGGCGCGGCAGGGCGAAGGCGTCGTTCACCCAAGGGTGCCCGCGATGAAAGGCGGTATCGAAACAGGCCACCTGAATGGCATCGGGAAAGAGGTCCCGTGCGGCGGCGACCCCGGCCAGATTGTGCGGCTGGTGCAAGGGCGCCAGCGGGCTGAAGGCCGCGAGCGCCGCCTGCACCTCGGGCGTGAGCACGGCGGGCGTTGCGAAATCCGGCCCGCCATGGACCACGCGGTGCCCGACCCCGGCGATGTGCAGCCCGCGCATATGCGGTTCGAGCGCCTTGATGACATGGTCCAGCGCGTCGCGCTGGGTGTGCGCATCGACCGAATCGGACGACTTTGTGTCGCCTGCCGTCCGGACCAGCCGCGCCGCGCGCCCGATCCCATCCACCTGGCCATGGACCAGCAGGCGAGGCTCGTCCGCATCCTCATACAGCCCGAACTTGAGCGAGGAGGAGCCCGCATTCAGCGTCAGCAGCCCAGTCACGCGCGGCGCGCCACGCTGAACAAGGCGGCGATGGCCGCAGAGGCCGTGCGGGTCCGATCATCATCCGCCCGGCTGGTCAGGATGATCGGGACCTGCGCGCCAAGGACGATGCCGGCGGCCTCGGCGCCTGCCAGATACATCAGCTGCTTGGCGATCATGTTGGCGGCTTCCAGATCGGGCGCCATCAGGATATCGGCCTGCCCCGCAACGGCAGAGACGATGCCCTTGGTCGCCACCGAGCGCATCGAAATCGCGTTGTCGAAGGCCAGCGGCCCGTCCAGCACGCCGCCGGTGATCTGTCCCCGGTCCGCCATCTTGCACAAAGCGCCCGCGTCGACGGTGGATTGCAGCCGCGGCGTGATCGTCTCTACCGCGGAAAGCAGCGCCACCTTGGGCGCCTCGATGCCAATCGCATTGGCTAGATCGATGGCGTTCTGGATGATGTCGGCCTTGGCGGCCAGATCCGGCGCTATGTTGATCGCCGCATCGGTCATCAGCAGCGGTTTCGGATAGGTCGGCACATCCATCACATAGACATGGCTCATGCGCCGCTCGGTGCGCAGCCCTCCGGACTTGGCGACGACGGCGGACATCACCTCGTCCGTATGCAGCGCGCCTTTCATCAGCGCGCGGGCCTTGCCGTCATGCACCAGCGAGACCGCCCGCTCCGCCGAGCCATGGCTGTGCGGGGCATCGACAATGGTCGCCCCGGCGAGATCAAGCGCGTGTTCCTCTGCCACGGCCGCGATGCGCTCTCTTGGCCCGACCAGAAGCGGGTCGAGCAGGCCCAGATCGCGCGCATGCAGCGCCCCCGCAAGCGATGGCTGATCGCAGGGATGCACCACAGCGACGGGCAGAGGCCCGAGCGTCCGGGCGCGCGCCAGCATATCGCCATGCACGGCGCCATGCCGGTGGAGCACCAGATCGGGCATGGTGACCCTTGGCCGGCGAATCTTGCGATCCGGCGCGATCACATGGGCTTGCCCCGCGATCACCGGTTTGCCGTCCCCGTTCGTGCAAGTGCAATCCAACGTCAGACGCTTCTTTTCGGGGTGCTTCTCTGCCACGGTGACCCGCACGGTGACGGTATCGCCAATGCCAACCGGCTTGAGGAATTTCAGCGACTGCTGAAGATAGATCGTCCCCGGACCGGGCAGCTGGGTGCCAAGCACGTTCGAGATCAACGCGCCACCCCACATGCCATGGGCAATGACCTTGTGAAAGATGTCGCCTTCGGCAAACTCGGTGTCCACATGGGCCGGGTTCACATCACCCGACACAACCGCAAAGGCGTCGATATCCTGCGCGGTCAGGGTCCGGACCAGTTCCGCAAAATCCCCCACGGCGATCTCGTCAAAGGGCCGGTTCTCGATGTATTCCAGAGCGTCAGACGACATGGTGACCGCCGTCGATATAGGCTGTGTTGCCGCTTACCGAGCGGGCAAAATCGGTCACAAGGCAGGCCGCCATGGCCCCGACTTCTTCGATGGTGGTCAGGCGATGCAAGGGCGCGCGGGTCTTGGCATCGTCGATCAGTGCATCGAAATTGTCGATGCCAGAGGCCGCGCGGGTCTGCAATGGGCCGGGCGACAGGGCATTCACCCGGATATTCTTGGGGCCCAGCTCCACCGAAAGGTAGCGCGTCGTCGCCTCCAGCGCCGCCTTGACCGGGCCCATGATGTTGTAGTGATCCACGACCTTTTCGGCGCCGTGATAGGACACGGTCAGGATCGTGCCGCCGTCCGTCATCAGCGGTTCCGCGCGTTTGGCCAGCCGGATGAGCGAATGCACGGACACATCCATAGCGAGGCCAAAGCCCTCTTGCGAGCAATCGACAACCCGCCCATGCAGATCGTCGCGCGGGCAAAAGGCGATCGAATGCAGCAGAAAGTCGAGCTTGCCCCAGTCCTGTTCAATCCGGTCGAACATGGCATCCATCTGCGCGTGATCGGTCACGTCGAGCGGCAGAAACAGCTCGGCCCCGATAGCGCTTGCGACCGGTTCGACGAATTTCTGCGCCTTCTCGTTCTGATAGGTGATGCACAGCTCTGCGCCAGAGGCCCGGAAGGCCGCCGCACAGCCCGCCGCGATCGAATGGGAATTGGCGATGCCCACGACCAATCCCTTCTTGCCCTTCAGAAGTTCGTTTTCCGGCAGCATTGGTTACTCCATCATCACATAGGTTCCCGGCGCCGGGGCCAGCGACTCTCCGGTTTTCGGCGGGGTGGTGTGTTGCCCCGAAAGCTTTGCCAGCCAGGCTGCCCAGGCGGGCCACCAACTGCCGTCTTCCAGCGCGGCGGCGTCAAGCCAGTCCTCGGGGGTCAGCGCCTTGTCCGCATCCCGTGTCGTGTGAAGGCGGAAATGACGGCGCTTGTGACCGGGTTCAGAGATCACCCCGGCGTTGTGTCCGCCATTGGTCAGCGCAAAGGTGACATCCGCATGGCCCAGATTGTGGATCTTGAACACGGATTTCCACGGCGCGATGTGATCCGTCTCGGTGCCGACCCCAAAGACCGGAACGCGAATGTCACGCAGCGACACCGGGTGGCCATCCACCGCATAGCGCCCCGCCGCCAGATCGTTGTTCAGGAACATCTGGCGCAGGTATTCGCTGTGCATCCGCGCCGGCATCCGGGTGCTGTCCATGTTCCAGGCCATCAGATCGTTCATCGGCCCGTCGTCTTCGCCCAGCAGATATTTGCGGATCATCTGCGACCAGATCAGATCGTTCGACCGCATCATCTGAAACGCGCTCATCATCTGTTTCGCGTCGAGGTAACCTTGCGCCTGCATGACATCTTCGAGGAAGGACACCTGGCTTTCGTTGATGAACAGCCCCAGCTCGCCCGGCTCGGTGAAATCCGTCTGGGCGGCCAGCAGGGTCATGCTGGCCAGCCGGTCATCGCCATCCCGCGCCATCGCAGCGGCCGCGATGGACAACAGCGTGCCCCCAAGACAATAGCCCGCCGTATGGATCCTGGCCGCGCCCGTTGCCGCGGCGATGTGGTCGAGGGCGGCCCGGGGCCCCTGATCGAGATATTCCGCCATCCCAAGCGCCGCATCGCTCTCGTCCGGATTGCGCCAGGAAATCATGAAAACGGTAAAGCCCTGATCCGTCAGATAGCGCACCAGAGAATTGGCCGGGCTGAGATCGAGAATGTAGTATTTCATGATCCAGGCCGGAACGATCAGGATCGGCTCTGGATGGACTTTGCCGGTCGTGGGCGCGTATTGGATCAGTTCGATCAGGTGGTTGCGATAGACGACATCGCCCGGGGTCACGGCCACATCTGTCCCAACCTGGGCATTGCCCGCCGTGTGATCCGACCCTTGCAGGTCTTGCACCATGCGGGCCAGGCCGTGTTGCAGATTAGCCCCACGCGTCTCGACAACGCGCGCGATCACCTCGGGGTTGGTCGCCATGAAATTGGACGGCGCAACGGCATCCAGCATCTGGCGCATCATGAAGGTCATCGCCCGGTCATGGGCCGGGTCCAGACCGGGCACATCCGACGTGGCTTGGTCCCAGAAATCCTCTGTCAGCAAGAACCCCTGCGCCAGCGCCGCGAAAGCAGGCTTTGACCATGCGTCGCTTCGAAAGCGGCGATCGCTGCGCGGCGGCGTGATCGGGCGCTTCTCGGCATCGTCTGGGCATCCTTGCGACAGGTAGCCAAGCCAGCCGAGCCAATGCTGTGCGGCGGTCCGCGCCAGTTGCATCTGCTTGTCGGGGGCCATAGCCAAATGGACCTGCCAATCCGCGTACATGGCAAACAGCGACGCCGGAGAGCTTCCCTGAGTGAACGCCGCAAGGGCCTGACGCATGGGCCGGTTCCCAGGCGCATCCCCGGACGTCGAAGCCGCATCTACTGGTTGCGCAACAGAAAGGTCCCTCATCGGCACCACCCCCAACACAGTTTGTCGGAGATGGTCTAGGTCTGAGACGTAACAGCTAAGCGACGATTGCTGCAGAGCAGAAGAAATCCGAGCGCGGCGTCCCGTTTGCCTATTGGACACGCAGAGCGGGAGCGCGTGGGCCAACGCATGTGCAAATGGATGACGGTCTTGGCGTCGGCGTATCCACGCGGACCGAATGGATCGCGGCGCATCCGCTGCCCGTCTGTACTTGCATGAGAGGGGAGATACGCATGTGGCGCCGAAAGCGGAAGCAGTTCTTCAGAAAGAAGAGTGACCCGCTTCGGCGCGAGAACCGCAGGCTGTGTCCGAACGGTTGGTGTAGGAGGCCGCGCGCGGAGCCCCGGCGTAGC
>CAYGRI010000003.1:53428-53835 GCA_964352155.1 uncultured Maritimibacter sp. | reverse complement strand
CCCATGGGCCGCGCGGGGGGCGGGGTCTATCTGGCGGGCGATGGCCTGCGCCTTTTGGGGGCGGACGGGGCCGAGGTGGCCGGGCGTCTGGCCGCTGGGGCCTGCCTGTCGGATCTGGGTCTGCCTGCGCCTGCCTCTGCCGCGGATCTGCGGCGGCTGGCGCGCCATGGCCGCTTTGCCAAGGGGCTCAGCCGCGCCTTTCCCTGGCCGCAGGATATGCTGCGCCACCTGCCGGATCAGGCCGTGGTCTGCCGGTGTGAGGGCGTCACCGCCGGGGAACTGCGCGAAACCGCCAGCTATGGCGGGGCAGAGGCGAACCGGATCAAGTCGCTCAGCCGGGTCGGGATGGGGCGTTGTCAGGGGCGGTATTGCCAATTGGCCGCCGTCGAGATCGTCTCCGCCCACAG
>CAYGRI010000003.1:0-53418 GCA_964352155.1 uncultured Maritimibacter sp. | reverse complement strand
TGCACGCCCGCGCAGGTGGGCCGATTGCGCGGTCAGGCCCCGGTGCGCCCGGTGCCGGTCAGCGCCTGGCTCACGCCCGAGGGAACAGCGGATATCGACCCGCCGTCCACCGATCCCTGACCGGAAACCGCATCGCATACGGGTGCGCGCAGCCGATCCTGCCAACTGCCGCGCGTGGACAGCGCATTATGCTGCGGCAGGCACAGTCTTGGCCCTATGAAACCTCTGCACGGCTGCTAGAATCGCGGCATCCTCTCGACCGGCGGAGTCCGCATGCCCCATTCCTTTGATCCCCACACGCTCGACCTGCCGAATGGCCATTTCATCGGAGGGGCATATCAGTCCGGACCGGGCACCATTTCCGTCCTTGCTCCGTCCGATGGGCACCATATTGCCGAGATCCCCTGCGCCGATGCGCAAGTGGTGGATCAGGCCGTGGCCGCGGCCCGCACCGCGCTGGCGGCATCGGGTTGGGCCGGGGTCCTGCCGCGCGACCGGTTGCGGGCCTTGCATGCCTGGGCGGATCTGATCGAGGCGGAGGCCGAGACGCTGGCCAGGCTGGAGGCGGTTTGTTCCACCCGCCCGGTGGCGCTCGCCTACGAAGGCGACATCCGGGTCTCTGCCGAGCAGATCCGGTTCTTTGCCGAATTCGCCGACAAGGAATGCGGCGATGTGGTGCCCACCGGGGATGGGCATTTTGGCATGATCACCTCTTCGCCCTATGGGGTGGTGGGGGCGATCACGCCTTGGAATGTGCCGATCGCCATGGCCGCATGGAAACTTGGCCCGGCCCTGGCCGCAGGAAATGCCGTGGTGCTGAAACCATCTGAAATGACCCCGTTTTCAACGCTCTATCTGGCGGAATTGTCGGTACGCGCGGGGCTTCCGGCGGGGCTGATCAACGTCGTGCTGGGCGACGGGCCCACCACGGGCGCGGCCATCACCGGGCATCCGGGCGTCGACAAGGTCTCCTTCACCGGCTCGACCCGGGCCGGGGGGGCGATCCTGGAAAACATCGCGCGGAGCGGGATCAAGCCGGTGACGCTGGAGCTTGGCGGCAAAAGCCCGCAGGTGGTGTTTGCCGATGCGGATCTGGATCTGGTGGTCGATTGTCTGGAACGCGGGATCCTCAGCAACGCCGGGCAGGTCTGCATCGCGGGCTCGCGCCTGATCGTGGAACGCGGGGTGGCCGACGCGCTGGTCAACCGCCTGTCCGCGCGCTTTGCCCTGCCGCGCCCGGCCCCGACCTGGGCCGAAACGCCCGGGTTCTCGCCGATCATATCCGAAACGCAGCTTGGCCGGATCGACAGCATCGTGACCGCCGCGCACGATCAGGGGGCCGAAGTGCTGTGCGGTGGCGGCCGGTTTGACGGCGAAGGCAGCTTTTACCGCCCGACGCTGCTGTCCGGGGTGGATGCGGCAAACCCTGCCGTGACCGAAGAGATCTTTGGCCCGGTCGCCACGATCCAGACATTCGACACCGAAGACGAGGCCATGGCGCTGGCCGCGCATCCGACCTATGGCTTGTGTTCCGGGCTATACACCCGCGATCTGTCCCGCGCGCTACGGCTGGTCAAACGGTTGGAGGTCGGCACCGTCTGGGTCAACCGCTACAGCCGCTCGCGCGATCATATCCTGCCGACCGGGGGGTGGAAATCCTCGGGCCTGGGCAAGGATCTGGGCCGGGAGGCCTTTGCCGCCAACCGGCGGACGAAATCGGTGCTGATCGACCTGTAGGGCCTGCAAACCACACCGGGCCTGGGCCGCTGCGGCCCAAACACGCCCGCAACCAGACACGCCCGCAACCAGACATGACGGAAACCGCAGCCGCCGGAAGGAGACCGATATGACCGAGCCTTCGCTTCTGCCCTTCGCCGGGGCCGTCACGGCCGCGCGGACGTAGCGTCTCTTTGACGCCGCAACATTCAAACCAGGAAAGCTCTTTGACGTGACACGCGATCCCCTTTTGCAGCCCTACAAGCTGAAATCCCTCACTCTGAAAAACCGGGTCATGATCACCGCGCATGAGCCGGGATATGCCGAGGATGGCATGCCCAAAGAGCGCTACCGCGCCTATCACACGGCCCGCGCGCGGGGCGGCGTGGCGCTGACGATGACAATGGGCTCGGTGTCCGTGGCGCGCGACAGCCCGACCTCTTACGGCGGGGTGCATGCCTACAAGGATGAAATCGTTGGTTGGATGCGGGATCTGGCCGAGGAATGCCACGCGCATGGCACCGCCGTCATGGTGCAGCTGACCCATCATGGCCGCCGCAGCCGCTGGGATGGGGGCGACTGGCTGCCGATCCTGTCGGCCAGCGCCGAACGCGAAGTGTCCCATCGCGCGGCGCCCAAGGCGGCAGAGGACTGGGACATCGCGCGCGTCATCCAGGATTACGCCGATGCGGCCGAGCGGATGTATGCGGCGGGGCTGGATGGGGTGGAATTCATCGCCTACGGCCACCTGCTCGATCAATTCTGGTCGCCGCGCTCGAACACGCTGGATGGCCCCTATGGCGGCGATCTGGACAACCGGATGCGGCTGGCGCTGGACGTGCTGCGCGCCGCCCGGGCGCGGGTGGGCACGGATTTCATCCTGGGTCTGCGTTATGCCGGGGACGAGGGGCATCCGGATGGCTTTGACAAGGCCGAGGGGCTGGAGATTTCGCACCGTCTCAAGGACAGCGGGCTGGTCGATTACCTGAATGTGGTCAAGGGCCATATCGACGCCGATCCGGCGCTGGCCGATGTGATCCCGATGCAGGGGATGGCGAACGCCCCGCATCTGGATTTCGCCGGAGAGATCCGCGCCGCCACCGATTTCCCAACCTTTCACGGGGCCAAGATCCCCGATCTGGCCACCGCCCGCCATGCGATTGCCAGCGGCAAGGTGGATATGGTCGGCATGACCCGCGCCCATCTGGCCGACCCGGATCTGGTGGCCAAGCTGATCGCCGGGCAAGAAGAGCGGGTGCGCCCCTGCGTCGGCGCCAATTACTGTCTGGACCGCCGCTTCCAGGGGGCCGATGCGCTGTGCATGCACAATGCCTCTACTGGTCGCGAGCTTGCCCAGCCCCATGCCATCGCCCTCGCCCCTCAGCCGCGCCGCATCGTCATCGTGGGCGCGGGCCCCGCCGGGCTGGAGGCGGCGCGGGTCGCGGCGGCGCGTGGCCACGAGGTGATTGTGCATGAGGCGGCCGGCGATCCGGGCGGGCAATTGCGCCTGACCGCGCAGGCAAAACGCCGGCGCGAGATGCTGTCGATCGTCGACTGGCGCATGGCGGAATGCGTCCGCATGGGCGTGCGGTTCCACTTCAACAGCTATGCCGAGGCAGAGACGATCCGGGACTCGGCGCCGGATGTGGTGATCGTCGCCACCGGCGGCTTGCCCCTTAGCGTGCCGCTGGCGGGGGGCGAGGCTTTGGCGATCAGCGCCTGGGACATCCTGTCTGGCGATGCCACACCTGGAAGCGATGTGCTGATCTTTGACAATGCCGGGGATCAGGCCTGCCTGCTTGCGGCGGAAAGGGTCGCCGAAAGCGGCGCGCGCCTGGAGATCATGACCCCCGACCGCACCTTTGCGCCCGACGTCATGGCGCTGAGCTTGACGCCCTTCATGCGCGCCCTGCAGCCCCGGAACGTGCGGTTCAGCCTTGCGCTGCGGCTGCAGGGGCTGGCGCGCAACGGCAATCAACTGGTCGCGACCATCGGCAGCGATTACGGCGGCGTGCAGGAAACCCGCGTCGTCGATCAGGTGATCGTCAACAATGGCACGCTGCCGCTGGATGACCTGTATTTCGAGCTGAAGCCGCTGTCCTCGAACCTGGGCGCATGGGATCAGACTGCGCTGATCGACGGGCAGGCGCAAACCATCGCGACCAATCCCGAGGGGCGGTTTCAACTGTTCCGGATCGGCGATGCCGTCGCCTCGCGCAACACCCACGCGGCGATCTATGAGGGGCTGCGCCTGACGCGAACCCTGTAGGCCCGGGCCTCGTGGGTCCCGCATCCCCGGCGCCAAAGCTGTGATTTGTCAGGGGGGGGGCGGCTGGGCGGTCCTGCGCAAAAGGCGGGCAGAGTGCTGAATGCAAAGGCCCGGGCCTGCGCCGCCTGGCCGGTCCGCGCGGTCCGGGCCGGGATCAGGCGACGGTGCTTTCCGCCGCGCCGCCCTGCGATGTCACCGCCTGCGCAGCCGTTGGCCATGGCCGGACGCAGGCCGGGCAGGGGGCGCGGGGTCAGACAGGTCTTTGGCCGCTGGGGGTTGCGGCTGGATTCGATCATTTACCAACCGGGCTCAACCGCGCCACTTGACCGGGTCACTCGCGGCGGCCAAAGGAACAGATCATGCCGGTGGATCACAGCACCCAAGCGGCAGCGGGTGTAGAGCTTTCGGTCACCTTCCCGATCCTAGACGAAGAAGGCAGTATGCCAGAGCTGATCAGGACCCTGGTTCCGGTTCTGGACGGGCTTGGGCGAAGATTTGAGGTGTTCGCGGTCAACGATGGCAGCACGAATCGCTCGCAAAGCATTCTCGAGGCGCATGCGGCCAGGCTACCGCGCCCGAAGGTGATCGAATTCCTCCGCAATGCCGGGCAGACGGCGGCCCTGACGGCGGGGATCGACTATTCGCCGGGCGAGACCATCGTCACCCCGGATGCCGACCTGCAGAACGACCCCTTGGACATCCCGCGTCTTCTGGACAAGCTGGACGAAGGGCATGACGTCGTGTCGGGCTGGCGCAAGGATCGCAAGGACGCGCGGATCCGCGGAAACTTCCTGAGCCGGATGGCCAATTGCCTGATATCGCTGATCTCTGGGGTCGGCTGCACGATCATGGCTGCACGCCAAAGGCCTACCGCAAGGATGTGCTGAGCGGGATGCGGCTGCATGGCGAGATGCACCGCTTTGTCCCGACCCACGCATCCTGGATTGGGGGCAAATGTGGTTGAACTGCCCGTCCGCCATCGCGCCAGGCAATTCGGGCGGTCCAGATACGGGCTGAGCCGGATCTTCAAGGTGATCCTGGACCCGATGGTGATCAAGGTCTTTGCCAGCTACCTTGTGAAACCGATCTATATCTTCGGCGGCGCTGTTCATGGCGGTGTCGCTGATCGCCTTCGTCTGGATGATCTGCCTGAAGATCTGGTTCGGCACTTCGATGGTCCGAACCCCGCTGCCGATCCTGTCGTCGGCCATGCTGTTCAAGCTTAGCATCGTGACGCTGCTGATGGGGTTTTTGGCCGAAATCCTCGTCCGCACCTATTTCGAAGCGCAGAACCGGCTGCCCTACAGCGTCCGCAAGACCATCAATGTCCAAGCGGGTCCGCCGGTAATGTGCGGCCTGGCCGGATTTGCCGGAGCCGGCACGCGCGGCGATCTGGAGCGGATGACCGACGCCCTTGTGCACCGTGGCCCGGACGGGCCCGGCTTTCACTGTGACGACGATGTGGCGGTGTTTCTGGGCCACCGGCGGCTCGCGATCCTGGATGTGGCCTCGGGCCAGCAGCCGATGTGGAACGAGAGCCGCGACGTTGCCGTGATCTTTAACGGAGAGATCTACAACCATACCGCGCTGCGCTGCACGCTGGCGGCCAAGGGGCATCGTTTTGCCTCGGCGCATTCCGACACCGAGGTGCTGGTGCATGGCTGGGAAGAATGGGGCGAAGACCTGCCCGCGCGGCTGAACAGCATGTTCGCCTTCGCCCTCTTCGACCGGCGTAAACACCAGCTGTTTCTGGCGCGCGACCGGTTTGGCAAAAGCCAGTGTTTTATGCGCAAGGCGCGTCGCATTTCGTTTTCGCCAGCGCGCTTGGGGCACTGTGCCGCCGCCCCTCGGTGGCGACGGATCCGGACATGGCATCCATGGCCAAGCTGTTCGCCTATGGCTATCTTCCGCCGCCCAACGCCATATACCAGGGGTGCCGCAAACTGCCCGGCGGCCATTGGCCGCGCTTTGACCTGACCACCCGGCAATCGGACATCCGGCGGTACTGGCACTTTGAGCTGGAGCCGGATGAAAGCCTGCAGGATCGCGACACCGGGCGCCTGACCGATGAATTGCAGGCCCTTCTGGCCCAAGCCGCCCGACGGCGGCTGCAAAGCGATGTGCCGCTGGGGGTGTTTCTGTCCGGTGGCATCGATTCCAGCACCGTTCTGGGATCTTTGGCGCTCGGCGATGCGGGGCACAGCCTTTCGACCTTAACCGTGGGCTTCGACGACCCGTCTTTTGACGAAAGCCCGTTTGCCCGGCAGGTGGCCCAGCATTTCACGACCCGGCACCATGAGCGCAAACTCGACCTGTCGCAGGCCCGGGATCTGCGCCCCGCCCCCGGGGTGAACCCGGCCCTTGCCGCGCGCGCCCGGTCCACCCATGCGCAGGGGAAAGAGGATTGGCGCTTCTTCCTTTGGCTGTGGTTGAACCTTCGCTATGCGGTGGCCCCGGACACAGCCGCGCCCCCGGCACGGAGACGGCAGGCACACCCGCGCCTGGCCCATCCCGACGCATGCCCGAAGCCGTCCGCCCGACCACAGGCCAGTCCCCCGCTTCGCAAAGCTGGCGTCTGCCTGAAATACATGATCTGACGGGCGCGGTTTTAGGCATCCGCCATATGGAATGCGACTCGTGGCCTTGGGACCGATACCAGACCGCGCGGCCCCGGGCGGACGGCTTTTGCGGTGGGTCGAGCCATGGCTACCGGCGTTGGTGCTTGTCGTACTGATGTCTGTGGTCACGTCGTGGTGGTCGGTTCACGAATTCGATGTCGACGAGGGGCTAAACTTGGGCAAGGCGCTTCTGGTGGCCGCCGGGTATCGGCGGTACCTTGAGATCTGGAGCGATCAGCCCCCGCTGCTGACCTAAGCCCTGGTCAAGATATGGTCGCTTCTGGGGACAGAGATCCTTTGGCCCCGCGCGCTCATTTCGCTGTGTGCCGGGATGATCCTGCGCAGCCTGTTCGGCCTTGATCCGGGGTGCGCATGGCCGCTCCGCCGCCTGGTGCGCGGTGGCGCTGCTGATCACAAGCACGGTATTTGCGCGAGTGTCGGTGTCTGTCATGGTGGGGCTGCCATCCGTCGCGTTGGGACTTATCGCCCTGGAACTCCTGTTGCGCGCGCGCAGGGGCGGATTCCCGCCGCATCGCCGTGTTGGCGGGCCTGGTGTTCGGGCTGGCGCTGCAAATCAAGTTTATCACCGTGCTGATGGGGCCTGCCATTGCCGTGGCGCCGCTGTGGCCCCGGGGCGTTCGCCGCGCGTCCGCCCGGCTTTGGGATGCCGCCGGGTTTGCAGCCGGGTTTGCAGCCGGGGCCTTGGCCGCCTTTGTCGGGGTCGCCTGGCTGTCGGGGCAACCGCTGCTGGCGCAATTGCTGGCGCCCCACTTTCAGGCCGAGGGGCGCGCGGCCGGATCCATCCGAGCTTTGTCCCGGAGGTTCTGGCCGATGTGGCCGAGAAGGCGTGGATCCTCTTTCTGGCCTTCCCGGCGGCGATCCGGGCGGTCCGGACAGGCGACCGGACCGGAACGGTGCTGACGGTCTGGGCCGCGACGGCATGCACGGCGCTGTCCGTACACACCCCGGTCTGATATCGTCACGCCCTGCAGATGACCCTGCCCTTGGCCGGTCAGGCCAGGATACAGGCAGCGCATTTGCGCCATCACTGGTTTGCCGGGTTGCCCGTATCGCGGTGGCGTCTTGCGGTGGCGGCCTCTGCGCTGGTGCTGGCGGCCTCGTTTCTGGTGTGGCATCCGCGGGAACAAGCCCCGGATGGCACCCAGATCGCGGCGAGGTTGCAGCGCAATGCCGGGCCCGACGGCCGGGTCCTCACCGATCACCCGATGGACGCGTATCGCGCCGGGCGTCTTGTTCCGCCCCAGGTCGTGACCCTGTCGCGCAAGCGCCTGACCGGTGGTAGCCTGACCGGTGGTAGCCTGTCCGATGCCGTCCTTGCGGATCTGATCCGCGCGCGCAAACCGTTGCAGATCCTGTTCCGGCGCTTTCCGCTGGCGCCCGCCCTGGTCGGCCCGTTGGGCAGCGACTAATTTGCCTCGGACGAGATTGCCTCTGGCGACTGTTTCCGGCGCTGGCTTGCGCAAGAGCCGTAGCGGACGCAGAGATCGGGCGCCATATCAAGGCGTTACCGCATCGGCCGTTTTGCGGGCATCCGGGGGCGGGTCCGCTTGGCGCCTGTGCGGAGCCGGCGCCTGTGCGGAGCCGGCGCCTGTGCGGAGCCGGTGCCTGTGCGGAGCCGGTGCCTGTGCGGAGCCGGTGCCTGTGCGGAGAAGGTGGGCGCGCGGAATGTGCGGGCCGGGCGCTACTTTATCGGCGGGACGGGCAGCTTTGACAGGCCGGGCTCCATCACCAATTCGTGGCTCAGGCTGTACCAGGGCGCTGGCAGATTCACGGTTGGATCCGGTGTCTCGTGCCGTTCGTAGCGGCCGACCAGCGCGCGGGTCACACCGAATTGGACATCGGAGTCCAGATATGGGTCGTCGTCCGAATAGATCTGCGAGATCAGGGTCTTGAACCCCTCCTTATGCGCCAGAACGTGTAGGTGGGCGGGGCGGAACGGGTGTCGGCCCTGCGCCTTCAGCAGCCTGCCGACGACGGCATGCGTCGGGATCGGGTAGCCCGATTGCTTGACCGAGCGGAACCAGATCCGCCCATCCGCGCCGGTGGTGAAGGTACCGCGGAAGTTGTACTCCGCCTGGCTCGGCTCCTGGTTCTCGTAGAACCCTTCGGAGGAGCAATGCCAGACATCCACCTCCAGATCCGCGACCGGCGCCCCCGCCTGATCGCGGAAGGTCAGGTCCACATGCATCGGATCCCCGGGCATCTCGCCGCGCACAAGGCTGGCGCCGTTTTCGGTGCGCGGGGCGTTCCGGCGCCAGAACGGGCCCAGCAGGTTCTGCGTGGTCTCGGTGGCGCCGTTGTCGCCATTGTTCAGAAGGCACACCAAAGAGGAAACGCCCAGCGATCCCGCCATCAGCACCGCCTCGTTGTGGCTGTCGTTCGTGGCCTGGCCAATCTCGTTGATCAGCGCGGTGGCTGCGCGGAACTCCTCTTCGGTCAGGCCCACGTCGCGGATGAATCCGTGCAGATGTTTGATTAGAGCAACCATGATCTCTTTCAGGCGCGGATCCGTCGTCCGCTCCATCACCTCCAGAACCGCGGTGGTCACCTCGGCCTCGTTGCGAATGATCATCTTGCCTCTCCCTTGGGGTCAGTTCCGCATCAGTTTCAGCGTATCCTCATGCCGCAGGTCGATGAATCCCGGAGGCGTGCGCGCGCTGATCACCTTGACCGGAACGCTGCCGTGATTGTGCAGCCGGTGCATCTGCTGGCTGTCGATATGAACCGAATCTCCGGCGCGCATCAAATGGGTCTGGTTTCCATGGGTCAGCGTGATCTCGCCTTCCAGAACATAGAAGATCTCCTCGCCCGCATGGGCATGGTCCCCGGCGATATTGCCGGGCGACAGTTCGATCAGCACCATCTCTATCTTCTTGTTTTGCTCGGACAACACATTGATGATCTTCTGAAATTTCTCGCCGTCGATGACGGTTTCGAAATGCATCACCTTCTGCCGGTCCGACCGAAGAAGCACGCAGCCCGCGTCCGGGTCTTCAAACAGCAGGGCGGGCGACACATCCAGCGCGCGGCAGATCCGGCGGATCGTTTGCAGCGAGGGCATCGCCTTGGACGTCTCTACCTGAGAGATATAGGCCCGCGACAGGCCGGTTGCCGCCGCAAGGTCGTCTATGGTCATCTTCGCTTCCTTGCGGATGCGGCGGATCACGTCACCGATTTCCGGTGTGCCATCTGTCGTCATTCAACCCTCTTGGTTGCCTCGCGCAGCGCCGACGCGACCCTGTCATTGCTTCATCTCATCTAATTCAGGGCGATAATGTTTGACAAGAGCAAACATTCGCGGTGAGTATTGTGCACAACAAACATGCGTTCAGGGAGGACAAGACATGAAACGCACGTTCTGCGCACTGCTGGCCTTTGGCTTATCGGCAGGAATGGGGCTCGCGGCGGATTTCACGATGAAATTCGGCACGGCAACGTTCAACGAGGACCAGCACAAATTCATCGAGACGTTCCAAGAGGAGCTGGCCGCGCTGACCGACCGGATAGAGGTGGAGATCTATCCGCAAAGCCAGCTTGGCCCGATCCCCCGCCAGATCGAGGGGCTGCAATTCGGCACGCAAGAGGCCTTTGTGTCGCCGGTCGATTTCTTTGTCGGCGTGGACAAGCGGTTCGGCGTGTTCAGCGCGCCCGGTCTGTTTCGCGACAAGGAACATGCCGCGGCGGTGATGGCCGACCCGGAGGTTCAGGCCGCGGTGGACGAATGGGCGCGGGCCAAGGGGATGCTGCTGCTGGGTCAATTCGCCTATGGCAACCACGACTACATCTCCAAGGACCCGTTCGAGACGCTGGCGGATTTCGACGGCATGAAGATCCGCGTCAACGCCACCGATATGGAGCGCGAGGCGATGTCCCGCGTCGGTGCCACCGGCGTTCCGATGCCGCTGGGCGAGGTGCTGCCGGCCTTGCAGCAGGGGGTGATCGACGGCACGCGCTCGGTCGTGACCATCTTCATCGCGTTCAAATACTGGGATTACGCCGATACGATCACGGTGATCAACGACACCATGCTGGTGTCTTCCGCGCTGATCAGCCAGACTTGGTTCGACACGCTGCCCGAGGACCTTCAGGCGGCCGTGTTGCAGGCCGGGGATGCGGCGCAAAAGCGCTGGCAGGCGGAAAGCTTTGAGTTTCACAAGGGCCTGCGCGCGGTGTGGGAGGAGAACGGCGGCAAATTCGTCGAACTGCCCGCGGCGGATCAGGACGATATGATTGCGCGGCTGGCCTCGGTCGGGGCCGATGCCACGTCGGGCGATCCGCAACAAAAAGCGTTTTTCGAAATGCTGAACGAGATCGCCGCGAAATACTGAGCCGCGATACCGATACCATCAGATGAACGTCCGCAGCGGGCGTTCGTCTTCCCAGACCCTCTAGAAAAAAGCGAACAGACGCCATGGCCTATGGAAAGAGCCAGGGAACCCTGCGCCGCGAGGATCCGCGGCTTCTGACCGGGCGCGGGCGGTATCTGGAAGATATCGAATTGCCGGGCATGGTCCACGCGGCAATGGTTTATTCCGATCACGCGCATGGGCGGATCCAGGGGGTAGAGACCGCCGCCGCCGCCGCGATGCCCGGCGTGATCGCCGTGTTCACCGGCGCCGATGCCGAGGCGGGCGGATTGTATCCGCTGACCCCCCGCTACCTGCCGCAGATGTTCGGCTTTGGCGAGGCGCTGCCGCTGCCGCGCCCCTCTTTGGTGGCAGACAAGGTGCGCCATGTGGGGGACCGGGTGGCGATTGTCGTCGCCGCGACCCGCGTCCAGGCCGAAGCCGCCGCCGAGGCGGTGGCGGTGGACATCGAACCACTGCCGCATGCGGTTACGATGGATGCCGCCTTGGCCGAGGGCGCCGAACCGGTGCATGACGAGCGGCCCGGCAACGTGGCCTACCGGCTCGAGATGGGCGACCGCGCCGCGACCGACGCCGCCTTTGCAGGCGCCGCCTCGGTTCACGCCATCGACTATGCCCATCCCCGCGTCGCCGCCACCTCGATGGAAGCGCGCGGGGGGATTGGCATCTGGGACGACCGCGAGGAGACCTATACGCTTTATACCTCGACCCAGAATCCGCATATCGTCCGGGCCGAGATCGCGAATATGGCGCTGCGGGTGCCGGAAAGCCTGGTTCGGGTGCTGTCGTGCGATGTGGGCGGCGGGTTCGGGATGAAGACATCCACCTATCCTGAAGACGCTTTGCTGTTGTGGGTCGCGCGCCGGGTCGGGCGCCCGGTCAAATGGGTCAGCGGGCGGATGGATGCCCTGCGCTCCGACGATCAGGGGCGCGGCAACCAGGGGCGGGTCGAGATCGCTCTGGACGCCGACGCGCGGCTGTTGGGGATGCGGGTACGGTGCGAGCAGGACGTGGGCGCCTATATGGTCTGCGCCGCCACCATGCCGCTGATCCACACCGCGCGGTTGCTTCCGGGTGTCTATGACATTCCGGCGGTGCATTGCGAGGGGCGCGCGGTGTTCACCAACCAGACCACGATCGTGCCCTATCGCGGTGCCGGGCGGCCCGAAGGCAATTACGCCATCGAACAGGCGCTGGACCAGGCGGCGCGGGATCTGGGCCTGTCCCCGATAGAGATCCGGCGCCGAAACTTCATCCAGCCAGAGCAGATGCCCCACAAAACGCAGGTGAATTTCACCTATGACACCGGCGAGTTCGAGGCGCTGCTGGATGCCTGCCTGACCAAGGCGGATTGGGACGGATTCGAGGCGCGGCGCCAGCAGGACGCCAAGGCGGGCTTGCTGCGCGGGCGCGGCCTCAGCCTGTATATCCACGACACCGGCTCGATGAACGAGCAGGCCGAGATCACCTTTACCCCCGGCGGAACGGTCACCGTCGTGTCCGGCACCACCGACACCGGTCAGGGCCACCAGACCACCTTTGGCAATCAGGTCGCGCGGCGGCTGGGCATCGATCCCGCCATCATCCGCGTGGTGCAGGGCGATACCGACAGGGTCGCCTTTGGCCGGGGCAGCTTTGCCTCCCGGTCGGTGACCATGGTGGGCAATGCCATCGCCGTCGCCTGCGACCGGCTGATCGAGCGGGGCCGGGACTTCGCCGCGCTGTTCCTGGAGGCCGCCCGCGACGACATCCGCTTTGACCCCGAAACCGGTGTCTTTTCCGACGCCACAAGCAACAAGTCGATGACGATTGTCGAGGTCGCGCAGGCGTCCTATCGTCCCTATTTGCCGGTGGGCGACCGGGTCGGCCTGGCCTCTGTCGGGGCGTGGAAGATCGACATCCCCAGCTTTTCCAACGGCTGCCATGTGGCGGAGGTCGTCGTCGATCCGGAGACCGGCGAAATCCGCATCGACCGCTATACAATTGTCGACGATGTAGGCACGATGCTGGAACCCCGGCTGTGCGAGGGGCAGATCCACGGCGCCGTTGCGATGGGCATCGGGGAAAGCCTGCTGGAGCAGGTGGCCTCGGACGGGACCAGCGGCGCGCTGCTGAGCGGATCGCTGATGGATTACGCGCTGCCGAGGGCGGGGGATATGCCGATGTTCGCGTCCGATTTTCGTCCGGTGCCATGCAAGACCAACCCTGGCGGCTTCAAGGGCGCGGGCGAGGGGGGAACCGTCGGGTCTTTGTCCACGCTCAAACAGGCGGTGCTGGATGCGCTGGCGCCGCTCGGCGTGCGGGATGTGCCCAAGCCGATGACTCCGGTCGCGGTCTGGACCGCCATTCAATCGGCGAGGGGGTGACGATGCGGCAGCTCTTGCTGGTCCGGCTGCCCGCCACGCTGGCGGGGCTTTGCCTGCTGGGCGGAGTCGGCGTGAACTTTGCCAATGTCGTGGGGCGCTATTTCTTCGGTGCGCCGATCTTCTGGGCCGAAGAAGCGATGATCTTCCTGATCATCTGGTCCGTCTTCCTGGCCTTCATTGCGGTCACGGCCCAGGGCGAGCATCTGAAAATGGACCTGGTCGCGAAACTGCTGCCCGAACGCGGGCAGATCCTGCTGGAACGGATTGGCCTGCTTGTGGGCATCGCGACGATGCTGTTTCTGGCGTGGAAAAGCTGGGTCTCGCTGGCGCGGCTGTGGCGGTTTGACATGCGCTCCATCTCGCTCGACATCCCGATGGTGGTCCCCCACGCCGCCGTCCTGATCGGCTTTGCGCTGTCCGCGGTCGCGGCGCTGATCCTTCTGCTGCGGGGCCGAGGATGATCTGGACGCTGCTGGTCCTGCCGCTGCTGTTGCTGATCGCCGGGTTTCCGGTGTTTCTGGTGTTGCTGACCTCTGCCGCCGTCAGCGTGCTGATCCACTTCAACGTGCCGCCGACGATCCTGCATCAGGTGGTGTTCGGCACCCTTGACAGCTACGCGCTGCTGGCGGTGCCGTTCTTCATCTTCGTGGGCGAGATCATGGGCTCCGGCGGCGTGTCAAAGCGTCTGGTCGGGTGGTGCAATGCGCTGTTCGCCAATGTGCGCGGCGGGCTGCCGATTACCTCGGTCGCGGCCTGCACGGTGTTCGGCGCGATCTCCGGCTCCAGCCCCGCGACGGTGGCCGCCATCGGCCGCATCACCTATCAGCCGATGCGCAAGGCGGGCTATTCCGAGCGCTTGGCCAGCGGTGTTCTCACCTCGTCTGGTGTCATCGCCAATATCATCCCGCCGTCCGTGGCGATGATCCTTTATGCCGCTTCCGCACAGGAATCGGTGGTCCGGCTGTTCACGGCGGGGATCCTGCCGGGGATCCTGTTCTCGCTGTCGTTCATGGGCTATATCTATTGGCGCGCCTTGCGCGACGGCATCGGCGCGCCGGGGGGCTTTTCCTGGGCCCGGGTCTGGGCCGAAACCAAACGCGGCGCCTTTGCGCTGGGCATGCCCGTGATCATCCTGGGCGGCATCTATTCGGGCATCTTTTCCCCGACCGAAGCCGCGGGGGTGGCCTGTGTCTATGCCATCGCAGTGACCCTGCTGGCCTACCGCGAGATCAACCTGCTGGGCCTGCTGACCGTCGCCGGGGCAAGCGCCCACCGCACCGCGCAAATCCTTGTCATCGTTGCCTGTTCCGGCGTGTTCTCCTGGCTTCTGACCACGTCGGGCGCGGCCCCCGCGCTGGCCGCCTGGTTTTCGGCGCTGAACCTGTCGCCCTTCGCGGTGCTGCTGCTGATCAATGTCTTCTTGCTGATGGTCGGCGCGGTGATCGACACCGCCTCGGCCATCCTGCTTTTGACGCCCTTGCTGGTGCCGATCATCAAGGCGCTTGGTATCGACCCGATTCACTTCGGCATCATCATGACGGTCAACCTGTCGATCGGCATGTTCACCCCCCCGTTCGGGCTGAACATCTTTGTCGCCCAGTCCGTGTTCCGGGCCGATCTGCGGACGATCTACGCGGGCATTGCGCCCTATATCGCGATCTCGATCCTCGTCCTTCTTGTCATCACCTATGTGCCGGGGTTGTCGCTCTGGCTCGCCCGTTAACCGCACCGGAGGCCCGGAATGAACCGCATCGAACCGCTGGACTGGGATGAGATGACCGAGCTGCACGACATGCTCACCCCGGTGATGGAGCGGATGGGCTTTGTGCCGACCTCGCAGCGTGTGATGGCGCGGCGCCCCAAGCTGCTGATGGCCTGGGTCGGTCTGACGCGGGCCGTCTTTGACCCAGACGGCGAGGTTTCGCTGCAATTGCGCAATCTGGTGGCCATCGTCGCCTCTCAGACCTCGGGGTGCCTGTATTGTCAGGCGCATACCAGTTCCAACGCGGGCCGCTCTGGCGTCGCGGCAGAGAAGATCGCCGCTGTCTGGGCGTATGAGACCAGCCCCCTTTTCAGCGAGGCCGAGCGGCTGGCGCTGCGCTTTGCGATGTGCGCCGCCAGCGTGCCGAATGCCGTCACCGACGATCTGGTCGATGCGCTGAAGACGCATTACACCGAGGATCAGATCGTCGAGATCATGGCGGTGGTCGCTGCCTTCGGCTACCTTAACCGCTGGAACGACAGTCTGGCGACCGGGCTGGAAGACGAGCCTCTGGCCTTCGCCGACGCCACGCTGGCCGGCACGGGATGGACGCCGGGCAAGCACAGGAAGGGATAATGATGTTGACCCCAGAGCAACGCGCGGATGTGGCGGAGGCCCTGTATCAGGCCGATGTGGGGCGGCGGACGATCCCGCAGCCGTCAAAGACCTGGCCGGATATGGAACTGGAAGATGCCTATGCAATCCAGGCGCTTTGGGCCGAAAAGCGGATCGCCGACGGCGCGCGGGTGATCGGGCACAAGATCGGGCTGACCAGCCGGGCGATGCAGAAGGCCTCGAAGATCACCGAACCCGATTTTGGCGTGATGCTGGACGACGCGCTGTTTCGGGACGGCGCGGTGCTGAAGGCCGACCGGTTCATCAAGCCGCGTCTGGAGGTGGAGCTGGCCTTCGTGATGGCGCAGGATCTGAGCGGCCCGAGCTGCGAGGTTCACGATGTCCTGCGGGCCACCGAATTCGTGACCCCCGCGCTGGAGGTCATCGATTATCGCACCGAGGTGCCCCGTGCAATCACCGACACCATCGCCGACAATGCCGCCTTTGGGGCCATCGTGCTGGGCGGGCGGGTTGTCCGGCCCTTTGACATCGACCTGCGGCGGGTGGGCGCGACCCTGTCGCAGAACGGGATCATCGAGGAATCCGGCGTCTCGGCGGCGGTCATGGGCCATCCGGCGGCAGGGATCGCCTGGCTGGTACGCAAGCTGCACGCGGTGGGCGCGGGGGTGCAGGCCGGGCAGATCGTTCTGGCCGGATCCTTCACGCGGCCCATCGACATTGCCAAGGGCGACGTGGCTCTGGCCGATTACGGAGAGCTGGGCCAGATCGGCATCGCGTTCGAGGCGTAGGCGGCAGGGTCTCGCCGGGTTTCAGGGCCGGCGAGCCTTGCTGGATCTGGCGCCCTCCGCAAGCGCCTGGTCTGGCGAATGGTTCAAACCCGCCCGGCTTGAGGCGCGGGGTCTCGACCGGCACTTGCAGCGAAAGTCGGTGTCGCGCGGTCTCGATTCTCGGGTTGGCTTGAGCAGACGAGACCGGAGCCGCGGTCGATCCACTCGTGCTGAAAAGCATATATAAAACGAAACTTTACAAGCTGCTCCTCATGCTTTTCCTGACGCGGGGACCGGACGGGATCGGCCCGGAGTGAGCGCTTGCGGGCTTGCCTGCGGTCCGCCCGGTCTTCCGCCCCCCGGGTCTTCCGTCCCGCCCAGGGCTCCGTCATCTCCCGCAACGCTCTTTGACAATACACCCGCGTCGCGGCCGGACTGCCGGACCTGGGGGGAGGCGGCTTGCACGGCGGCGCCGGTGTCTCGCATCCGCTGCCGGTGGCGTCCGGCAATCATTTATGTACCGAATGGTATTTTATGCCTTGACGGCGGGGTGGAGATATTCGTACCACTCAGTAACAAACCATGAGAACGGGAGAGGCCCTATGGCAGAGGCCGGAACAACAAGCGTCACCATGGGGGCCAGCGGCGGCTTTGGTGGCCCGCCTTTGCCGAGAGCAGAGACTGGATCTGCGGTACGATGGGCGCGGCCTTGGGCCATGGGCGCCGGTCCCCATGGGGCGCCGACACGAGGAAGGTAGGCCCCCAGCTGCGCCGGGGCGCGCCGCTGAAAAGAGCTCCGGCTCCACATGGTTTGGGGCGGCGCCGCCGCCTGATCCGGCAACCCTGACATCCAATTGCAACCAAAAAGGACCCTTGCAATGTTCAAGACCCTGATCGCCGCCACCGCGGCAACCCTGCTGACCACCGCCGCCCTGGCCGAGAGCCAAGCCCATGGCGAACACCATGTCGCCCTCGCGAACGTGGAATGGGTGGATGCGCCCATCCCCGGCGTGCAACTGGCGCTGGCCTGGGGCGACGATGCTACCGGCGCGGCCTGGCTGTTCAAGATGGACCCGGGCGTGGCCCTGCCGATGCACACCCATACCCACGATTATTGGGGGCTTAGCATCCAGGGCGCATGGGTACATATCGAGGGGGATGGCACCGAAGTGTCGACTGTACCGGGCGATTATTCCCTGGTCGAAGGCGGCGTGGCGCATGCGGACCGCTGCGACAGCGACATCCCCTGCATCGGTCTGCTCGCCTTCACCGGCCCCCGCGACGTGGCGCTGGCGCCGTAAACGCGGACCCCTTGCCCGGCACCGTTCAGCCCGGCGCCACTCAAACTGGAGCAACTCAGACCGGCTCCGGGCAAGGGCACCGGGCCGTCGCGGCCCGCACCGAAACCGTGACCTTTCCGGGCGCCCATGTCCGCATCGCGCTGGCCGGGCGGAGTGACGCGCCGTTTTTCGCCTTGCACAGCGGCGGTTCCCTGCCCAAACCGGGATCGAACCCGCGCCTGTCGCTCGCGCCAGGGGCGCTTTTGATCCTGCCCAAGGAGGTTGCCGCCGGATGCCCGGTTTCATCCAGATCACCGATACGCATATCGTCGCCCCCGGCGCGCTGGCCGATGGCCGCTCCGACACGGCGCTTGCGCTGCGCTGCGCGGTCGCGACGATCAACGAGAGACTGCCGCTGCTGGAGGGGATCGACTGCGCCATCGTCACCGGCGACCTGACCGATTTCGGCACACCCGAGGAATACGCCCATTTCGCCGCGCTCATGGCCGATCTGGATCTGCCCTGGCAGGCGGTGCCGGGCAATCACGACCGGCGCGATGCGATGCGCGCGGCCTTTGCCTCGGCGCCCTGGATGCCGGCGGAGGGGCCGATCCACTGGGTCCGCGACTTCGGCCCGTTCTCGGTGATCGGCCTCGATACCCTGCTGGAAGGCGCGCATCACGGCGCCCTGAGCGCCGAGGGGATCGCCTTTGTCGATGCCGCGCTGGCGGCCATCGGGGCGCAACCCGCCGTCATCGCCACCCATCACCCCTGCATGCACAGCGGCATTCGCGCCATGGATGCCGACAATCTGCACAACGGGGCGGATCTGATCGCCCGGCTTCAGGCGCATCCCGGCCCGGTGCGGATGATCTCGGGCCATGTCCACCGCGCAGTGACCGGCCAGATCGGCCGCGTGACCTGCCAGATCTCGCCCGCCACCTGCCACGCCGTCGTGACCGATCACCGGCTGGGCCAGAACCCGCGATTTGCGCTGGAACCGGGCGGCGTCACGCTGTGCCGCTGGATGGAGGCGGCGGGCGGCGGGCTGGTCACCGATATCCTGCCGACGGGCGCCTATCCCGGTCCCTGGCCGTTCGGCGAGTGACGGTCGGGATCCTTGGGCAGGCAGGTGGCAACACCGTTGGTTCCTACGCGCTCTGGTCTATCCCCTTCGTGTGAACCGGGGCGGGCAGGTTCGGCCCTTTGGGATGAGGCTGCCAGGCGCCGGAGGGCGGGCGCGACACGGGGCGGGCGATGGCCTCCCGCAGGCTTTGACCAAGGGAACCCGGGCGCAAAGGGGCTTCCGTTCGACAGGTTGGCGAGTGGCGGTCCGGCCAGGATCATGCCATCCTTGACCGCCACGGCCCCCGCTATCAAAGAAGGTCCATCGTGACGAGAGACTCCGCCATCAACACGGCCGCCGCTCATTTGGACACGGGCGCCTTCCGCCGCGACCTGGGCGACCTCGTCGCCTATCGGACCGAAAGCCAGGAGCCAGACGGCGCCCCGGACCTTGCGCGATATCTGGACGAGGCGATAGTCCCTCGGCTGACCGCCCTGGGGTTTTCCTGCAAGATCCATCCGAACCCGATCTCTGGCGCTGGCCCCCTTTTGATTGCCGAGCGGCAGGAGGGCGCGGGGCTGCCCACCATTCTGACCTATGGACATGGGGATGTGATCCGCGCCCAGACCGATCAGTGGCGCGACGGGCTGCACCCGTTTCGGTTGGTCGAGGAGGGCGACAGGCTTTATGGTCGCGGCACCGCCGACAACAAGGCGCAGCATCTGATCAATCTTGTCGCCCTGGGCGCCGTCCTGCAGGTGCGTGGCGCGCTGGGCTTCAACTGCAAGATCGTCCTCGAAATGGGCGAGGAACGGGGCTCTCCGGGTCTTGCGGCGTTCTTTCGGATGCACAAAGAGACGCTGTCGGCGGATGTGCTGATCGCCTCTGACGGGCCCCGGCTGCAACCGGATACGCCGACGATGTTCATGGGCGCGCGCGGCGGTGTGTCGTTTGATCTGGTGGTGGCACTGCGCGAGGGCGCGCATCACTCGGGCAATTGGGGCGGATTGCTGGCCGATCCCGCGATGATCCTGGCGCAGGCCCTGTCCACCATCACCGATGCCCGCGGGCAGATCCGGATCCCCGAATGGCGCCCCGACAGCCTGACGCCGGATGTGCGCCGCGCGCTGAAGGAATTGCCGATGGACGGCGGCGACGGCCCCACGATCGACGCGGATTGGGGCGAGGAAAGCCTGACACCGGCAGAGCGCGCCTATGGCTGGAACAGCTTTGCAATCCTGGCGATGCAAAGCGGTGTGCCCGAAGCGCCGGTGAACGCGATCTCTTCCCATGCAAAGGCGGCCTGCCAGCTGCGCTATGTGGTGGGCACGAACCAGGCCGATATCCTGCCCGCGTTGCGGCGGCATCTGGATGCCCATGGGTTTGAGGCCGTGCAGATTCTTCCCCACGATCGCGGCTTTTTTGATGCGACTCGGCTTAGCCCGGACCATCCTTGGGTCCGCTTCGTCGCGCGCTCGCTCAGGAACACTTGCGGACGGACACCGCATCTTCTTCCCAACCTCGCCGGGTCCCTGCCGAATGACCTCTTCGCCGATATCCTTGGGGTGCCGACGGTCTGGGTGCCGCATTCCTATCGCGGCTGCTCTCAGCACGCGCCGAACGAACATGTGCTCAAGCCGCTGTGCCGCGAGGCGCTTGGGCTGATGGCGGGCCTGTTTTGGGATATCGGCGAGGGGCCTTGCCCCCGGGGGTAGCGCGACCGAACCGCCCGATCCGCCTGTCCCATGCCTTGCCTTGCCTTGCCTTGCCTTGCCGGTCCATGGCACGGGCGCGCTTTTTCGGACTCCGCGGCACGGTGTCCGCTTGCCAAGCCTCAGCGCCCGTGGGACTCTTTCTGGTGCTGTCCAGAAAGGGGCGAAAGATGCAGAATTCGGATGTGATCTGGTCGAACGTGGATCGCCATAGGCAAGACCTTATCGGCCTGTCGGACCGCGTGTTCGACATACCGGAAACGCTGTACAACGAGTATCGGTCGGTGGCCGAGCACAAGGCGCTGCTGGTCCAGAAAGGCTTTGAGATCACTGAGAATGCGGCGGGCATTCCCACCGCCGTCATCGGCGAAGCGGGGGAGGAGGGGCCGGTCATCGCGATCCTGGGTGAGTTCGACGCGCTGCCCAACCTCAGCCAGGCACCCGGCGCGGCAGAACCGCGTCCGCTGGAGGCGGGCGGCAATGGCCATGGCTGCGGGCACAATCTTCTGGGGGCGGCGGCGCTGCTGGCGGCGACGGCGGTGAAGGATTGGCTGGCCGAGACTGGCGTCAAGGCGCGGGTCCGCTACTACGGCTGCCCGGCCGAAGAGGGTGGCGCGGCCAAGGCCTTTATGGTCCGCGAGGGGCTGTTCGACGATGTAGATGCGGCGATCTCTTGGCATCCGGCGACCTTCACGGGCGTGAACAAGGCGAATTCGCTGGCCAACACGCGGATCGATTTCACCTTCCATGGCAAGGCGGCCCACGCCGCCGGGGCGCCCGAACTGGGCCGCAGCGCGCTGGACGCGGTGGAACTGATGAACGTCGGGGTCAACTACATGCGCGAACACATGCCGGACGATGCGCGCATCCATTACGCCTATCTCGACGCGGGCGGCGTGGCCCCCAATGTGGTGCAGCACAAGGCCACCGTGCGGCAATTGGTGCGCGCCCGCGAGCTTCAGACCCTGCAATCGCTGATCGAGCGGGTCAAGAAGATCGCAGAAGGCGCCGCACTGATGACCGAAACCCGGGTGGAGGCGAAGGTCTATACCGGTGTCTCGAACCTGATCGGCAACCGGCCCCTCGAAGAGGCGATGCAGGCGGAGCTTGAACGGCTGGGCCCGGTGGTTTTCGACGCCGAGGATCAGGTCTTTGCCCGCGAGATCCAGAAGACCCTCACCCGCGACGAGATCGCGGTGTCGTTCCGCCGCTCCGGCATGCCCCCGCCCGAGGAGGATCTGGCGCTGTGCGACTTCATTGCCCCGCTCGATCTGAAAGAGGACGGCGGGCAGGGGTCCACCGATGTGGGCGATGTCAGCTGGGCTGTTCCCACCGTGCAGGCCCGGGTCGCGACCTGCGCCGTGGGCACCCCGTTTCACACCTGGCAGACCGTCGCCCAGGGCAAGGCGCCCGCGGCGCACAAGGGCATGGTCTATGCGGCCAAGGTCATGGCTGCGACGGCCAGGCGGCTGATCGAGGATCCGGCATTGCGGGCCCAGGCCAAGGAGGTGCACCGCGCCTATCTGGCCAAAACGCCCTATATCTGCCCGCTGCCCGACGGCGTCGCGCCCCCGATCGTCAAACGGACCGCGACATAGGTGCGACCGACCGCTTCAAATGCGCGCCCCCCATGGCCGCTGCTTGTTGATCACCCCCCCGCCGTGCGGCTGGGGGGATTGAGCGGTGGCGCGGGCTGCTCTTAGGCATTCAGCGGCTCTGACAGTCCTTGAACTGAGCGAGACTGCCAATATTGGCAGTACGAACTCTGGTACCTTTCTCTAGCGCGGTGGCAGCTGGCGCCCTTAGTTGGGAGGAAGGCGGTTTCAATCAAGTGCGGTCCAAACCCTTCCGCCACCCACCAATCCTACCCATCGTTCAGATGGCAGGCGCTCACGCGGCCCGGGGCGATCTCTTTCAGCTTGGGCACCTCCGCCCGGCAGCGGTCCATCGCGTGTGGGCAGCGGGGGTGAAAGTGGCAGCCCGAGGGCGGATGCAGCGGCGAGGGGATCTCTCCCTTGATCGGGGCATAGATCCGGCGGTCGGTCTCCAGCCTCGGGGCTTCGGCCAGAAGCGCCTGCGTGTAGGGGTGGTTCGCCTCGCGGAACAGATCGTCCGTGGGCGCCGTCTCGACGATGCGGCCAAGGTACATGATCACCACCCGGTCGCTTAAATGCTCTACCACGCCAAGGTCGTGGCTGATGAACAGATAGGTGAGGCCAAGATCCTCGCGCAGGTCCATGAACAGGTTCAGCACCTGCGCCTGGATCGAGACATCCAGCGCCGCCACCGCTTCGTCGCAGACAATGAAATCCGGCTTGACGGCGAGCGCCCGGGCAATCCCGATGCGCTGCCGCTGCCCGCCAGAGAATTGGTGCGGGTAGCGCTGGTGATAGGACGGGTCAAGGCCGACCCGCTGCATGGTCATCGCAACGTATTCGTCGACCTCGCCGCGGCTGATCAGCCCGTGAAACAGCGGCGCCTCGCTGATGATCTGCGAGACTTTCATGCGCGGGTTCAGGCTGCTCATCGGGTCCTGAAAGATCATCTGGACGTTAAGGCGGCTCGCCAGCTTGTCCTTGCCGCGCAGCGCGGTCACGTCCTTGCCCTGATACCGGATGATCCCGTCAGAGGGTTGGTGCACCCCCGCCACGCAGCGACCAAGCGTGCTTTTGCCACAGCCGCTTTCGCCCACAAGGCCCACCACTTCGCCCGGCTGGATCGCCATGTCGACCTTGTCGACCGCATAGACAGTGTGCTCGGACACATTGGCGCCCAGATGGCGGGCGAATTTCTCGGCAACATCAAGGCGTTTCACGAAGCGTTTGGAAACCCCGTCCAATTCCATGATCGGTGTCGTCATGCCGTGGTCCCTTCGTCCTGCCCAACGGTCAGCGGATGATGGCACCGCACGAGATGGCCCGCCTCTGGCGTCGTCGGCTCTGGGGCCGTGGCGCAGGCCGGGCCGACATGGTCGCACCTTGGATGAAACGCGCAGCCCTTTGGCAGGTTCATCGGCAGGGGCGCCATCCCCCGGATCTGCACCAGCCGCGCGCCGCGGGCGTTGCGCGACGGGGCAGAGCCGATCAGGCCGGCGGTGTAGGGATGCAGGGGGCGGTTCACCACCTGGTCGGTCGTGCCCATCTCGACGATCCGGCCCGCATACATCACCGCGACACGGTCCGCGAGGCCGGCCACCACCGACAGGTCATGGGTCACCCAGACCATCGCCGTGTTATGCTCGGCCACCAGCTTTTGTACCTCGAACAGGATCTGCGCCTGGATCGTCACGTCGAGCGCGGTGGTCGGTTCGTCGGCGATGATCAGGTCGGGCTGATGCAGAAGCGCGATGGCAATGGCCACCCGTTGCCGCATCCCGCCAGAGAACTGGTGCGGATAGCTTTTCAACCGCTCGTCCGGGCTGGGAATGCCGACCTGACCAAGCACGTCGCGGCAGCGCTGGCGGGCGGCCTCGTCGGTCCATTTGCCATGGGCCCGCAGCGCCTCGATCATCTGGGTGTCGACCCGCAGCACCGGGTTCAACGTCATCATCGGATCCTGAAAGATCATCGCGATCCGGCGCCCGCGCAGGGCCCGCATCTGCGGCTCTGGTAGGCCGACCAGATCCGTGCCATCGAACCGGATCGCGCCTTCGACGATCCGCCCGGGCGGATCCACCAGCCCCATGATCGAAAAGCCGGTGACCGACTTGCCCGATCCGCTTTCGCCAACGATCCCCAGAATCTCGCCGCGGTCCAGATCGAACGACACGCCGTCGACCGATTTGACCACGCCCGCCTTGGTGAAGAAATGCGTCCGCAGGGAGTCGATGCTGAGCAAGCTCATCGGTTCAACCTCGGGTTCAGGACATCGCGGAGCCGGTCCCCCACTAGGTTGATCGCGATGATCGTGATCAGCAGCGCGACACCGGGATAGACGCTGATCCAGTAGCGGCCCGACAGCATGAATTCGAACCCGTTCGAGATCAGCAGCCCAAGGCTCGGCTCGGTTACGGGCAGGCCGATGCCCAGAAAGGACAGCGTCGCCTCCAGCGCGATGGCATTCGCGACCTGCACCGTCGCCACAACGATGATCGCGGGCAGGCAGTTCGGCAGCAGGTGGCGGAAGATCATGCGCGCCTTGGACAGGGCCAGGCATTCCGCCGCTTCCATGTATTCCTTGCCCCGCTCGACCAGCGCCACGGAGCGGGCAGTGCGCGCGAAATAGGCCCATTGCACGATGATCAGCGCCAGCATCACCTTTTCCACGCCAGAGCCAAGGATCGCCAGCAGCATCAGCGCCACCAGGATCGTCGGAAAGCTAAGCTGCAGATCCACGATACGCATGATGATCGTTTCCACCCGGCCGCTGAAGAAGGCGGCGATCATGCCAAGGCTGAGGCCGATCATCATGGCGAAGAAGCAACTGACCACGCCCACCGCCAGAGAGGTGCGCAGCCCATACATGATGGCCGAGAGCATGTCGCGGCCCTGGCCGTCGGTGCCCAGAAAATAGGTCATCAGCGCCTCGCCCTCGGTCGATTTGACGACCAGTTCCAGCTCGAACGGCCGGTCCAGGGCGCGCCCGGAGGACAGGGTGAAAGCTTCGAGATCCGCCGCCTCGACCGTCCAGAAAGAGCGGAAGCTGTGCTTTTCGCCGATGTCCAGCTCGGCCCCCCGCGGCAGATCGTCAAGCCGGAGCGGTTCCAGCGGGACGCCGGCGAGGGAGGGGAGGAAGACCAGCTGGATCTCGACCGCGTTCTCGCCGACAACCGGCGCCCAGGTCAGGACCGCGCTGTCGACCGGCGCTTCCTCGGCAAAGGCAAGCTCTGTTCTGCCTTCGACGGCGGGGTCGATGGCAAGCTTCAGATCGGCTTCCCAGGGGGGAGTCATGCGCTGGGATCCGGGTGGCTGGCGGCTGTCTTCCAGCCGGATTTCCGACAGGTCATAGGGGTTTTGCGGCGCGAGCATCGGGGCGAAGACAGCCAGCAGGATGATTACCGACAAGATGACCAGCCCAACCACGGCAAGCGGGCTTTCCAGGAAGTCTTTCGCGATCCGGACCGCGGGCGGCACGGGCTTGGCCGCTTTCTGTTCGGAGGGGGCGCCGGTCTCTGCCGCAATGTCCATTTGGGTCATGCCTTTTGATCCGAAAGACGGACGCGCGGGTCCAGGATGGCGTAGAGGATGTCAACGATCAGGTTAATGGTGATGAACAGGAACACGATCACGATCAGATAGGCGACGATCACCGGCCGATCGAGTTGGAAGATGCTGTCGATGATCAGCTTGCCCATGCCGGGCCAGGCAAAGACCGTTTCTGTCACGACGGCGAAGGCGATGACCGAGCCGAACTCCAGCCCGATGATCGTGACCAGCGGGATCATGATGTTCTTCAGCACATGCAGCCCGATCACCCGGCGCGGGTGCAGCCCCTTGGCGCGGGCGAATTTCACGTAGTCGAGGTTGATCGTCTCGCGCACCGAGGCGCGGGTCAGGCGGATCACCAGGCTGGTCTTGAACAACGCGAGGTTGATGGCGGGCAGGATCAGGTGGCTCAGCCCGTCCCAGGAAAAGAAACTGCTTGTCATGCCCAGAAACTCGCCGCGCTCGCCCCGTCCCCCGGCGGGCAGCCATTGCAGGATCACCGCGAACAGCATGATCAGCATCAGCCCTTGCCAGAAATTCGGCAGCGAAAACCCGAAGATGGATCCGGTCATGATGGTCCGGCCGCCCAGGCTGTCGGGGCGCAGACCGGCATAGAGACCCAGCGGAACGCCGATGAAAATCGCCATGATCATGGCGCAGATCGCCAGTTCCATCGTCGCCGGGAAGCGTTGCAGGACAAGTTGCAGCGCAGGCTCGCCAAAGACGAAACTGGTGCCCAGATCGCCCTTCAGCAGGTTGCCCAGAAAGGCAAGGTATTGTTCAGGCAGGCTTTTGTCCAGACCCAACCGCGCGATCGCGGCGGCGCGTTCGGCCTCGGTCGCATCCTGACTGATCAGGATCTCGACCGGGTTGCCGATGGCGTAGACCCCGGCGAACACCAGCACGGTCATGACCGCGACGACGATCACGCTTTGAAGCAGTCGGCGAATGATGAAGACCGTCATGTCCCGAGACCTGTCATGGGAGCCAGCGGTTCGGACGCGTCCTGTCCCGGCAGCGGCAGAAGGATATGAGCGGGCCGGCGCCCTTGCACTGGCCCGCTCAAAGCGACGTTACTCGATCACCACATTGGTGGGACGGGTGTATTCGTCGGTGCGCGGGATATAGCTAAGGCCCTTGCGGGTCCCCCAGGTGTTGACCTGGAAATGGGTCGGGATGATCCCGATCTCGCGCATCGCGATCTCCGTCGCGCGGGCCAGCAGGGCTTCGCGCCTGTCGTCGTCGACGGTGTTCAGCGCCAGTTGCAGCGTGGCGTCGAACGCCGCGCTGGAATAGCGGCCCCGGTTGGTCCGGCCCAGCCCCGACTCGTCGTCGCGGGTGTGCAGAAGGGCGCGGAGCGGCGAAGACGCCTCGCCGGTGCCCGATCCCCAGCCGACAAGCATAAGCGAGAATTCCGAGCCATCCTCGCCCCCGGTCGCGCGCCCGAAATAGACCGACCGCGGCATGGTTTCGACCGCCGTCTCGATCCCGATGCGGGTCAGCATCTGGGCGATGGCCTGGGCGATCTGCTCATCGTTGATGTAGCGGTCGTTGGGGCCGTGGATCGTCAGCTTGAACCCGTCGGGATAGCCCGCTTCGGCCAGCAGGGCCTTGGCGCCTTCGGGATCGTATTCCGGCACCTCGATGGTGTCGGAGACGCCAAAGAAGCCCTCTGGCAGCACCTGACCGGCGGGAATCGCGATGCCTTCCATCACTTCTTCAACGATGGTGTCCCGGTCGATGGCCATCGAGATCGCGCGGCGGACGTTCACGTCCTGAAGCGGGTTGAAGATCTGGTTGCCGTCGTTGTCGGTGATGAAGGGGGAATAGACACGGCGGCTGTCCACATGCAGGTAGATCACCCGGTTGGAGACACCCTGGCTCAGCACGATGTCCGGGTTGTCCGCCAGCGTCGAGATATCCGATGTCGGCACGCCCGAGATCACATCCACATCGCCCGCCAGCAGCGCGGCCACGCGCGCGGCGTCCGAGCTGATCGGCCGGTAGGTGACGGTGTCGAACTGCGGTGCGCCGCCCCAGTAATCCGCGTTGGCTTCCAGCACGATGCTTTCGCCCGGGGTGTAGCTGACGAATTTGTAGGGGCCGCTGCCGATGCTGGCGACGCCAGAGTTGTAATCCTCGGTCGTTGCGTCGGGATTTTCCGAGCTGACGATCTGGATGGTCGACAGGTCGATCGGCAGAAGCGGGTAGGGGCCATTCGTCCGGAACTGGAGGGTGTAGTCATCCACCACGATGATCTCGGCGATGCCAGCGGTGTAGGTCGCGAAGGACGAGGGGCTGTTGGGCACGTTCGGCACGCGCTCGTAGCTGAACACGATGTCCTCGGCGGTCAGGTCGGATCCGTCATGGAACTTCACGCCTTCGCGCAGCTTGAATTCCCAGACATCGTCGGCGATCGGGCCCCATTCGACGGCCAGGCCAGGCTCCAGCTGCTGGTTGCTGTCCTGATGCAGCATGCGGTCGTAGATCAGGCCCACGATCTGGTTGTTGTTGCCTGTGTTATGATAGTGCGGGTCCATAGCCGTGACTTCGGACGCCACCGCGATGGTGATATCCTCTGCCTGGGCCGAAGCGCCCATGACCAAACCCACCGCGAATGTCGCGGCAGACAGCGATTTCCACATTGGCTGTACTCCCTGTTAGCAGCCTTCCTTGCCTGGTAGGGGGCGCTCTCTCGGCACCCACCCTCCAGCTAAAGCGAAGGTTAGACTTACTTTTGTCGCTCTGGAAAGCGTTTTCTCGTTTGCCTTGTCCGGGAGCGCCGGCGCAAAATGGGCTGCGGGCGCGGACGGTCGACGGCAAGGGGGCTTGCGGACGCAGGGTCCGGTCCGCCACATAGCGTCACACCGGACCGGAGATGCCAGCCATGACGAAACCAGATCACAAGACAAGCGTGGACCATCTTGCCGCGCTGGTGGGGTTCGACACGGTCAGCCATCGTTCAAATCTTGCCATGCTCGAATATCTGGAGCTGATTTTGGCGCCACTTGGTGCACGGATTGAACGCATTCCGAACGAGAGCGGAGACAAGGCCAACCTGATCGCCAGCTTCGGTCCAGCGGCGGTTCCGGGCTATATCCTGTCGGGCCACACCGATGTGGTCCCGGTGGAGGGGCAGGCCTGGGACAGCGACCCGTTCAGCCTGACGGACCGCGACGGCAAGCTGTTCGGCCGGGGCACCACCGATATGAAAGGGTTTCTGGCCTGCTGCCTGGCCAAAGCCCCGCAGATGGCGGCGGCCCGGCTGAATGCGCCGCTGCACCTGGTGTTTTCCTATGACGAAGAGGTAGGCTGCCTGGGCGTGCGCGACGTCGTCACGCGGATGGGCGACTGGCCGGTGCCGCCGCGCGGCTGTTTTGTGGGCGAGCCGACTTCGATGGACGTGGTGATCAGCCACAAGGCCAAGCGCGCGTTTCAGGCCCTCGTCACCGGCAGTCCCGGCCATTCCTCGCGCGCGCCGCATTTCGTGAACGCGGTTGATTTTGCGGCGGAATTCCTTGTGGAACTGCGCCGGTTTGGCCGCGAGATCGAGGCGAACGGCCCCCGCGACCCCTTGTTCGACGTGCCGTTCACCACAACCCATGTCGGCGTGATCCAGGGCGGCGAGGCGCTGAACATCGTGCCCGAGCATTGCCGGTTCGAGTTCGAGGTCCGCGCGCTGCCGAACGAGGATGTGGACGCCATGACGACCCACATGCAGCGCTTCATCGACACCGAGCTGTTGCCGCGCATGCAGGCCATAAGCCCGGGCGCGGCGTTTCGGTTGGAAAACACAATCGACTATCCCGGACTGGACAGCGCGCCCGAGGACGAGGTGGTCGTTCTTGCCAAGCGGCTTGCGGGGCGGAACGATCACCGCAAGGTGGCCTATGGCACCGAGGGCGGGCGTTTCAGCAAGACCGGCGGCATCCCCACCGTGGTTTGCGGCCCCGGTGATATCGACCGTGCCCACAAGGCCAATGAATTCATCACCCGCGACGAACTGGCCGCCTGCGAGGCGTTCATCGACGCCCTGATCGGATATGCCAGCGCCTAGGGGCCGTCGCTCCAACACCCTTGGCGCCGGGCCCCTTCATCTGTGCCGCGCGGGCCGTCTGCTAGGTGCCCGCTTGGCGGCACGTCCCAAGGCTCTGATATTTCGCGGATTTGGCGCCATTGTTGTGGAAGGACCTTCGGCCTATGGCCGGGCGTGGCGGTAGGGCAGCTTTGACACATCCGCAGGCCCGTAATCGGGTGTGTCGATGATAACGATCTCGGCCGCGAACCCCTCCCACGCCGCGCGGAAATGGGTTTTTGAACGCAAAAGCACGATGTCGAAATCGCCGGGCTCCAGATCGAACTGCAGGAACGGGTCGAAGTCGATGGCGCTTTCGGACCGGCTGGTGACGCTGATCTTCAGGCCGTCCACATCCAGCAGCACCGTGTCGCCCAGCCGCACCTCGCTGCCCGCCCGCATCTGGCCCGTCCCGCGATAGGTCAGATCCGGCCGCAGCGCGAGGACCCGTGCCAGCACCGGGACCGGCCCCCCGGCCAGCGGCGCGGATGTGCCGCCGAGCGTCAGCGATACCTCGGCCCCAACCCCCGCCGCCATGGCCGCCGCGACGGCCTGCGGGTCCCACAGGAACGGCACGGCGATGCGCGCGCGCCGCGTCAGGCCCAACAGCGCCCGCAGACCATGGGTGCTGTCATTGGCCCGGTCGGCATGTTCCAAAAGCACGACAGGGCGGTCGGACCGTTCGGCGAGATCCAGCGCCCGCGCCACCCCCTCTGCCAGGCTGTAGACCGGCACGGGCGCCGACAGGGCCGCGCGCAGGCTTGCCACTTTGTCGGACAGGTCTGTCGCGAGCGCCTCTGCCCCTGCCGTTGTCCCATCGACGACCGCCACGACCGAGGCGCCGCAATTGGGCACGTCGGCATAGGCGAACCCGGCGAACAGCGACACGTCTTGATAGGCGCGGCCGGCATCGGACTGCCGCGCCGCCTCGGCCACGAGGTCGTTCAGCGGAGCCAGATCGGTGGCCGAGAAGATCGACGGCAGGATCAGCCCGGGCCGCACGATGGCCATGGCGGGCCGGATCTCTTTCGCCAAGGTCCTGAACAGACAGCGCGCGGCGCGTTCCCCGGTGGCGCCCATGTCGATATGCGGCGAGTAGCGATAGCCGAAGGCCGCCGTCGCCCCGGCGACCGAGGCGGCGTCCAGATTGGCATGGTAGTCGAGCGCGACCATGATCGGCAGGTCCGGCCCCACGGCGGACCGGATCGCGTCCAGCGTCATCGCGTCGGGGTCCAGCTCCTCTTGCGTGGCCATCGCGCCGTGCAGATGCACCAGCACCCCGTCGATCCCGCCGCGCAGCTTTGCCAGACCCCCGGCGATCTCTTGGCGGTACCCCTGAACCGCCGCCTGATCGGCCAGCCCCGCCGCGCCGCCATCGGCATGCAGGACCGGAACCGCCTGCGCCCCGGCCGCGTCGATCACGGTCAGAAAGCCCCCCATCACGGTGTTGGAGCCTTTGAAGCGTGCGATAACGTCAGGCCCGCGCGCCGTCCCGGCCTCGAACACATCGCGATGCGTGATCTGGGGCAGGAAGGTGGCGCATTCCATGTGTAACCCGGCAAGGGCAATCCGATAGGTCATGGCAGAAGCTTCAGCGATCCAAGGTGGGGAATGGCCCAGTCGGGCGGGGTCCATGAGGCGTCAATGTCCAAAGGGTAGACCGGGCGCGGCAGCCCGCGAAAGTCAAAGTTGCTCAGGATCGGGCTGGTCATCCCCTTGGAATCGACCTCCAGCACCTGATCGGGGGCGAAGAACTCGTCAAACCCGGCGCGGAAATGGCCCCGGCTTTTGACCACGACAGCCGCGTATTGGCCCGGATCGAAGCCGAGATGCTCGAAATAGACCGGATCGGCGCATTGCTTGCGATGGCTGGCGACCACCACGGTCACCCCGCCGATCCCAAGAGCCACGGTCGGGCCAAGGTCCACCTGCCGCCCGGCCACAAGGCCGCGCCGCCCGACCACCTGACCCTCGCTTCGCGCCAGAACCTGCGCCTGGGCAGAGAAGGGCGCGCCGAACCCGTCGCTCCCGCGGCGCAGGAACCGGGCGGTGATGCTGGCCCCAAGACTGGCGGCGGAGGCTTCCTGCGCAAGGTCGGGATCGATGAAAAGACCATAAAGCACCTTCTCCGCCCCGGCCCCGATCAAGGCGCGCAGGAGGTCGGTCGAGGTGCCGCGCCCGCCGCCGCCGGGGTTGTCGCCTGCGTCGGACAGGATCCAGCGGGACCCATCCCCGGCGGTCACGGCACTCACCGCGTCGGCGATGGATGTGAGCGTCCGGGTGAACCGATGGCGATCCGCCCAGAGCATCCCGGCAAGCCGCGCCGCTTCGCGTTCCGCCGTGCCGCGATCGGTGGCGGTGACCAGGGTGGCGATGCCATTGTCCGGCGTGTCGCTATAGACGAAACCGCCCAGCACGGTGGCATTCACGATCTCGCCAAAAGGGTCGGTCAGCCCGGCGGCATCGCGGACCCTCTCGGCATAGGCGCCCGGCCCATCCGTCAGCAGGGTCACGCTGGCCGGTGTCATCGGCAGGCGCAGATGGGCCGTGTGAAACCTGGCCCCCTTGACCATGCGGGCCAGGATCACGGCGGCCTCGCGCGCGACCTCGGCCTGATCCACATGCGGGTTGGTCCGATAGCCGATCAGGCAATTGGCCGCCTGTGCCATCCGGTCGGACAGGTTTGCATGCAGGTCGAGCGTTGCGACAATCGGCACATCCGGGCCGACGGCCTGTCTGACGGCCTCGAGCAGCGCGCCGTCGGGGTCGAGCGTTTCGCACCCGACCATCGCGCCATGGCTGGCCACATAGACCGCATCGACGGGGGCATGGGCGGACAGGCCGGCCCGGACATTGGCCAGAACGCTGTCCAGCACAGCCTCGTCCAGCGGGCCGCCGGGTTCCGCGGCCGCGACCAGAACCGGGAGGATCTCGGCCTCGAGATGGCGGGGGATCTCATCCAGAAACGCGGGAATCTCCGCCCCTTGGCGCGGCGCGTCCGACCGGGCATCGGCCAGGATCGCATCGCCCGAAAGCCATGTGCGCAGGTCGAAATCGGCGCGCCGTGTCACCGGGGCAAAGCGGTTGCTTTCCAGCAGAAACCCCAGGATCGCAAGTCGTGTCATGGTACAAAAGGCTCTCGCATCATTTTCAACCCTAGGCACAAGAGCAGGCCCCGTCGACCCCGCTTGCGCGCGATGTGGCGTGGCAGAGGTGCGTCGCCGCGCCAGCGACAGATGACTTCGGGTTTGCGAACAAGGGCCGGCGCCCGGTTCGTGCCCGCCGGCGCAAAGCGTGTTGCCCAGCCTTTGGATGCCCCGTATTCCTTGGGTCGGCTTTCCTTGGATCGGCCACCCTTGGGCCGGCCTGGGACCCTATGTGGTCGAAAAGATGCAGATTGAACTTTCTCTATTGGCTGCCACGGATGCAGATTATTCGGCCCGCGATCTGGGTTATCTTTTGCACAAGCATCCCGACCACCTCCACTCGCGCGAGGTGTCCTTCGGGGTCATGTCGGTTTTCTATCCGGAAGTGACCGAGCGCCGGACAACGGCCGTGTTTCATCTGGATGTGGATCCGGTCGGTTTGGTGCGGGGCAAGAACCAGCAAAGCGACGGGCTGCTGACCCAATATGTCAATGACCGCCCCTATGTGGCCAGTTCGTTTCTGTCGGTGGCGCTGACCCGGGCCATCGGGCAGTCGATGTCCGGCAAGTCGAAAGAGAAACAGGAGCTGGCAGACCGTGATCTGCCCTACGAAGCCCGGATTGTGCCGGTGGCCCTCGCGGGCGGCGCGGCGACGGTCGAAGCGGTGTTCGGCCCGCTTGGGTATGAGGTCCAGGTTCAGCCCTGCGACGGCACCGCCGATGTGGTGGATCTTCGCCTCAAGGGGACGACGCGGCTGGCGGCGCTGTTGAACCACCTTTATGTGTTGATCCCGGTGCTCGACAACGCCAAGCATTACTGGATCGACAAGGAAGAGATCGACAAGCTGCTGGCCAAGGGGCAGGGCTGGCTGCCCGGGCATCCGGCCCGCGCGCTGATCACCCGCAGGGCGCTCAAGCACCGCCGGTCGTTGATGAACATGGCTCTGGCCCGGCTGAACGAGAGCGCGGCGCCCGAAGACACCGACGACGACGCCCCGACACCGGAGCCCGAGGCGGCGCTGGAACAGCCGATCCGCCTGCATGACCTGCGGCTGGATACCGTGGCTCGCATCTTGACAGAGCGCGGCGTGTCATCCGTCCTCGATCTGGGCTGCGGTGACGGCAAGCTGATGCAGCGGCTGATCCGCGAACGCGGCTTTCAGCGGATCGTCGGGGTGGATCCGTCGGGGGGGGCGCTGGAAAAGGCAAGGCAGCGCCTGTATCTGGACCAGGCGGGCGAGGCCCTGGCCGAGCGGGTGACGCTCCGGTTCGGCAGTCTGACCTATGGCGACCGGCGGTGGCATGGCTTCGATGCCGCCACGCTGGTCGAGGTGATCGAGCATATCGAGCCGCATCGGCTGTCAGCCGTGGCGCTGTCGGTCTTCGGCGATGCGCGGCCCGGGCTGGTGATCGTCACCACCCCCAACCGAGAGTATAACGCCCTGTTCGAGGGCATGGAGGAGGGCCAGCTACGTCACCCGGATCACCGCTTCGAATGGCGCCGCGACGAGTTTGCCGCATGGGGGGACAGCGTCGCGGCGGAATACGGATACGGGGTCAGCTATTCGCCGCTGGGCCCGGTCGATGACGCGCTTGGAGGCCCGTCGCAGATGGCGGTATTTCTCAGGGGCGCGGCGCAATGACCAGGATTTCCATCCCCGATTTCGCGCTCGTTGTACTGATCGGCCCCACCGGGTCGGGCAAGTCCGGCTTTGCCCGAAAGCACTTTCTGGAGACAGAGGTCGTCTCGTCCGACCAGTGCCGGGCCCTGGTAGCGGATGACGAAACCGACCTGGCCGCGACCGAAGATGCGTTCGACCTGCTGATCCACACCGCCGGGCTGCGCCTGAAGCGGCGGCGGCTCACGGTGATCGATGCCACATCGGTCAACCGCGCGGACCGGGCCAAGCTGGTGGCGCTGGCCCGGAGGTACCACGCCCTGCCGGTGGCGCTGGTTCTCGATATCGACCCGAAGATATGCCACGCGCGCAACCAGGCCCGTCCCGACCGGGACTTTGGCGAACATGTGCCCCGCAACCACTCGAAATCGCTGCGACGGGGGCTTCGGGGGCTGCAGAAGGAAGGGTTCCGGCAGGTTCAGGTCATGGCCTCGCCGGAGGAGGTCGACGCGCTGGAATTGACCCGCGCGCCGCTTTGGACGGATCGTCGGGCGGAACAGGGGCCGTTCGATATCATTGGCGACATCCATGGCTGTTTCGACGAGTTGACCGACCTTCTGGCCAGGCTCGGATATGAGACGGACCCGTTCGAGGCAGGTTCCGAAGCGCTGATCCATGCACGCCACCCGGAGGGCCGCACCGCCATCTTCGTCGGGGATATCGTGGACCGGGGACCGCAAAGCCTGAACGCGCTCCGGCTGGTCATGGGCATGGTCGGCGCCGGCACGGCCCATTGCGTCATCGGCAACCACGACTTCAAGCTGAACAAATGGCTCAAGGGGCGGCAGGTCCAGATGACCCATGGGCTCGATCTGACCGTGGCCGAACTGGAACGGACCTCGGACGGGTTTCGCAAACGGGTCAGCGATTTCATCTGGGATCTGCGGTCCCATTTGTGGCTGGCCGGCGGGAACCTGGTCGTGGCCCATGCGGGGCTGAAGGAAGAGATGCACGGGCGCGGCTCTGCGGCTGTGCGGAATTTCGCGATGTTCGGCGAAACCACGGGCGAGGTGGATGAGTTCGGCCTTCCGGTCCGGCTCGAATGGGCGCGGGGCTATCGCGGCGCGGCAGATGTGGTCTACGGCCATACCCCGATGGTCGAGGCGGAATGGCTCAACCACACGCTTTGCATCGATACCGGCTGTGTCTTTGGCGGCAAGCTGACGGCCCTGCGCTGGCCCGAGCGTGAGACCGTCTCCATAAAGGCGCGTCGCCAATATGCCAAACCGGCCAGGCCTTTGGACCACGCGCAGGGGCGGACGGCGCAGCAGGATCACGACCGGCTGCTGTATTTCGACGATTACGCGACCAGGATGCGGATTGAAACCCGTTTCGACGCCACGATCCGGATCCCCGAGGAAAGCAGCCTCGCCGCCCTGGAGGTGATGAGCCGCTATGCCATCGACCCGCGCTGGCTGGTCTATCTGCCGCCGACCATGGCGGCCTGTCCGACGGCGCCGGACGGCCCGTTCCTGGAACATCCAGACCAGGCGATCGGCCATTACATCGATCGCGGCGTCACCGATCTGGTGGCCGAGGAAAAGCACATGGGGTCGCGTGCCTTGCTGGTCGTGGCGCAGGATGCCAGGGCCGCCCGCGACAGGTTCGGGGTCGAGGATGGCAAGGCCGGGGTGATCTATACGCGCACGGGGCGCCCGTTCTTCGGGGACGACACCGACGAGGCTGCGGTCATCGCCCGGGTCGGCAAGGCGATGGCGGCATCGGGCCTGTGGGAAGACCTGGGAACCGACTGGGTTGTGCTGGACGCCGAGCTGATGCCCTGGTCCGCCAAGGCGCAGGACCTGATCAGACGGCAATACCTGCCCACCGTGGCGGCGGCGGCGGCGTCGGCAATCGCGCTGCGGGACGCGGTCGACCGGGCCTCCCGGGTGGAGGGGCTGGACGATCTGAAGGCCAGGTCGCGGGTCCATCTGAGCAATGCTGTCGCCATGGGCAAGACGATCGACGGTTACTGCTGGGACTCCGCGCGCATCGACGACCTGCGGATCGCCCCGTTCCATATCCTTGCCGCCGAGGGGCAGGTCTTCGCCGACCGGACGCATATGTGGCACATGGCAACCCTGGGCCGCCTGACAGAGGCCGACCCGATCCTGCGCCCCACCGTCTGGAAGCGGTTCGACGGATCGCGTGCTTGCGACAGGTCGGACATCCTCGCCTGGTGGCGGGACCACACCGGGGCAGGGGGGGAAGGCATGGTCATCAAGCCGAACGCCTTCCTGCTGCGCGCGAAGCGCGGGATCATCCAGCCGGCGATGAAAGTCCGGGGCAGGGATTATCTTCGGATCATCTACGGCCCCGATTACGATCTGCCCGAAAATATCGAACGCCTGCGGCAGCGCGGCCTGGGGCGGAAGTTCTCTCTGGCGGAGCGAGAGTTCAAACTCGGGTTTGAGGGTCTGCACCGGTTCGTCGAGCGGCAGCCATTGTCCAAGGTTCATGCCTGCGCTCTGGCCGTGCTGGCCTTGGAGAGTGAGCCCGTCGACCCAAGGCTATAGGGAGGACCGGCCACCAAGCGTCCGTGCCGGTCCTTTCGGCTGGCAACCTGACTGGCCGGGCGGTCGGGGTTTCTCGGCGGTTGCCGGATCTAAGCCATCTCTTGCAGCCGAACGGCCGCCGCGTGGGCGCGCCTGTAAAACGCCAGCTCAGGGAGCCTGTGGCGATCCGCTGGCGTCTCCAGGTTCAGCGGCATGGCATAGCCGGTTGCGCCGATCGCCTTCATCGTGCCAGGCCAGTCGATGCATCCTTCGAATGGCAGAAGGTGGTCGTCATCGGTGCCGTGGTTGTCATGGACATGGGTTGCGATCAGGCGGTGGCCGAAGCGTTCGAGGAGGGACAGATCGTCGGCACCGGCGACCACCCGCCAATGCCCGGTGTCATAGCACAGCCCCAGAAAGGCCGGGTCGTACCGGTCGAACAGCGCGGCGAACAGCCTGTGCCAGCTGTCCGCCGATGCCCCCATCAGATTCTCCACCGCGATCCGGACGCCGCGCGCCGCGCAATAGGGCGCCAGCGCGTCGAGCGACCGCCAGAACGGGCCGAAGAACGCCGCCTCTGTCTCGGGCGAGCGAAACACCGCGTCGGTGAGATCGATATGCAGCACGATATCGGGCGACCCCAGGGCCGCCGCCAGATCGATCCTGTTCTGCACAAGCTCCACCCCGCTTAGGCGCTGCCATTCATGGGGCGAGCCGATGTCGCGGCGGCTTTCCATCACCGGCGTCGCATCCTGCAACGACGACACCTCAAGGATGCGGTTGCGCCCGTTGGACCCGTGCAGCGACTTCACCCGCAGCCCGGACGCTTGGATCAGCCTGGCGGTGAAGTCGATCTCGGCGGCGGAGAACATGTAGGCGCTGCCGCCATCGGTGGTGAAGTTAATATGGGTAAAGCCCGCTTCACCCGCCCAGGCGAGGCTTTCGCGCATGCCTTCGTCATACCAGCGGGGGTGCTTGGGCATGGGCCAGACGGTGATACAAGTGTCCAAGGGGATGTCCTTCAGTGTCGGTTGATCTTCGGGCCCTGTCCCAGGCCGATCCGCTCTGCGAACAGGATCACGGCCAGCGAAAAGCCCATGATGAGAACGGAATAGACGAGGTTCAGCGCCTTCTGCTCCGGGTCGGGCGACATCGCGCCCTCGACGATGGCGATGGGCAGGGGCGCGTTGTTGACGTTGTACAGAAAGGCCGAGAGCGGATATTCCGTCATCAGGTCGTTGAAGGCCATGCCCGACACCAGCACCAGCGTCGGCACGATCAGCGGCAACAGGACGCGGCGGAACCGATAGAGCTTGGAGGCCCCCAGCGACCGGGCGGCCAGTTCGTAATCCGGGTCGATCCCTACGAAGGCCGCGCGCAAGAAGCGCACCAGAAGCGGAAGGATGACAATAGTATAGCCAATCGGCAGGATCCAGACGGATCCAAGCAGCACCCCGCCGCCGATCAGCGGGTTGGGCCTGTCGAAGGCCGCGATCAGCCCGACCGCCAGCAGCACGTTCGGCAAGACCCAGGGCAGGAAGAAGACCAGATCCAGCGCGCGGGTCCAGATCGTGCGGGCCGACAAAATGACCGGCACCGCGAAAAGGGTCACCAGCAGACCCACCGCAACGGCGATCAGCGCGAGCTTGGCCGAGGTCCAGAACGGCGCAAAGGCCGTGGCCTCGGTGAAGACGCGGATGTAGGTGCGCAGCGTCAGCGAGGAGGGCAGCGTTTCGACCCCGATGGAGGCCGCGGGCGCGAAGGAAAACAGCACCACCAGGGCGACCGGCAGAAGGTAGAGGGCCGCCAGACCGTAGCATGCCGCGTGCAGCACCGCGTTCCAGCCGCGCGGCGACACCCGTTTCAGCTGGATCGGCACCGGGGTCTTGGCGCCGCCCACATAGCTGCCGCGCGCTTCGATGGACTGGAAGATCAGGATCAGCCCCATCAGGACCACGCCCATGAGGATCGCCAACAACGCCGCCATATCCGCCCGGCGCAGCGAGTTCAGCGTCAGGATCACCTCGGTCAGCATGAAGAAGTCGCGCCCGCCCAGGATACGCGGCGCCGCGAAGGAGGAGATGGCCACGAAGACCGTCAGGACAAGCACGGCCAGGAATGTGGGCGCGATCACCGGCAGCACCACCCGGCGCAGGATCGTCCATTCGCTGGCTCCAAGGGACCGCGCCGCCTCGATGGTGCTGTAATCCACCCGGCGCATGGCCGCGCGCAGGAACAGGAAATAGAAGCTGGTCATCAGGAAGCTGTGGATGAACAGCACCCCGAACCAGCCGATGAACCAATTCGGCGGAAGCCCCGGAAAGATCTGCCGCAGCGCGATGGTGACCACGCCGCTTGGACCGTAGGTGAACCCATAGCCCGAAGCCGCGACGACCGACCCGAAGACCAGCGGGATGGCGAAGGCGATCTTCAGCAACGCACGGCCGCGCACGTAGAAGTATTCAAGCACCAGGACCTGAAACAGGCCCAGAACCGCAACCGTGACGCTCGTCGCCGCCGTCATCCAAAGGGTGTTCCACACCGCCATCCGCACCCGGCGCGAGGCCGCAAGCTCGGAGATCGCCGTGCCGATAGCGACATCCCCGTCGCGCACGAAAGCAGTGAAAAGCGCCGACAGGATCGGCCAGATCAGGAAGGTCAGCAGTCCCCAGCACAGAAGGCCCAACGCGATCCGGTAGACCAGACGCTCGATCCAGGACGCGCGGATCACGGGCCGGTTTCCGCAAAGACATGCACCGCCCCCGGGCGCAGGGATAGGTGGACGGTCGCGCCGATTTCCGGGATCTCGGTGCCGCTGTGCAAAAGGCTGATGTCGGAATGCTCGAACGTTACATCAATCCGCGTCGCCATGCCCAGAAATTCGGTATGGGTGACCACGGCGGCAACGCCCGACGGGTCCAGGCGCAGGTCCTCCTGCTTCACGAAACACCGGCCTTCGGTCACGCCTGCCAGCGCATGGGCCGCCGCTGGCGACAATTCGTTGGCCGCGCCGATGAAGCTTGCGATGAAGGGGGTCCGGGGATTGGCATACAGCCTGCGCGGGGTGTCCGCTTGCTCGATCCGGCCCGCATTCAGGACGACGATCCGATCGGACATCGACAGCGCCTCTTCCTGGTCATGGGTGACGAACAGCGCGGTGAAGCCGATCTCGCGTTGCAGCCGCCTGATTTCGCGCCGCATGGTCTGGCGCACCTTGGCGTCGAGGTTGGACAGCGGCTCGTCGAACAGCAGAACGCGCGTGCCCATCACCAGCGCCCGGGCGATCGCGACGCGTTGCTGCTGGCCGCCCGACAGGTTTGCGGGCATCCGCTCCAGATAGTCGGAATCCCGGCGACGGCCGCGATCCGTGTGACGGAGTCGGCGACCTTTGCCCTGGGCACGCCGGTGGCGCGCAGCCCGAAGGCGATGTTCTCGAACGCGGTCATCGTGGGAAACAGTGCATAGTTCTGAAACACGATCCCGATGTCCCGCCGCTCGGGCGGGAGGGCGGTGATGTCCCGCCCTTCCAGCCGGATCGAGCCGCGCATTGCCGGCAGGAACCCGGCCACCGCCCGCAGTACCGTGGTTTTTCCGCAGCCCGATGGCCCCAGCAGCGAGACGAAAGCGCCTGCCGGGACCGAGAGGTTGACCCCCTGAACGACCGGCTGGCCGTCATATCCGACCGCAAGATCGGCGATTTCCAGAACGGTTTCGCTCATGCCATCCCCATTGGCCGGGCCGGGCGACCGAGGCTGGCCGCCCAGACCCCGTGCCATTACCGGATTTCCAGTTCGATGGTTTGCAGCCAGCCGTCCAGCCGCGGTGCAATCGCATCCCAGTCGATCGGCTGCGGAGAAACCATCGCCGCGTTTGCCTGCACCTCTTGCGGCGACATGGCCAGGGCCGCGGGCAGATTCGGGACACGCCCGAACTCATCGGCATAGGCGGCCATGAAATCGGCACCGCCGAACCAGTCCACGAAGGCCTGCGCCTGGTCGGCCTGATCGGTGCCGGCCAGGATGCCAAGCCCGTCGGCGATGAAGGGCGTGCCGCCCGCGGTGTCGACGATCGCGACGCTAAAACCCACATCCCGCGCGACGTTGAACGCACCGCCGAACCAGTTCAGCAGGATTACCGCCTCGCCGCTGGCGAGCGCCTGGGCCCGGGCGTTGCCGTCCTCCACCACGATGGCATTGGCGTAGAAGGCGCGCATGAACTCCCAGCCTTCCTCGGTCACGTCCCCGCTCTCGTCGGTGAAGCGGGCGAGGATCCCGGCCAGATAGGCGCGCGTCGTCTGCCAGTTGATGCTGCCGATGATATAGCGGCCCGCGTAGTCGGGCTGGGTCAGGTCGAGCCAGCTTGTCGGGGCGGCCTCGGGCGCCAGCGCGTCCGCGTTATAAGCGATCACGATCGGCGTCTGCCAGAACTTGTAGACCATGTTATCATCGTCGTCGCGGAAGGCCGCGGGCAGATCCGCCGCCCAGACCGGCGCGTAGGGCATCAGCAGGCCTTCGCTTTTCAGCGTCGCCATGGCGGTATCGACGAAGCCAAGGGCGATATCGGCCTGGGGATTGTTGCGCTCGGCCAGGATCCGGTCGAACAGCTCGCCGCCGCCGCCCGCGATGAAGGCCACCTCGTGGCCCGCCGCGGCGGCCTGTTCCTCGACCCAGCCGATCTGGTCGGCGGGCCATGGGGCATAGATGGTGATCGGGTCGGCGGCGGCTGCGGACACCCCCAGAGCCGAGGCAGCGACAGAGGTCAGAAAGAGAGAGAGGCGCATTTACAGGGTCCTTTCGGAATCACAGAGGAAGCATGCCTCCATTCGATACGAGTAAATTGTGACAAGTAAATTACGTTGCGCAATTTTCCAGGGCGGATCAGACTGGGATCTGTTGCGTCGGATCGGATTCGCGCAGTCTTTTGCGGGACCGGGGGGGCGCACGGCGCGGGCCCTTTGCTTCGGCATCAGGCTGCGCTTTGGCGCGGCATGCTTTCTTGCGCAGCCGGGGGGGGGCGACCATGCGTGACCTTTCATCGACAGAACGCCGTCTGATCGAACTGGTGGCCACGCGTGGACCGATTGCGCGGACCGACCTGTCCGGGCTGCTTGGGCTGACGGGGGCATCGGTCACCCGCGCCGTCGCCGCGATGGAAGGGCTGGGCCTGTTCGACGAACGCCCGGAACGGCGCGGCGTGGGCGGCCAGCCAAAGCGTTTGCTGAAAATCCGGGAAGGGCGGTTCTTTGCCGCCGGGCTGACGTTTTCGAGAAAGAGCATAGAGCTTGCGGTGCTGGATCTGGCCGGGCAGATCGTGGGGCGCACAAGCGTCGCAATCGAACAGCAACCGGCGCTTGCGGTCGGGGTCGCTGCCTCGGACGCGCTTGATCGGCTTCTTGCCGACAACGCCCTTGGCCGCGAAGCGCTGGTCGGGCTGGGATGTGCAATGCCGGTCAATTTTGGGCCGGGGGGGCGTACCGTCACCGCGCATGGTGTGTTCCGGGAACTCGAAGACCCGCGCGTCATGGAACAGTTCTTGCAGGGGTTTCACATGCCCGTCCTGCTGGAAAACGACGGCAACACCGCCGCGATCGGCGAATATGTGTACGGGCGCAAGCCGGATGACGGGGACTCGCTCTTCTTGCTGCACATCGCCTTCGGAGTGGGCGGAGGCGCCGTGATCGATGGCGTGCCGTTCTACGGTGTCAACGGAAACGCAGGTCTGCCCGGTTTTCTATATCCGGACGGCGCGCCGAGGCCGTCGGGTGTCGATCTCATCGAAACGCTTGCCGCCTCCGGCTACGACATTGCGGATTTCAACGATATCGAGCATCTCATGGTGGATTGTCCCCCGCTGGACGCCTGGATCGCGCGGGCCGGGCAGCAACTCGCGGCCGCGGTGCAGGCGGCGACCGGGTTCATCGACCCCTCAGTCATTGTGCTTGGGGGACGCATGCCAACCGCGATCAACCAGCGGCTTGTCGACCATATCGTGGCAAATGCGGGCGAGGGTCCCTCTCGTGGCGTCAGCCTCTCCCCGGTGCGGGCGTCCAAACTTGGGCCGGAGGGCGGCGCCTTGGGCGCGGCCTGCCTGCCGCTTTTCGCGAAGTTCTTCAACGGGCATTCGAGGGCGCACGAGTTTCGCAGCTTTCAAGCGTAGAAGGCCCGCCAGGGCGGTTTACCCAGCGGTCCCGCCCCATGGCGCCTGAACGCGCGGCGTTTCCGCCACCACCGACCCTCCAGGAGCCACCATCCCGGTCTTGTTCGCCCGGGCGGTCCGGCGGCGCGACTGGATCGGATGGTGGGATCTGTTGGCGGCTCTTTATGCGTCTGGGCCGTGACCAAACGCGCAAAACGCCAGCCCGCCGCACCGGGCGCACCGGGCGCACCGGGCGCACCGGACGCAGGATCAGACGCCAACCCAGCCGCCATCGCCTGGCCGCGCGCACTGGGTTGAAGGATCACCCGGCGCCGAAAAGCAAAGACTGAGGCTGGAACTGCATTTGGTTGTCTCTTTTGGGAACATGCAGGACAGGTTCGATCAAAATACTTCGGAAAAATAGTTCGGAAAAATACCTGGGATTGCTTCCGCGTGATCTGGTCCGTCGATGCTCGCAGCGGTGCGGTCATGATGGAGCTTCGGGGAAGATCTGCCAACGCGGGCCGACCGCACCCCACGCCGGACCGTCACACTCCGGCCCGCATTGAAAAATTTCAGCGAAACCGCCCTTTGCGGGGCAGATTGGTGACGCGGGACACCTCGTTCGACCGGTCATTCCGCCGGCGCGCGGCAGGTGCGTCGGGCGAGGGGCGATTTTCCGGGATAAAGCCGGGCTTGGACAATTGTCAGATTTGGCCATGCGCGTTTACCAACCGTTAATCAATTCATTCTAGCGGTCGGTGAGCACGAGACGAAACCAGCAGTTTCGACCGAAGTGTAGCAGGGGGGACAAGTGTTAGGCACCGATACGCGAAAGCGCAACGCAGTCAAAGTTCTTGGAAACGGGACGAAAACACTCGTTCTGGCCCACGGCTTCGGGTGTGACCAGAACATGTGGCGGCTCTTGACCCCGCTTCTACTTGATCACTTCAAGATCGTCTTGTTCGACTACGTCGGCTGCGGACAATCGGACCCGAAGGCGTTCAGTCTGCGGCGTTACGAAACGCTCGACGGTTATGCCCGGGACATCCTCGACATTTGCGAGGATCTGGAGCTGCGCGATGTCACCCTTGTCGGCCATTCCGTAAGTTCGATGACCGGGATGATGGCCGCGCTCGAAGCGCCGGGGGTGATCTCCAAACTGGTGATGGTCTGCCCGTCTCCGTGCTTCCTGAACGATCCGCCCCACTATTCCGGCGGGTTCGAGCGTGAGGATCTGGAAGGGCTGATCGGATTGATGGATCAGAACTACATCGGATGGGCCAACCATCTTGCCCCATTGGTCATGGGGCAAAGCGGGTCTGACATGGCCAAAGAACTGACCGACAGCTTCTGCTCGACCGACCCGCTCTTTGCCAAAACCTTCGCCAAAGCCACCTTCTTTTCCGATTGCCGGGATCTTTTGCCCAGGGTCACGCAGCCGACATTGATCTTTCAAAGCAGCGAAGATGCCCTGGCTGCCGTGTCCGTGGGGGAGTTCGTGCAGGCAAACATGCCAGCCTCTAAGCTTGAGATCTTTGAGGCAAATGGCCATTGCCTGCATATGACCCATCCAAAGGAGATCGCTCCGTCGCTCTTGGAGTTTGCCCTTAGTTGAAATCGGAGTGCCGACGATGGTTGATACTGATGATTTGCCATGTGGGTGTTTGATCTCGACGCCAGACCGAAGGATCGTGTCGGTAAATCGGTACTTCTTGGACGCTTTGGGTTGGCAGCCAGAGGAGCTGACCGGCGAGGATATGAATATCGTCTTGAACAAGGCAACATGGTTGTTTTGCGAGACCTACGTGATCCCGATGGTCCTTCGGGAGGGGCAGTGTCGCGAAGTGCTCGTCTCTCTCATATCGCAGGATGGTACTGCGTTTCCACGGGTGGCCAGTGTTCGAGGAATGTCCAACGGCAACTTCGCCTGGGTTTTTCTTGAGGCGGAAAACCGGAGCCGATTGTTCAAGGAATTGGAAGCGGCGCGCCTTGCGATACAGGAACAGCGCGAACAACTCGAAGTGATAGCGCGCACCGATGAGTTGACGGGGTTGGCCAACCGTCGCGACCTTGAAATCTCGGCGCGGCGCGTTTTCCTGGAGGCGAACAGAGAGGCCAAGGCAGTGTCTGTCGTGATCTTGGACATAGATCGCTTCAAGTCCATAAATGACGGCTATGGCCATTCCGCTGGCGATCAGGTGATCTGTGCGCTGGCCAATGCGCTGAGGCGGACCTGCCGGAAAAGCGACATTGTTGCCCGAATGGGCGGGGACGAATTTGTCTGCGTCCTTGGCAACACCGATGCCGCCGATGCGGCCGCGCTTTGCAGGCGCATACACGAGGAGGTGGCGCAAACACAGGTGGGCGCGTGCCATTTCACCGTCAGCATGGGCATTGCCGTCAAGCCATTTGACACGGAGATTCCATTTGCAGACGTTCTGAAGTTGGCCGATCAGTGCTTGTACAATGTCAAAGAGAACGGGCGAAATGCCTCGCACTTGATGACGGCGCATGTGGCCCAAGAAACCAGACGATCCGGAATGCTCTGCGCCAGCGGAGTTCTGAAATGAGCAGACCCACGCATGAGGGTCGGCAAAGCCCTTCGTGCGACTTCAGACGAGCGGAGCGCCCTCTGTGGCGGAAGTGTCATCCGCTTGTTGTCGCACAAGAAAACAATGCCGCCAGTTCGGATCACACGCATCCTTCCGCAGTCGATCGCCGAGGCGGATCAAGGATCGGTCCGGTGGACCGTTCGCCCGCCGAGTGATCGCTGACCCGAAGTCTCAGGGGCTCGGCCCCACGGCCATCTGTCCCGACAAATCAACGATCTGTCGCGACCACAGGCGCAACGCGCATCACGACGGCGCGTACCGGTGTGCAAAGGACAGGCCGCTTTTTTTGGCGAAGGTCCGGTCCCGCTTGCGCGTCAGTGGCTGACCCAGAACCTCCACATCGACCGCGCGCGGCGCGGACTCTGACCCGCGCGCGGACGCTCAGCGGCCGCTCGTCCACAACGTCCGCAAGATCCGTGGCTTTGAAGAGTGCAACGTCGGTCGCGCCGTTGGCGGTCCGCCTGGCTTGATCCGGACTTCGAATGGGGTGCGCTGCCGGAAAAGGGGCGGCTGACTTCGCCGCTCTCCGTGGTTGCCGCCCATGGTACGGGAAGAGTCGCTGCATTTGCAGAATGCTCGGGCGTCGTATGGCGTCCGCGCGGGCCTTGCGGACCTTGAACGACCGTCCGCAAAGCAGGATCGGCTAGCTCTATGCCGCCACCTCTAGCTGGACTTCGCCACCATGCAAAAAACATCGCTTGTTGAAAAGCGACAGATCGACGGGGTTTGGCAGCCGTATGTCACTAATACTTGGCATGCCAACTGAAAGTAGCTCAAAAGCGCGGTCGATCTGCGAGGTCATTGCAACAACCGCCCCACTTTCGATCGAGAATTCTTTTAGCGCACGAACCTGCTCCCCCAGTGGAGGATTGCTTCGCTTTTGGTCCAACAGCTGCAAGTAGTCGACAACGATCAACCCCTCTCCAGGCGCCTCACCCAGGTAGTCCACAATATGATCGGCGCAGATGTTGTCCGAGGTATCAACGGCGACCGGACGGTCAGATTTTCTGGGATCAAACCCCAGCTTTTCAAACCGATCCCAGACATCCGCTGCATTGTAGTCCAGTGTGAAGAAATAGCCAGTACGGTCAATTTGTTCAGCCAGGGCAGTGAGTTCCAGACCAAGAAGCGTTTTGCCGTGACCAGGCCGGGCTCCGATCAGGACCATATCGCCTGCGCGCAGCTGTTTCAGAATCTTCCTGGCAGGCGACCCCTTGGAGTAATTGGAGGCCAAATGGCTCCAGCCCTTGAAGCCCTCCTTTTCGGCAACCCGGTCAAGTGCCTCGTTGAGCTTCATGTCGTTGTCACGCGCCAGCAGTCTTGCCCGGCGTTTCAGTTTGTAGATCGGAGAGGAGAGCCTCATCCCGAACCTCCCTTTTCGAGCGGTCTCCGCAATCCCTCCTTATGCGCGTTCTCGAACAGGTTGGGTTCGAAATCCTATCGCTCCGCATGTCAAATGCTGCCCCGATGGAGGGGGGAGGCCCGAGCAAGGCCCGCCGCGGGGACAACGGGATCGTGCGAAACACTCAAGTTGATTTTCGGTCATTCACGACACATTGGCGAAAGCTGGCCCCTTGCGGACCTGGGATGCGTGGCAGCATGCGCCGGGTCGTCACGACCGTGCGGCCTTTGGCGGAAACTCATCTTGATGATCGTCGCCGCGCTGCATTGTCCGCAAAACGGTGCTCTGTGAACCGCGCGGCTTACCCGTGCGCCGAAGGCGTATGGGGGCGGATGGGCGAGGGTGAACCTGATGCCACGAAACGCTTCGGGGGCAGAACACTGGCCGAGGCGTTCCCGACCGCCGCTGGACAAAACCGCACGATCCGCTGCAATGCACCTGTTGCGCTTCGCAGTTGAAGCCGCCCGCATTTTCTGGATGCCCGAGTTGTCTTCGCCTGCATTCCGGAAATGCGCGCTGTGCGGGGACCAAGGCGGGCAGCCCGAAATCGGCGTGTCTTTGTGTTTGGGACGAGAAAGAGAGTGGCGCCACGACACCTGGCGAGACTGCAGGTATTTGGCCGAAAGTCTGCCACTCAGGTTGACGGCGAAACGCTTTGACTGATCATGTCCGCCCCGGCGGCCTGTGGGGCGGCCTGTGGGGCGGTCCGGGAGCCGGAAGCAGGGATCATCTTTGGGACACGATGACCATCTTTTCGATGATCTCGTCAAGGTCGCCAGCGCCAGTCAAGAGATGCAGTTTTTCGAGTGCCGGGAGCAACTGTTCGGCGGCACCGATCCGGATGACCGGGTTTTTGCCCTTCACAAACCAATCTCGTTCCCCGAAATTCAACCGCAAGTGCACTTCGCCATCCTGTTCATACCACCACGGTTCAGGGGCGACATATTCCAGCGCGCGCGCCATCACCCCTTCGCAATCGACAAAGTGCTGCCGTGGATAGCGGAAACCGGGGTCGCGGACCAAGGCGATCTGATGCTCCAGTCCGGTCAGGAAAATCTGTCGCCAGTTTTGCATCTTCTCCTGAATGAGTTTGTGCCGGTGTTCCGGGTCCAGTGAACTCGGCTCATCCACCTTCTCGACAAAATCCAGGTCTTGGAGATCAAGCTCACCTTCGGATGTGTGGACGAGTTTGGCATGGAACGCATCGGTGTCTCCCTTCGCCAAAGAAGGGCGGCCACCAGTCTTGTCCGCTTTCCGGACGGGCTGTGTCGAAACGTTCATGAGTTTTTCCTCGATCAAAAAGGGCTGGAGCTAGGCGACGGCCGATAACGTTCTGTTCTGAACAGGGGGCAGCAAGGCGTTGTGCAAGACGCGGATTGTCTTGTCCAAAGCGCCGCTTTCGACGACAAACTGGACATCGACACTTCGCGGTCCCTGCGATGCGCCGACGGTTTCAAACCCCGCTTCGGCGATCGCCTGCAAACCGCGGCTCAGAATGGCCAGCCCGTTCAGATCCCGGCCGATCACGGAGGCGATCGCCAGTTTGCGCGATGTGATGCGCGCCGCCGGATACAGCCGCTCCAGCTCCTTTTCCACACGCCGCAGGGTCTTCAGGGAAGAATCGACATAATGGGTGATCGTATTGGCATTCGATGTCTTCGATACGATCCGAACATCATGACGCGTCAGCACGTCGAGGATCGCAGCGTCATAGCCCTTTACGCCAACCATGTCCTGCTCGAACACCTCCAGTGCGATGACATCCAGACCTGTCACGATTTCAGCTTCCGGCGTTTGCGCGGGACGGTCGTCCACCAAGGTGCCCGGATCTCCGGGGTCAAAGGCGTTGACCACGCGCAACGGCACACCCGCCTGCCGCAAGGTCTTCGCAGCCTTTGGATGAATCGCCTCCATCCCCATATTCGACAGCTGGTCAGCCACGTCATAGTTGGTGTGGCCGATCTTTCGCGCCCTGTCTTCGCCAACAAGCTTTGGATCGGCAGAGGACAAGTGGAATTCCTTGTGGATAATCGCTTCGCGGGCATCCGTCAGCGCCGCGAGGCGTGAGAACGTGATCTCGGAATAACCGCGGTCGAATTCGCGCATCAGCCCCTCGGTACATTGTGCATATCCGGTAACGATCGGCATTTCGGCGCTGGTGTCGATGCCTTCGATGCCGCGCAAGATGCGGTTGTCCAGATCGGTCTCATGGGCGTCGCGCCACCCGGTCAGGTCCACGAGGCGTGCGTTCACACCGACACGCTGGAGCAAAAGCGTGGCCGTAAAGGCCGAATGCGCTTCCCCGAGGCCGGACAGAAGCTCGCGCACCTGTAGAAGGTGCCTGGAAAGGCGGAAATGGCCGTAAGAGCACAGACGGCGCAGGTCCGCGAGGCAGTTTCGCGCGCCCTCGATGCGCTCGCGGACGAAGACATCCGCCTGCTCTCGGTCTGCGGGGTGACCGAGTACCTTGGCATGCGCGCGCTGCATCGCTTTGGCGACACTGTCGAGCGCACCATGCCAGCCATGGTCCTCTTCTGCACTGGCAAAGAGGGCATAGACGCCCGGGTCACCGGATTTCTTATGTTCGAGCAGCAGGTCGGTGATGCCGCCAAAGGCGGAGACGACGATCATGCGCCCATAAAGGTCGCGCCCGCTGCGCCCGCCGACAAAGAGGGTGTCACGCAGCTCATCCAGCCGCGACATGGATGTCCCGCCGACCTTTTCAACAGTGTGGGTCATCGGTCAGTCAGCCAGCTCTTCTGCGGCGGCATAGGACCCATCTTCGCGATGGACTTCCTTGCCGGTGACGGGCGGGTTGAAACAGCAGGCCATGACCAGCTCTTCGTCCGCGCGCAAGGTGTGGCGGTCGTGCTTGTCGAGCGCATACATCACACCGGGCTTGATATTATGGGTTTCACCCGTCGCCAGATCGGTGATCGAGCCGGTGCCCTGCATGCAATAGACGCTTTCGAGATGGTTCTTGTATTCGAACGTGTGTTCCGAGCCGGGCTCCAGAAAGGTGATGTGGAAAGAAAACCCCATCCCGTCGTCGGCCAGCAGCATACGCACGCTGCTCCACTGCGCATCCGACACGACGCGGTCGCGCTGTTTCTCGATGATCTCATTGAAATCTCTGACAATCATTGGGCTTACTCCGCGGCGATTCTTGAGGTGCTGATGATGCTTTGCGCCGAGTCAATCAGGATGTTGAGGCCCTTGCGCAAAGTCGCATCCGGTGTCGTCAAGGGCGCAAGGATCTTGATGACCTCGTCATTCGGGCCGGATGTTTCGACAATCAGACCCTTTTCAAACGCGTTCGCGCAGATGTCGCCCGCCAGATCACCCGAGCCGACATCGACACCGCGCATCATGCCGCGTCCTTTGAAATAGGCGCCGGGAACCATCGATGCGATCGTCGCAAGCGCTTCCTCGATCATGGCGGCGCGGCGCGCGATGTCCTGTTGCAGCTCGGTGTCCGCCCAGTACTTTTCAATTGCCACGCGGGCTGTGACAAACGCGTGCGTGTTGCCCCGGAACGTGCCGTTGTGCTCGGCCGGACCCAGGACGTCATGGTCCGGCCTTACCAGCACCAGCCCCATCGGAAGGCCGAACCCAGAGACCGATTTCGCCAAGGTGACGATATCGGGGGTGACGCCCATCTCATCAAAGGAAAAGAACGTCCCGGTCCGACCGCAGCCCGCCTGAATGTCATCCACGATCAACAGCGCACCATGATCCGAGGCAAGCCGTGCGATGCGATTGATCCATGCCGGGCTGGCGGCGTTCAGGCCGCCTTCGCCCTGCACCGTTTCAAGCAGGATGGCCGCGGGCGCGTCCATGCCGGACGAGGCATCCGTCAGCATTGCCTCAAGCAGGTCGCAGGTGTCGAACTCCGCGCCCATATAGCCGTCATAGGGCATGCGGGTGACGTTGTTCAAAGCTGTGCCGGCGCCACCCCGGTGATAGCCGTTGCCGGTGGCCGCCAATGCGCCTTGCGTTACGCCGTGAAACCCGTTCGTGAAGGCAATCACATTGGTCCGCCCCGTCGCCTTGCGCGCGATCTTCATCGCCGCTTCGACCGCATTGGCCCCGGTCGGGCCGACGAACATCAGCTTGTGATCCATGGCGCGGGGTTTCAGGATATGCGCCTCGAAGCTCTCGATGAATGCGCCCTTGGCATCGGTGTGCAGATCAAGCCCATGGGTCACCCCATCGCCCATGATGTGTTCGATCAGCGCCGCTTTCATGTCGGGGTCGTTGTGCCCGTAGTTCAGCGACGAACATCCGGCGAGAAAGTCGATGTATGTGCGCCCGGCCATGTCGGTGATCTCGGACCCATGCGCGGTGCAAAACACCGTGTCAAAGCCACGGCAGTAGCTGCGGGCCTCGGATTCACGGCGCTTGAAAATGGGCATGCGGGAGGTGTTCGTAGACATACGACCTCTTTCCATAGTGTTGATGTAAGAAGAGAACCCGGCTCAGGCGGCCTTTCTAAGGGCCTCGGCTAAGGGAATTGTGACAAGGTTTTCGGTTTTGTGACGCTCTTGAAAGTGGAGCGCCTGGGTGTAGTAGGGCTGCACAGTCAGCTTGCTGCCCTGCACCGCGCCAAACTTGTGAAACAGCGCCCAGGAAGCTTCGTTGTCCGATGTGATCGTCGTTTGCACACGGCGCACACCGGCGCAGACATTGCGCTCGAGGATCGCCTTCAGCATCAGCGTGCCAAGCCCGAGCCCGCGCGCCTCTTTCGCGACGGCAACTTGCCAGACGAACAGAGTCTCGGGGTCGTTGGGCATCACATAGGCAGACACCCAGCCCACGGTTTTGCCTGCGATTTCGGCCAGGACACAGGTTTGCGCAAAGTGATCGCATTGGATCACGTTGCAATACATGGAGTTTTCATCAAGCGGCCTGCAGGACCGGACCAATTCCCAAATCGCCGCGCCGTCCCTTGCAGTCGGCATGCGCAGGCTGGGCGTTTTGGCACGAACAAGGTCACGGGGAAGCTGCATGGGATGTCTCCAATATGATTTGATGAGCGAAGTACCATACCTTCAGAGGAGCTTCAACCATCAAAGAAAATCTGTGGGCTCTCCCAAAAAATGGCTCGTTCTTTAGCTTATTTTGAGGGAATTAGTCTTTTGTTTACCAAAATACCCCTGGGCGCAGGCGCTATGGGCGGCGAACCATAAAAGGCTACCCAAGCCATCGAGTCTGGAATATGCTTTGATACCCGAAGCTCCCCTGGGGATCATGCATGGATCGTATCGACACCAGCCTCATCGCGTTGCGCCGCATCTTGCGGGCCACGGAGTTGTTCAGCCGGGAAATCAAGCAAATCGCCGGCGTCACCGCCGTGCAGTTCCGTGTGCTGCAGATCATCGCGGAAACGGGGCAGGCGACGGCAAAGTCCATTTCGCAGCGCATGCGGGTGTCCCAAGGCACGGTCACTTCCCTGGTGGACAAGCTGGTCCGCGACGGCATGGTCCTGCGTGAAAAGTCGATGCAGGACCGGCGCCAGACCAATATCCACATCACGCCCAAGGGCAGCCAGACGTTACAGGATGCGCCGGATCCCCTGCAGCAACGCTTTGTGCGCAAGTTCGCGGCGATGGAGGATTGGGAGCAAGCCATGCTTGTCGCAAGCCTCGAACGCGTGGCCTCCATGCTGGACGCAGATGACATCGACGCATCGCCCGTACTGGACACAGGCGAAATCAAACAGCAAGGCGAAAACTGAAAACGGGCACGCGGTTGCGCCCTTGCTGCTTGCGTAGCTCAGATATCCGTGCGCTCCTGCATGAGGCCTTTGAAGAGAGGTGGTTCGTGACCTGCTCCCCCGAAACTTCCTTCGTTCTGATGTAGGGTTTGCCGCGCCTTTTGAAGGAGCAAACATATGCGAAAGAGCCGTTTCACCGAAGCTGAGGATCATCGGGGCGATCAATGAGCAGGAAGCTGGATGCCGACGGCGGAGGTGTGCCGCAAACGTGGCCTGAGTCGGCGCACATTCCATAAGTTCAAACCCAAATATGGTGGCATGGCGGTATCTGATGCGGCCAAGCTGACGGCGCTGGAAGATGAGAACGCCAAGCGGAAGCGCCTTCTGGCGGATCAAGTGTTGGACAATGCCGTGCTGAAGAATCTGCTGGGAAAGAGCGGCTGTGTCCGAACGGTTGGTGTAGGAGGCCGCGCGCGGAGCCCCGGCGTAGCG
>CAYGRI010000002.1:17865-62369 GCA_964352155.1 uncultured Maritimibacter sp. | reverse complement strand
TCCAGCACATCGGTCGAGTTCAGCTTGCGGTCAACGCGGATCGTCAGAGCCTCCCGGCTGTATTCATCCAGGATGTTCAATGTTCTGAAGGCCCTGCCGTCATCGGTTCGGTGGTGCACGAAGTCATATGACCAAACGTGGTGCGGTCGTTGCGGGCGAAGCCGGACGCACGAGCCGTCGTTCAGCCAGAGCCGCTCCTTCTTGGGTTGCTGCATTGGAACCTTCAGCCCCTCACGTCGCCATATCCGTTCCACCCGCTTGTGGGTCACATACCAACCTGAGTTGTTGAGCAGCCCCGCGACCATGCGATCTTCGCAGCGCCCATACTCTCGGGCAAGCTCGATGATATCCTCGGTCAGCTGCTCCTCGTCCGTGCGGCCGGTTGGAACCTTGCGTTGGGTCGATCGGTGCTGTCCCAACGTGCGGCAGGCGCGGCGCTCGGATACGCCAAGCGTCTGCCGCACATAATCGATGCACCGTCAGCGGCGGGAAGGGCTCAGAGGTTTCCCGGTGCGGCTTCAGTCAGGATCAGCTTGTCCAGGGTCAGGTCGGACACAGCGCGCCTAAGGTGTTGGTTCTCTTTCTCCAGTTCCTTCAGACGCTTCAACTGCGCACGGCCCATCCCGCCATAAAGCTTTCGCCAGCGATCGTAGGTCTGCCGGGTCGTCCCAACTTGCCGAACCGTGCCCGCAATCGACATACCTTGACCTTGTAAATCCTCGATCTGGCGCAGCTTCGTTACGATGTCTTCCGGCTACTCTCGTTTTTCAGCTATTCACTGGTCCTTCTGAAAATCGGGACATTTCTATCCCAGTGCGTGGACCACTTTCAGGGGGCTATTCCAGGCCCAGCCGGTTTGAGAGAATCGCCATCACTGCGGGTTCGGTGAAACAATACCTTGAATTCGAAAGATTATTTTCCAGAGAGAAACAACCGCTCTCCCTGAGCTTGTGTCCATTCAGCCAAACCGCCACGCCTGCGCTGAGGCGCAAGCTGGGTCTCGGCCTGCGGAGATCGGCCAGATTTTTAGGCGTAGTATCTGAAAGTTAGGCAAAACGACCCAGAGCCTTCCGGCGGGTTCACCAAATTGCGCAGGGGGTCAAACGCATCTCAGACCGAACATTTCGCATAAAAAAGTTCACAAACCATACGTCTCACCTTCCTGCCGGGAACGGGCTTGCAGGTATGCTGGCAACGAATTGTTCACTGACCTGTGTTTCCAAAAGCAAAGCGTGCCGCGATCATACCCAATTTTGCAAAGCATTTCCTCTTAAATTCGCCGTATTTTGCGCCGAGTACCGTGGGGGCAGGCTGTGGGCTGCAAGAGTGGAACACGTTCAACCCTGGTGAGACCGAATGCAATTGTTGAAGGACTCCGAGATCAGGCGCTTGCCGACCGCGAAGTTGGCGCGTCCGCAACATGTGCGGAACCATGTCGATGAAGCCCGGATCGATCTGCGCCAAGTCTGGACGCTCGTTGCACGCGGCAAACGAACCATCGGCATCGCTACCGCGATCTGCTTCGTTCTGGCGGTTCTGTATCTGATGGTAACGCCCCGGGTCTACCTTGCCGGGGCCCAGGTCGTGATTGACACCCGCCAGCAACGGCCCATCGTGTCCGAGCAGGTCGTGTCGAACTTTGAAGTCACCCCGTCGGTGCTGGCGAGCGAAGTGTTGACCATGCGCTCGAACGTGTTGCTGGGCCGCGTCGTGGAGGCGCTGAACCTGACGACCGTCGGCGAATTTCGTACCGGCAACGAGTCGATGTCCGAGGAGGCGAAGACCGAATACGCGGTCGGTGTCCTGCAAGCGAACTTGAGCGTGCGGCAGGCCGGGCTGAGCCATGTGATCCAGGTCACCTATGGGTCGGGAACGCCGGAAATAGCGGCCATGGTCGCCAACGAGGTCGCCCGCCAGTACATCGCCGAAGACATTGGCCTGAAGCGGGAGGCCGCGCGCCAGGCCACCACCTTTCTGCAAGAGCGGATCAACGAGCTTGCCCGCGATGTGGAACTGTCGGAACAGGCGGTCGTCGACTATCAGCGCGAGATCCTAAACGAAGTCGGGCGGGATTCCAGCGCATTGGCGCAGCTTCTGGCCGAGCTCAACACCGAATTGGTGACCCTGTCGCAGACCCGCTCCGAGGGCGAGATCCGCCTGAGAAACGCGCAGGAGCTGTTGGAATCCGGCGGCGTCGAAGCTGTCAGAGAGGCGATGACCTCGGCCGTTTTGGATGCGCTTGCAGCCACCTATGCCACGCTAGCGTCCGAACAGGCGCGGCTTGCGGCGACTTTGGGAACGGACCATCCGCGCTACAAGACCCAAAGCGCGCTGCTGGAAGACGTTCTGCGCAGCATGAACGAAGAGGCGCGCAAGCTGGTCGCGGCCATGCGCAACGAGCTGGAGGTGGTGAAGAACCGCGAGAATGCGCTGGAGGCCCGGATCGCGCAGGTCGTATCGCAGCAGACCCGTCTGGCAGAGGCCGCCGTGCGCCGGGGGCAGCTGGAACGCGCCGCCTCGGCCGCGCGGCTTGTGTTCGAGGAATTCCTGACCCGCTTCACCGAAACCAACGCGCAATCGGAACTGCAGCTTCCGCAGGCCCGGATCATCGGCATGGCCACCGTGCCTGGAAGCGCGGCAGAGCCCAAGGTCAAGCTGGTGCTTATTCTGGCGCTGGTGATTGGCATGGCCTCTGGCACATCCATCGTGCTGGTGCGGGCCGCGATGTTGCGCGAGATCGGCTCTATCGCGGAATTGGAACAGGCCACAGACGTGCCGGTCGTGGCGGCGCTGCCGTCTTTGTCGGAACGCGCGCCGAACTGGCCCGTTGGGCAGAAAAGCTTTAGAAGCAATCGGCTTACGCTGTACCAGGACCGGATCAAGGCGGTGCGCGGCTGGATACAGATCGGGACGACGGTGCCGGAGAATGCGGTCATGGTCACGTCGACCCTGCCCGGCGAAGGCAAATCCACCATGGCCATCGCGCTGGCGCATTCGCTGCGGCAGATCGGCTGTTCGGTGTTGATGGTGGATACAGATCTGCGCAACTGCCTGTCGGCCGAGGATTTCAACCTGACCGATCCCGACGCCTGTCTGGTGGATTACCTGATGTCCAGCCAGCGTCCCGGCGAGCATCTGATCCAGCATTCGCCTGATTTCGACGTCTCCATCGTCGCGCCCATGCGCCCCTACACCGCCGAATCCGATCTGCTGGCGACCCCGGCCTTCGCCCGGATGATGCGCTGGGCCGCGGAACGGTTCGACTTTGTGATCGTCGATGCGCCGTCCGCCGTGGATCTGGCCGCGTCGCAGACCGTTGCCAGCACCTGCGGATCCGCCGTGCTGTTGGTGCGCAGCCATCAGGTTCGGGCCTCGCTCGTCCATGCGGCGGTCGTTCAGTTGCAGGATGCGGGGATCGAACGGGTCGGCACGGTGCTATCCCATGTCTTGAAGAAAGAGGGCCGTTCAGATGAACTCCAGAACTATCAGTCTGGCTGATCCCGTCCCGTGGCCGCGCCGTGTGGCCATCATTCACTATTGGCTCGTCGGCATGCGCGGTGGCGAGCGGGTGCTCGAAGAACTGCTCGACCTCTTCCCCGAGGCAGAGATCTTTACCCATGTGGCCGATCGCGCCGCCTTGTCGGACAAGATCAACCGCCACAAGATCCACGAGACCAGCGTCGCCCGCCTGCCCTTCGCCAAGAAGCATTACCAGAAATACCTGGGCTTCATGCCGCGCGCCCTGGAAGAGCTGGATCTGTCCGGTTTCGATCTTGTGATCTCGTCTGAAAGCGGACCCGCGAAGGGTGTGATCGTTCCCCCAAATGTGCCGCATATCTGCTATATCCACACGCCGATGCGCTATATCTGGGATATGTATCCGAGCTATCGCAACGGCCTGGGCCTTTTGCAGCGCGCCTATCTGTCGCGACTGTCCCACCGGCTGCGACTGTGGGACGTCAGCAGCGCTGCCCGCGTCGACCGTTTCGTCGCCAATTCGCGCTTTGTGGCGGCGCGGGTCCGGAAATACTATCGCCGCGGCGCCGATGTGGTGCATCCGCCGGTCGATCTTGACGCCTACCGCACCGGCCCGTCGCATGATGCCCGATCGGGCTATCTGTTTGTCTCGGAACTGGTGCCCTACAAGCGGGCGGATGCCGTGATCGAGGCGTTTCGCGGGATTGACGCGCCTCTCACCGTGGTGGGCAGCGGCAGCGAGCTGGATCGGCTGCGCCGCAATGCGCCGGGCAATGTGACCTTGCGCGGGCGCGTCCCGGCGGAAGAGATGCCGGGTCTGTACCAGAACGCCAAGGCGCTGATCTTTCCCGCGCTGGAAGACTTCGGCATCGTCCCGCTGGAGGCCATGGCCTGCGGCACGCCCGTCCTTGCCTACGGCAAAGGCGGTGCGCTGGATACCGTTGTGCCTGGCGTCTCTGGCCTTTTGTTCGGCGACCAATCGCCCGAGGCGATCCGAGATGCGGTGCATCGGTTCGAACAGGAGCCTGCCGCCTTCACCTCTGCCACCGTCGCGGACCATGCGCAGAACTTTGCGCCAAGCGTGTTCCGGCAACGGTTCTCAGCCATCGTGCTGGAGGAAATGGCCCGCGTTGTCAAAGCGGACATACCAAGCAAAGCGCCCCGCCCCGAAAGACTGCGCGCCAGTTAAGGACATGGCCCATCAGGCCAGGTCTCAGGCAACAGCGCGGTTCAATCGGGCCGCGCTGATATCCGTTCCAGACACTGGGCGCGCCTGACGTTCCGGCAGCTCCCGGCCTGCGGAACCAGTGCGGCGGGGGGCAGCGCGGTCCTGACGCCAGACCGATCCCGCCGGGCCTTGAGGTCCACAGCACCCCCACATCCGCAAAAACCGGGACGCCCGGTTCAGAGAGACGCTTGGTGGCCCGTCTTTGCACAGGCTCGGATGGGGCCAAAGGTCGGCGCGCGTTAACCAAAATTGAAACTTCGAATCGCGCGATTGTTCACCTGATACGAACAATTCCGAAAGCCCATCAGGACTGCACAAGGGATTCTGCGAGTTTGGCGTGAATAGGTCAAAATTGCGAAAAAACCTTCACTTGCGGCCCCCTTTCGAACACTTTTGGGGTCACAGCTTGTGTGGCTTAGGCCTCTTTCTTCAGATTGGTTATGTTCGATGATGCACAACGAAGCAGAGTTTCATCCCATCGCACGCGCTTCGGTCGGGTATCGGCTGTTTGGGCGCACCGAGCATCCGAACCACACCGGCGGTCTTGCCTATCTGACGAACAAGGCGGTCATTGACCGCGTGGGCGCCGCGGCTCTGCTGGTGTTCTTTGCCCCGTTCTTTCTGGTCGCGATGGTCTTGATCGCCATCTTTGACGGCCACCCGACGATTTTCCGGCATGAGAGGGTGGGCAAGGGCAACCGCCGCATCAAGGTGATGAAATTCCGCACCATGGCCACGAACGCGGACGCGCTTTTGGCCGACCTGCTGGCCAAGGATGCCAGCGCCCGCGAAGAATGGGACCGCACCCACAAACTGCGGAACGATCCGCGGATCTCTCCGATCGGTCGCTTTCTGCGCAAGACCAGCCTGGATGAATTGCCGCAGCTGATCAACGTGCTGCGCGGCGACATGAGCCTGGTGGGCCCGCGCCCGGTGGTCGAAGAAGAGCTCGCCTTCTATGGCGCCCATGCGAAGGAATATCTGGCGATGAAGCCGGGCATCACCGGCTTGTGGCAGGTCAGCGGGCGCAGCTCGACAACCTATGACGAACGGGTGGCCCTGGATGTGGAATACTACCGGGCGCGCAATGTCTTGCTGGATCTCAAGGTGCTGTTGCGCACGCCAGCAGTTGTCCTTTTGCAGCGTGGCGCCTGCTGATCGACCCAAGCGCTAAAAGACAACGACCGCAATCACGGTCAGCCAGAACACAAGACAAAAGATGAAGGCCAAGAGGCGCAGCGTTGCGGGCGAGGCGCGCCTCAAAAACCCACAAAGATATGCGGCCCGCCCATAAGGAGCCGACCCAAGGCCAGTTGTTTTCATCCGCACAGGCGGTGTCATGGGTGCTCCAGTTCGCGAAACATGGTCGCAACTCTAAGGTTATCAGCATCCGTTGCCTTTGCAATGACACCCCCCTGACTCGGCGAGGCTCCGCCTAACGGCGATGGTCGTCCCGCGAGGCGGGTGATGCTGCCTGACCCGTTGCCGGACAGGGGCCATAGGTGCCCAGCGCCGGTGGATTAGGCAAAGCGGACCGCCAGGGCTGTGTCGCGCCCAATCGGTCATCGGATCAACTCCAACCGCAATTTCATGCCACTGTGGATGCGCTCGCGGTTCGGTCGAACGTGCTCAATGCCGCGCCCATCACCCTTTCGCGACGCAATGACGCCGCGCTGGATGTCCCCCGAAAACTGTCCCTCGAAGCATGCCCATTCAAAGGCTGGAGCGAAGGTTTTGGCCGGCGGATCCGCTGCCTGGGATCGTCAGGAAACGTCGTGTGACCAGTCGTCTCGGCCAGCTCCAGTGGAGGCTCGAGAGGCGCGGAGCCCCCGACTGGACACAAATCACCGGAAATACGCTGTTCGGAGCGGCACTGTATCCCAGAAATCGCACAAAAAATGGGGAAAAATTGCCTGAATCAGACGGTTGAAGGATGACAGGAACAACCAAGGAGGCAGGATGTCAAAGCTCATTTCGATTGCAATGCCAGTCTACAACGGCGAGCGGTTTATCGCCGAGGCGATCTCGTCGGTACTGGCCCAAACCTATACGAACCTTGAACTTATCATCACGGACAATGCCTCGACCGACGGGACGCAGGCGATCTGCGCGGATTTCGCGCGCAAGGATCCACGGGTCCGGTATATTCGCAGCCCGCGCAACCTCGGCGCCGCCCCGAACTACAACCTCGGGTTCGAACATGCGCGCGGGGATTACTTGAAATGGGCCGCCCATGATGACCGGATAAGCCCGAATTTCCTTGAGGTCGCCGTGGCCGCGCTGGAAGCGGACAGCACCGCTTCGCTGGCCTTCGCCCGGACGATCTGCATCGACCCCGATGGCAACGAGGTTCAGGGCCCGGATGTGGACGAGACACCGGCGATCACCGATTCCGGCGCGGGCACCCGCTACCTCAAGGCGGTCCATATGGGCGGTACCTGCTTTCCGATTTTCGGCCTGTTCCGGATGGATATGCTGAAACGGTCGACGCTTCACCGTTCTTACTACGGATCGGACCGGGCGCTGATCGCCGAGACGGCGTTGCAAGGCAAGCTGCTGCGGGTCGAAGACGCGATCTTCTACAACCGCGAGCATCCCAAGCGGTCGATCCGGATGGTCGACCATGCGGAACGCCGGCGGTGGCAGGACACTTCTGCCAGCCGCACGGCGGCGATGGAACATGTCAGCCTGTTCCGCCACCTGATGGAGATCGCCGGACGTCACCCCGACGTGGCGAGCCCGTTCTGGCTGAAACTCAAAGTACTTCGCTACGGTGCCGCCCCCGGCAACGCGGCCCGCATGGGCCTGGATCTTGTTCGCTACGTTTCGCCCGGCTTTGCTGCACGGCTGCGTGGCTTTGCACTTCGTGGAAAGGAAAGCTCGGTATGACCGTCAATTTCGCATCGCATGCGGCCCGGCGCCGGAAGGTTGCCGATATCTCCAAGATGAAAGTCGGCATCCTGGCCGGTGGCTATGGCACCCGGATGGGAGAGGAAACAGAAATCCGCCCCAAGCCGATGGTGGAAATCGGCGGCATGCCGGTTCTGTGGCACATCATGAAGATCTACGCCCATTACGGCATCAGCGATTTCGCGGTCGCACTGGGCTACAAGGGCGAATACATCAAGCGCTGGTTCCGGGAATACGCCAGCTATGGCGGCTCGATGAGCCTGCGCACCGCGACCGGCGATGTGGTCCGGCACGGCTGCGAGACGCCGGACTGGAACGTCGATCTGGTGGACACCGGCCTGAAATCCATGACCGGCGGCCGCATCAAACGCCTGCGCGACTGGATGGGCGACAGCACCTTCATGCTGACCTGGGGCGACGGTGTGTCCGACATTGATATCGAAGAGCTGGTGGCCTTCCACAAAGAGCACGGCAAGCTGGCCACGATGACGGCGGTGCGCCCCCCCGCGCGCTACGGGCATATCGAGTTCGAAGGCGATCAGGTCAAGGAATTCTCGGAAAAGCCGCAGACCGGCGAAGGCTGGGTCAATGGCGCGTTCTTCGTGCTGGAGCCGGAGGTGTTTGACTACATCGACGGGGACGACATCATGTTCGAACATGAGCCGATGCGCCGACTGGCCGCTGATGGTCAGTTGATGGCCTACAAGCATCAGTCGTTCTGGCAGTGCATGGACACGATGCGCGAAAAGAAGATCTTGCAGGACATGTGGGATGGCGGCGACGCCCCGTGGAAGGTGTGGGAATGAGCCGCGTTCTCGTCACCGGTCACACCGGCTATATCGGCGCGGTCCTGACGCCCTTGCTTCTGGCGCGCGGTCATGATGTGGTCGGGCTCGATTCCGACCTGTTCGAGGCCTGTACCTTTACCGGCACGCTGGCCGATGTCCCCTCGATCCGCAAGGATTCCCGCGATGTCTCTGCCGCCGATCTGGCGGGGGTAGACGCGATTATCCACCTTGCGGGTCTTTCGAACGATCCGCTGGGCGACTACCGTCCGGAACTGACGGGCGACATCAACCACCGTGCCTCGGTCCGGATGGCAGAGCTTGCACGCGCCGCCGGGGTGGAACGGTTCCTGTTCGCCTCCTCTTGCTCCAACTACGGCGCGGGCGGCGACGGGTTCCTGGATGAGGACTCGGCCTTCAACCCGGTGACGCCTTACGGTCAAAGCAAGGTCGATGTGGAACGCGACGTGTCCGTCATGGCCACGGAGGCCTTCAGCCCGGTCTTTCTGCGCGCCTCCACCGCTTATGGTCTGTCGCCGCGGATCCGGTTCGATCTGGTGGTGAACAACCTGACGGCCTGGGCCGTGACCACCGGCGAGGTCTTTCTGAAAAGCGACGGCTCGCCCTGGCGCCCCATTGTCCATGTCGAGGACATCGCCCGTGCCTATATTGCCGCCCTCGAAGCCCCGCGCGAGCTGGTGCACAATCAGGCCTTCAACGTCGGCCTGACGACCGAGAACTACCAGATCCGCGAGATCGCCGAGATCGTGCACGAGGTCGTGCCGGGATCCGAGATCGGGTTCGCCGACGGCGCCGCTCCCGACACGCGCAACTACCGCGTGGATTGCGGCCGGATTTCCAAGGTCCTGCATGGGTTCAAGCCGCAATGGACCCTGCGCCGTGGGGTCGAGCAGCTGTACGACGCCTACAAGGCCGTCGGCCTGACGCTTGAGGACTTCGAAGGCGAGAAGTTCAAGCGCATCGCCCATATCCAGAAACTCGTGCGTGACGGGGCCCTCGACGAGAGCCTGCGCCGCGTCAGCCAGCGTGAGGCCGCATGAAACACGAAGAAATCAAACTGTCCCAGTCCAAGGCGCTGTCGGAAACGATCACCGGCTGCCGGTCTTGCGGTTCGGCCGAGATCGCGCCGTTCCTCAACCTTGGGCACACGCCGCTGGCCGACCGCCTTCTGACCGCCGAAGATCTGGCCCATCCGGAACTGCGCTTTCCGCTGGAAACAGTGCTGTGCCAATCCTGCGGGATGGTGCAGATCACCGAAAGCGTCGCGCCCGAGGTGCTGTTCGACACCGCCTATCCCTATTACTCGTCGATCTCGCCCTGGCTGATGGAGCATTCCCGCGCCAATGCGCTGGACATGATCGACCGTCGCGGTCTGGGCAAGGACAGCCTGGTGGTCGAGCTTGCCTCGAACGACGGCTATCTGCTCAAGAACTATGTGGGCGAAGGCATTCCGGTGCAGGGCATCGACCCGGCGGACGGGCCCGTCAAAGCCGCCAATGCGATTGGCGTGCCCACGATGAAAGAGTTCTTCACCCTCGACCTGGCCGAGAAGCTGGCCGCCGAGGGGGTGAAGGCCGATGTGGTGCATGGCAACAACGTGCTGGCACATGTCCGCGACACCAACGGCTTCGTGGCCGGGATCGCCAAGATCCTCAAGGCCGACGGCGTGGCCGTGATCGAGGCGCCCTATCTCCGGCCGCTGATCGAGCACGTCGAATTCGACACGATCTATCATGAGCATCTGCTGTATTTCTCGGTCACCGCGCTGGACGCGCTGTTCCGCCGCAACGGCCTGTTCCTGAACGAGATCAAACACCTGGACATCCATGGCGGGTCACTTCGCCTGTATGTGGAGCCGGTGGAGCGCGTCGGCCCCAGCGTGCGCGAGCAACTGGAGCTGGAAGCGCGCGAGGGTCTGGCGACCATCGACTATTTCCGCGACTTCTCGCGCCGGGTGCAAAAGCTGCGCACGGATCTGGTCGACCTGCTCAAGACGATCAAGTCCGAGGGCAAGACGATCGCGGCCTATGGCGCGGCGGCCAAGGGTGCGACCATGATCAACTATGCCGGCATCGGCACCGATCTGGTGGATTACGTGGTGGATCGCAACGTGCACAAGCATGGCAAGTTCATGCCCGGCCAGCATCTGCCGATCCTGCCGACCGAAGCGCTGGTCGAGAAACAGCCCGACTATGTGCTGATCCTCGCCTGGAACTTCGCCGAAGAGATCATGGCACAGCAAAGCGAATACCGCGCCGCCGGTGGCCGCTTCATCGTACCTGTGCCAGAGCCGCGCATCCTGTAACCCGAAAAGGGGACATCCATGAACGACATGAGCATCCCGGGCGCGCTGCAAGCGTCCGGTGCCGCCACCTGTGCCTGCCCCGCCTGCGGGCAGGAAGGTCTGACCGTCTTTCACGAAGTGCGCGGCGTGCCGACGAACTCGTGCATCCTGCTCGACACCGTTGAGCAGGCGCGCGGCTATCCCACCGGAGACATCCGACTGGCCGCCTGCCCGTCTTGCGGCTTCGTGACCAATGCGGCGTTCGAGATGGCGAAAACCGAGTATTCGGGACGCTATGAGGAAACCCAGGGCTTCTCGCCGACGTTCAGCCGGTTTCACAAGGATCTGGCCGAGCGTCTGATCGAACGTCACGACCTGCGCGGCAAGAACGTGATGGAGATCGGCTGCGGCAAGGGCGAGTTCCTGATGCTGCTGGCCGAGCTTGGCAACAACCACGGGATCGGCATCGACCCCGGCGTAAAGGTGGATCGCATCACCGGGCCCGCCGCCGAGCAGATGACCTTCATCGCGGATTTCTACAACGAAAGCCATGGCGCGCTTGCCGCCGATTTTGTCGCCTGCAAGATGACGCTGGAGCATATCTGGGACGTGCACGACTTCCTGTGCACCTTGCGGCGCGGATTGGGGACACGCCACGACACCATCGTGTTCTTCCAGATCCCCGAGGCGCTGCGGATCCTCCAGACCTGCGCGTTCGAGGATATCTACTACGAACACTGCTCCTACTTCACGCCGGGCAATCTGGCGCGGGCGTTCCGGGCGGCTGGCTTTGACGTGGTCGATCTGGCGGTGGAATATTCGGGCCAGTATCTGACAATCGAGGCCCGCCCCCGTCCCGAAGGCGCCGCGCCGAAACCGGCCCTGCCGCTGGAGGAACCGGTGTCGGTGGTCGAGGATCTGATCCGCACCTTCCCCGCCCGCTGCGCCGAAACGCAGGACAAATGGCGCGATCTGGTGCGGCAGGCGAAAGCCCGCAGCGAGACGATTGCCCTGTGGGGCTCCGGATCCAAGGCCGTGTCGTTGATGACCACGCTGGGGATCGGCGATGCCATCGACGGCGTCACCGATGTGAACCCATATCGTCACGGCCAGTTCATGCCCGGTACGGGACATCGGATCATGGCGCCGCAGGAACTGGTAGCGCTAAAGCCGGATCTGGTGATCGCGATGAACGCGGTTTACGAGCAAGAGATCCAGGGCGACCTGTCGGCCATGGGCCTGTCGCCGCGTCTGTTATGTCTGTGACCGGATGCGACGGACAAGACATCCGGATGCGCTTGTGCGGATGACGCATCGCCCCCGACGGGGCGGTGCGCGGCCAGCAGGCCGCCGGACAACATCCGGCGCCCGCTGGCACGACGGATTTGCTCTTTCCTCTGCACGACCTGAGTGGACCGACCCTTCGGGCGCTGCGGGACAGGCGCAGGTCAGATGTCTCTTTGGGGGCCGGGCGCAGCGCGTTTCCGGCCCGCCAACGCTTGGCCATGGCCCCGAAGGGCCCATGTCGCGCCCCGCAGCCCTGCCGCAACCACGTCTGGGAGGACGGAAATGACAGCTTTCATGCCGATCGACGCAAGTGCCGACCATTCTCTTGCCCAGGGCCCGGATTCCTTCGACATCGCCGACAGGATCGCCATCCCCGACGCGCAGCGCACGCCCATGCAAAGCGCGACCTGGCTGCGGGCCTGTTTTGACACGCTGTATCCAGAGGACGCGCCGCGCCTGCTGAGCGTTCAAGGCGGGTTCGGACCCTTTGCGAAAAAGGGCACTTTGGTCCCCACTCTGTTTCTCGCCGGGTCCGAGGAACTGGCCGAACCCATCGCGCCACCGACCGAGGACATCGCCGCGGCCCAGCGCCTGACCGATATGATCCTTGCGGAACGGCGGCCCATCCGGTTCGGGCACACCCCCGCCGATGGCCCCTTTGCAGAGGTCTTCGCACAACGCGCCCGGACGCGCGGCATCGTGCTGTCCGCCCCGGTGCCCGGCAGCCCCTATATAACGCTGGACGAAAGCTGGACCGATCCGCTGGCCCGCTTCAGCTCGCGCCGCCGGTCTGACTTTCGGCGCATGACCAAACGCGCCGAGGCGATGGGCGAAGTGCGCTACGAAAACCTCCGGCCCGCCCCGCAAGAGGTGCCCGCCCTGCTCGCCGCCGCCGCCGAGGTCGAGGCGCGCAGCTGGAAGGCACGCTACGGCACAGCTATCGTCCAGAACCAGGCGCAGACGTCGTTTCTGAACCGCTACGGGCAGTTGGCCGCGGCCAAGGGGCAAATGCGCATCGCGTTTCTGCATATCGGCGACAAGATCGCAGCCATGCAGATTGCCGTGGAGTATGGCCGGGCGATCTGGCTGTTGAAGATCGGCTATGACGAGGCATTCTCCAAAGCCTCTCCCGGGATGCTGCTGATGCTGGATTGCGTGCGTCAGGCGGCGGTTGACGGGCTGGAGCGGGTCGAATTCCTTGGCAAAGCCGCAAGCTGGACCGAATTCTGGTGCGATGCGGAACGGCCCAACATGAGCCTGCGCTATTATCCGCGCAACCCCGTGGGGTTGGCGGCGCTGGCTCGCGATTCTGCGAAGGTCGCGCAGGGCAGGCTACGGCAGAAATGGCGCAACCGGGCAAAGGCGGGAGCCGCGTGATGAAGCAACTTGTGCGCAGCGCCCTGTCGCGGGCGGCGCGTGGCTATGCCGCCGGACCGGAGTTGGAGGACGCCCTGCGCGCAGCGGATACGGCCGCCAGCCGGGGCTATACATCGACCCTGTGCTACTGGCATCAGGCCCTGGCCCCGCCCGAGGATGTGGCAGAGCGCTATCACCACACAATCCTTGCGATGTCGCGGGCCGGGATCGACGCGCATCTCGCGCTGAAGGTTCCCGCGTTCTGGGAGCGCCAGCCGATTATCAGCGAGGTCGTCTCCACCGCCCGCGCGCATGGCATTCCCGTGGACATCGACTCGCACGAACCGGAGAAGGCGCAGGACGCCTTTGACGTGGCAGAGGCGCTGGGGCCGGACAGGCTGGGTATTGCGATCCCGGCACGGTGGCGGAACTCTCTCGATCTTGCCGACAAAGCCGTGGCGCTGGGCCTGCGGGTTAGGGTGGTCAAGGGAAGCTGGGTCGACCCGAAGGCGCCGGGGATCGACCCCGCCGCCGGGTATCGCGCCACTGTCGCGCGCCTGGCCGGTCGCTGTCGGGAGGTCGGCGTGGCGACCCATAATCCAGAGCTTGCCCGCGACTGCTTTCGCATCCTGACAGAGGCCGGTACGCCCGTGGTGCAGGAGCTCGTCTACGGATTGCCGATGGAAAAGCCCGTCGCCGAGGCGCATCGCGCAGGCATCAAGACCCGCGTTTACATCCCCTTCGGCCACGCCTGGGTGCCCTATGCAGCCTCGCATGCGGTCCGCAATCCGCGCATTCTGGCCTGGATGATGCGCGACTTGGTCACCGGCGGACGCGACAGCCTGCCACCCGCCGCCGCATTGAACTGATACGCTTTTCCCGCGTGGTGGGCAACCCGGGGCCTCTCGTCCCGGGTAGTTCGGTGGCCTACGCCCGCCCCAAGTTCGGAAGCACACCCTTTAGACAGTTTGAGCCTCCCCGCGAGCAGCGCCGGTCAGCCAAGTGACTGGCGGCACGGCGGGTTTGCGCGTTCCCCCGCCCCGTTGGGTCCGCAGCGGCGGCCGTTACGCCGTTGCGCGGGCGCGCCGGACCCGCATGAGCATCCGCGCGGCGGTCGGGCGAAGCTCGGGGTAGAACGCAAGCAGCATCGCCAGATAGACCGGCACTGCCGGAAGGGTCAGCGCCAGCACCCGCACCAACGGCGGCATGTCGGCAACGATCGCCCATTGCCGTGCGGCGGTCAGTAGCCCGGCCATCAGCAAAGCTCCGGCAATGGCGCGGCTGGTCGCAACCGCCACACGCCACCAGACGATATTCGCGCTTTTGCCCTGCAGCCAGAGATGCGAGATGCAGAACGCCCCCAGCACCACGATCTGCGACACCGCCACCGCCCAGATCCCGAAGGGCGCGGCGACAGCGACCGCGATAACCGCGAAGGCGGCGTTCAGCAGCGAAATCCCCGGTAGGCGGCGCAGCTGGCCGGTCAGAGATGCGACAGACTCGGTCACATAGGCCGGAAGCTGCAGGATCTGTGACAGGCCGAGAACCGCGACCAGCGGCGCCGCCTCGACCCACGCCGGGCCAAGCAGGCCGACCGTCAGTTCGTTCGAAAACACCGTGATCCACAGAAACACCGGCAGCGCGAGCGCGACCAGAACGATGTAGAAGCCTTCGACCTCGCGGGCCAGCAGGTCTTTGGATCCCGCCGCGCCGCGAAACCGCGCCCAGGCCATCACGCGCGCAGGCTCCCCGATCACTTCCAAAGCGGATGAGGTGATCCGCGAGGCCGCGCGAAAGAAGCCTACCGCCGCCGGCCCCAGAAAGCCGCCGATGAGAAAGGTGACCACGTGGCTGGACATGTTCGTGGCGACTCGCGACAGCAGAATCCGCCAGAAGAATGACAGGACGTCGCGCAACGTTGCGCGGGCCAGGCCGAACCGGGGCAATGTCAGTGTCAGCGCATAGCCAACGCTGACATAGACGATCTGTTGCACCAACCGCCCATAGACCAGTGCCAGCACGCCTTCGCCGCCAAGCAGCGCCCAGACGGATACGGCAAAGCCCGCCGCCTCGCCGATCATCAGATTGAGCGCCGAGGCGGACAGCCGGTTTGAGCGCACCAGAATGCCGCTTTGCGCCGCCGCAAGTGTAGACAGGGGGATCCAAACCGCGAACAGGGCAGCCAGCAAGACGATCTCGGACGTGCCGCCGGTGACATGCAGCACGCCACTCGCCCCAAAGCCCAGCCCCATGGCGAGCATCCCGCTGATCAAGGCCACCATCATGACCTGACCCAGCACCCTCTCTTCGCCGTTCCAGGCCATGATGAATTCCGGCCAACCCGCCTGGCTGATGCGGAACAAGACCACCGCGACCGCGGACACCAGGGCGAAAATACCGAAATCGGCAGGCTCCAGCAGCCGGGCCGCCAGGATGAAGATCACCAGCTGCGAGAGCTGAGACATTACGCGCGCGATGGTGTTCAGCGCCCCTGCGGCAACGACCGATTTGCCGCCTGTCTTCGGGGTGGACGACGCGCTCATTACAACCGCCCTCCGGACGGGGCCACGCGGCGGCCCAGCCCAACGGCCGCCAGGACGGACCGGAGCCCACGCTGCAAAGGCGGCTCTAGCAAAGCGGCAAAGGCGCAAGCGACCGCGATACAGGTGGCCACACTGATCCAAAGCGCCGCGATCTGGGTCGCGCCAAGGTCAACCAGACGCCCCAGCAGCCAGGATCCCGCGATATTGTGGATCAGGTAGATCGGATAGGCCGCCAACCCCAGCAACCGGACCACACGGACGACGATGCCGACCTTGGCCGTCCCGCCCCTACTCGCCCCACGCCGGGCCTCGGCAACAAGGGCCGCCGCCATCAACAGGACAGCGCCCGCCCAGACAGCCGTGCCCACCAAAGCCCCCGTTGTCAGCCAGGCAGAGGCCATGGCCGCCGCGAAGGCCAACAGACCAAAGGCGATGCGCCGGGTTGTGACCCCGTCATTCAGCATCGTGTACAGCAGGATCCCCAAGGCGAAATGCGGGCCGGTCGACACCAGCAGCGGCCGGCTGCCATAGCTTTGCACGAAGGCAGCCAAGTCAGACAGCGGCGCGGGCAGCGAAAGCCCGCCACGCGCCAACACAGCCAGAAACAGCCCGGCGGCGCTTAAGCTCACCCAGCCCCATGTCATCCGTTCCAGCAGGTGAAAGCGCCCAAAGACCAGGACCAGCAGGATCAGAAGATAGAAAACAACCTCGACCGTGAGGGTCCACAGCACCCCGTCCAGCCACGGCCCGGTCGGAAACAGCAGCATCGAGCGCCAGAACATCGCGGCGGTCTGCTCAATCGGGGCATTGGCGTAAAGCAGCGTGACCAGCCCCACCAGCAGCGTAAACGTCCAAAGAGCCGGGGCCAGCCGAACGATCCGCGCCGACAGGAACTGCCCTGGTGTGCGCCCGGCGGCAGTGACCGCAATGATGAAGCCCGAGATCAGAAAGAACACCTCTACCCCCAGATAGCCCCAGCGCGATAGGGATCCAAGGATCGGAAAGCTCACCTCTGTTCCGACGGCCGCGCGGATGCCGTATGTGGTGTCCGGTGCATGCCACGAATGCCACGAGAAATGGTAGAGCATGACCCAGCAGGCGGCCAGAAAGCGCGCCACATCCAGGGACAGGAAATGCCGCGGCAGCCCGCCGGAACGGACCTCATTGGAATGACGGAAAGAAGCGCGTCCGGTGGCGGGCATGATCAGGCTCCGGTTTGAGGAGGTTGCCGTACCGTCCGGCACCAGCGACTATGTGTCAAAAACCTTGCGGATTCCGCCTCCCTTTGCGGCTGATCCATCGGAGTTGATTCAGATTGTCCGCATCGCCAACACAATCAGCCTGTCAAACTTGTTAAACCGATCCCGCTAGACGACGCTTCGTGGCGACACACTCGTAGTAAGGTTGTATATGGCTGTGAAACGCATCTTTCGGACCCTCTTTGGACAGGCGATTCTGATAAGCGGCCTGGTATTGCCCGCGCAGGCCATCGCCTTTGATCTTGGGGTGCAGACCCATTTCGCCCAAGGCTGGCAGATGTCGCTGCAAGATCAGGTGGCGCAAGCGGGCACCCGGCATTTTCGCGACGGGATCCACTGGTCAACCATCGAAACCGCACCCGGAGCGTATGATTTCACCTCTGTTCAGGGATGGCTCGACAGCGCCCGCTCCAAGGGGAAACAGCCGCTTTTGGTCTTTGCCGGGGCCAATCCGCTGTATGACAACGGAGAGACGCCGCACAGCGCGGAGGGTCAAGCCGCTTTTGCCCGCTATGTCGCCGCCACGCTCCGCGCCTTCCCCGACCTGACCCCGCGAATCGAGTTGGGCAATGAATACAACGCCCCCAACTTCCTCAGCGGCCCGTTCGAAAAGGATCCGGCCGCCAGTTTTGCCCGCCTCGCGGCCGCCGTGCGGGCAGAGGTCAAGGCCGTGTCGCCTGCGACAGAGATCCTGTGCACCGGCGCCCATTCCGTGGCCCTCGCCTATTTCCGGGGGGTCTTTGCCGCCGGTGGTCTGGACCATTGCGATGCCATCTCTCTGCATCCCTACCGCGCCGACCCAGAGGGGCTGACCGAAGAGATCGCCGCCCTGCGCGCCTTGATGGCGGAATATGGGCCGGTCAAACCGATCTACGCGACGGAATTCGGCAAATGGTTCGAAGATCCCGACGAAGCACCGGTCTACATGCTCAAAATGGTCACCCTGATGGCCGCGTCGGATTTGGCCGGAGCCTGGTGGTATGCTCTGGTCGACGAGCCTTGGTGGCCGAACATGGGGTTGCTGGATGCGGATCTGGCGGCCAAACCTGCCGCGCCCGCCTTTCAAACCATCGCAAAGACGCTGTTGCCGCTTGGGGCGCCTCGCCGCGTGCGGGCATCGCCAGCGGATCACATCTATGAATTCGGCACCGGGGGGCGCGGTTTCGTGGTCTGGGGCCCGTCCGGCAAACTGTTGGTTGAAGGGCAAGCGACGTTTCACGATGCGCGCGGGGTCGAGATTGCGCCGGTGAACACTGTCAGCGATGCGCCTGTCATCCTTCTGGGGGACGGGTTGCAGGTGACCATCGCGCGGGACGTCCCAGGCTACGATTCCCTGCTTGGCTTCGGCACGGCACCGTGGAGCTATCTGGCGATTGACCGGAACGGCACCGAAACTCCGCTGGTAATGCTAGAGACGAACTGGACGCCCGTGCGCGGCAACCGATATCTGCGGCCGCTGGGCGTGACATCCTCTGCCATCGCGGGGGTGGTGTTTGACGGGGCGCCGGTGGCGGCGGTGGAACGCTTTACCGCTCCGGCCGCGGGCAAATACCGGATCGACGCGCAATGGGCCGCCGAAAAGGCCGAAGGCGACGGGGCCGTTGTCACCGTGCGCGTCGATGGAGAAAAGATCGCGCGGGGCAGCGTGCTGACAGATCCGCTTATTCTGCGCGACATCGACGTAGAGCTGACAGAAGGCGGCTTTCTGGATTTCTCGGTCGATCCCAATACCGCCCCCGGCGGCGATGTGGTGGTGCGCCGGATCCACATTACCGGCCCGATTGGCCCTGCGGGGTAGGCCAGGCGTCGGTTTCGGAACCGCCCGCGCCTGAAACTGCCTATAGTGTGATCGCAGCCTGCCTGCATCACTGTCGCCGGCCTGCGCCTGCGATCCGGATAGAAGGATATTGCCTTTGTCGGTGGCTCCGGCGGGTTTCATCGTCTTACTGCTGTGGCTTTTGGTGTGCCTGCGCCGACCAGAATTCTCGGTCCGGATGGCGATGTGGAGCCTGCCTTTCGGCATGTTCGCGATCATTTCCCTGCCCTCGGTGGGTGGTTTGTCCTTGTTGGCGGCAAGCGTTCTGGCCGCCTTGTCCATCGGGTTGGCGCTGCTTGGCTATCTGCTGGCCCCGCGCGGCTTTGGCGCCGCCGTCGGCTTTTCGCGCGCGGCGATCTGGTATGGCTTGTTCGCGGCCTATAGCGTCGTGTCCGCCTTCTTCCTTGTGCGCCTGTTTGCCGGAGACTTCCTGGTCGTCCCGCTAAGCCGCGATGCGCTGGGGGTCCCGATCGACGTCCGCTTTCCGACGCTGGTTGCCGCGCTGGCGCCGGGGACGTCGAACATCTCACAGACCTTCTACATCCTGTTGGGCTTCTTCTTCTTTCTAGTGCTCGTCGCCTGGTGCCGACGAAACGGGTTGGAGGCGGCAGAACGCGCCTTTCGCATCGCCGCCGTTTTGAACGCGGTGCTTGGGCTGCTGGATCTGCTGGCGCTGGATGCCTTGCTGGATTTTGTCCGGACAGCGAATTACTCGCTGGCCAACGAACAGGGCATTCTGACATTCCAGCGGATTATCGGCGGCTTTCCCGAACCCTCCGCCTTTGGGACCGCATCAGCGACCTTCTTCGCCTATTTCGCCTCCGCCTGGATGTTCGACCGGCGCCGGGGCAATGCGGTGCCGGCGCTGGCCAACGGCCTGTGCGTCATGCTGTCCTTTGCCGCCACCGGCTATCTGGCGACGGGGATCGTCGTGATCATCCTGATCTGGCGGTGCCGGGTTCTGCTGCTGCGCCCGCAAGAACGCTCCGACCTACTATACGCGCTTGGCGCAATCGGGGCGGGTACGGCGATCCTGTGCGTCTCCCTGTTGGTCACGCCGCTGGGCGGCATTCTTCAAGATCTCATCGATTCGCTGTTCCTGGGCAAGAGCGAAAGTGTGTCGGGACTGGAACGCGCAACCTGGGCGCGCTACGGCCTGATCGCCTTTTTCGAAACTTGGGGCTTGGGGGCGGGTGTTGGCTCGATCCGGTCAAACGGGTTGATTCCGGTCCTGCTTGGCAGCGTCGGATGGCCGGGCACCTTGTTTTTCTTGCTGTTTGTGATCTCTGCCCTGGGGTTTGCCCCGGCGGGCAAGGATCGCAATTCCCTGATCTTCGCCAACGCCCGTCTGGCGGCCCTGGCGCAGCTGTCCGCGGCGTTTGTCAGTGGGACCGTTCCCGATCTGGGCCTTATTTTCGTGACTGTGATGGCCCTGGCCGCTGCCGCCAAGCAGCAATCCCAACGCGACCCACTATTCACAAAGCCGGAACAATCCGCTGAAAATCATGACATTAGCGGCGAAGTCCTTCAGGAATAAGGCAAATAGCGCCAGAATTGAGGAAAACCCTACCCGATCCGCCATGTTTCAAGCACTTTCTGGCCCTGGGTGTGGGGCCCATTCTTTGCCGGAATTGAAAGTGACAATCTGCATGGCGCACAACGAAGCTGATTTCGATCACACCGTTTCGCTCAAGGCCAATTCCGCCGAAACGGAACAACGTCCGCTTGGCGTATTTTTCTCAAACGGCTGCTACTTGTTTGCCAAAGCAGTGTTCGATCGGGTGGCCGCAGCCATTCTTTTGCTTTTCTTTCTGCCGTTCCTTGCGATCATCGTACTCCTGATGCTCTGCTTTGACGGTAGTCCTACTCTCTTTAGACACGAAAGAATTGGATTGGGCAAGCGCAAGTTCAAAGTGTTCAAGTTTCGGACAATGGTGAAAGATGCCGACCAGCAGTTGGAACAGCTTCTGAAAAGCGACCCCGCCGCGCGGGAGGAATGGGCCAGCACACGCAAACTTCAGAATGATCCGCGCGTTTCCATGATCGGGCGTTTTCTGCGCAAGACAAGCCTGGATGAGTTGCCGCAGCTCTTGAACGTTCTGCGTGGCGACATGAGCCTTGTCGGGCCGCGCCCCATCGTCGAGGACGAGATTGCCAACTACGGCGACCGGTTCCACGAATATCAGGCGGTGAAGCCGGGCATAACCGGCATGTGGCAGGTCAACGGCCGCGGCTCTACCACCTATGAAGAGAGGGTCGCCCTGGATGTGGAATATTACAACACGCGCAGTTTCTGGTTGGATCTGTCCTTGCTGCTAAGGACGGTACCCATTGTGCTTTTGCGTCGCGGCGCTTGCTGATGCTGCCGCCGAAGTCAGGAAAGAACCGCCAGCAGAACCAGCGACCAGAAGCCCGCACATAGCAAGACGACACTCAACCGCAAAGTCGCAGCCGACAGGCCCACAAATCGCCAGCGCAAGCTGTCCATCGTTTTCAGAAGTGGCACAGCGCGCATCCAGTAAACCAATCGCCAAGCATCCATCTTCGCGGGCCTTCCAAATCCTTGATCAACCTCGCACCAGCAGTTCTGCCAATTGCAATGCCACAATCAAGCCTGTCTGGGCGGCCCGGTCCATTGCGCCTGCGTATGGCATCTGTTCCGCCACACTCGCGCCCATTTCTTGCGAAATCATGAACACGATCGGTCGAACATCGGAGCAGCGTAACAAATGACAGAACGTGTCGTGATCCTGAATGATTTCTCCACCGTCCGTGGTGGGGCAACGTCTCGGGCTGTGGCGCTGGCCGCCGGGCTGGCGCGAACGGGCACCGAGGTGGTCTATTTCACGGGCGATCACGGGGCTGACCTGGACCTGCCCGGGGTAGAGGTCGTCGCAGCCGACAGACAATCCTTGACGGAACGGTCCAAGCTGGATGCCGTGACCCGGGGGATGCATGACCCCTTGATTGCGCGGCAACTCTCTCGCTTCATCGCCGAAACGGACACGCCGCGCACGATCTACCACCTGCACGGCTGGTCGCTGGTCTTGACGCCGGCGGTCTTTGCCGCGCTCCGGCCCGTGTTGGATCGGATTGTGTTGCATGCGCATGACTTTTCGCTGGCCTGTCCCAATGTCGTCTACTTCAATTTCTCCACAAGCGAGGTCTGCCAAAAGCGGCCCTTGTCCGGCGGGTGCCTTGCCACCAATTGCGACAAGCGGTCGTATGCCCAGAAACTCTGGCGCTCCGGGCGCCATGCGGTGCAGCGGCACCATGTGCGGGATATCCGTTCCAGCGCGCCGATCATCGCCGTGCACGAAGACATGGAACCCTTGCTGCAACGGGGGGGCTTCCACGGACCGCTTATCGCGATCCGCAACCCCGCGACGCCCTTTCTGGACACCCCGATTGCCGCAGAGGCCAATTCCGATCTGATCTATGTGGGGCAGTTGCTGAATTTCAAAGGCGTGTTCGATCTCGCGGACGCGGCGGCAAAGGCCAAGGTGCATGTGGCCGTTGTTGGCGAAGGCTCGGACCGGGCCGAGATGGAGCGGCGCTTGCCACAGGCCGAATACACCGGCTGGCTGAAAGGGGCGGCCTTGCACGACAGGCTCAAGCGGGCGCGCGCCGTCGTCGTGCCGACCCGCGGGATTGAACCCTTTGGGCTTGTCCCGGTCGAGGCAGCGGCCAGCGGCCTGCCCGTCATCATCTCTGACAGCGCGTTTCTGGCGAAAGAGATCGTGGCCAAGGGCATGGGCCTGTCCTATCCGGCGGGTGATACCGACGCTTTGGCGGGCCTGCTTCGCCAGATCGCAAGCGACGACACGCTTGTCGCAAGACTGAGCCGGAACGCCGCCAAGCATGGCGCCGAACTGGCCCCGACAGAAGACGAATGGTTTTCCAGAATTCGCGATGTCTACCGTCAGCGCCTTGCGGGGTTGCCGGGCCATTCCCGGGTCGACCCTGGCACCGACGACGGATGTCCGATCAAACGCGCCAGCAATGAGGTTTCCCTTTGAAACACACGAGAATTGCACAAGACTATGCCGAGGTAGAGCAAAAGCGTGTGGCTTTGTTCAATGTGAAATACAGCCCGAACCTTGGCGACGGCATGATTGCCGAGTCGATCGAGGCGGCGTTGACCGCCGATGACGGTGGAATTGCCGTGACGTCTTTTGACCTTGCCGGTCGCAAATCGTGGGGCGACGTCTCTACCCGCAACCGGCGGGCCAAGCTGGCGGTTCTGAAAGCCCTGCCACCGGGCGCGCGGCGCAATGTCACCGCGCTCGGGCTGAAGCGGAGCCTGGGCCAGTTGCATGACATCTGGCACGCGGCGATTTCCGAAGCGGACCATGTCATCATCGGCGGCGGGCATCTGTTCCAGGATGACGGCATGAACTTTCCGCTGAAGGTCGGGGCCGTGCTGGATCTGTGTCGCCAGACCGGCGCGCGCGTGTCGGTCCACGGAGTCGGCGTGTCTGCGGTTTGGTCCGACGCGGCGCGGGACCAGTTCCTGCAATTGGCCGAGTGCAATGTCGGACGCCTCAGTGTTCGCGACCAACGGTCGTTTGACTGCTGGGCAAAGCACTTCGCCGGGACCTCTGCTGCGGAACCAGACATCGTGCCGGACCCGGCCCTGACATTGGTTGCCCCTGAGTCGGGGCCAGAATCCGCCTCGGGCCGGTCCATTGGTCTGGCCATCGCGGATCCGACGGTTCTGGCCTATCATGGCGATGGCTCCACGCGGCAGCTTCAGACGTTCTTTGCGCAGACGGCCCGGCTTCTGGTCGAGAGGGGCCATGATCTGACCCTGTTCACCAATGGCGCGCAAGAAGACGAGAACACCGTCGACCGGGTTCTGAAATCGCGCATTCTGGCGCGCCTTGCGGAACAGGGGCGCATCCGGCGCGCGCCAAAGCCCGGCAAGCCGGAAGACGTGGTGGCGCTGGTCAATTCGCTGGATTGTGTGATCGCCCATCGGCTGCACGCGAACATTCTGGCCTATGCTTTGGGCCGCCCAACGGTCGGGCTGGGTTGGGACGAGAAGGTGGAAAGCTTCTTTCGCCAGGTCCAACGGACGCAGGCCTTCGTCCCGAAAGAGCGGCTTGACCCGGACGCGGTGGTCACCCTGGCCGAGCAGGCCCAGTCAGAGGGTCTTAATCTGGACGTCCACCGCGACATGGTCGAGGCGGCACGGGACAGCCTGTCCAACCTGCGCCAAACCGTGCTGGCTGGCTGATCCCCCGACAGCCGCCTCCCGGCCATCCCGTATGGTTCAACGCTCTGCCACATGCGGCGCCTGAAGCCCGCGCGGTGTGTGGCGCTGACAAGGGAACCGAAGCGCGGGCTGGCTAGGGTTCGGCGATCAGGCCCGCCCCGCTCGCGCCAAGCGCCCGGCCGCCATCCATCCGGCGCGCATCCAGGATCACCTGTTTGCCATCGAAATCAATATGGTGGCACCCGTTCGTCCCGGCAGTTTCGTCGGGGCGGATCACGCGCAGGCAGCTCTCTTGATAGGCATCCCTGTCCAGCCGGTCCACCCGCATTAGCCGGAGCTGCCGCCCATAGGTGCCGTGGCTGGACACCTGCACCGGCCGGTACAAACCGCCATCCCGCAGAAACGGGCGCCCGGCGTTCCGGGCCGCCGTCGTGCCAATCACCACCGGGTTGTCGACATGCGGCTCCAGCCAGGACAGGGCCGGCCCATCGGTGCGGAACAGATGCAGCTCCTGCCCCTGATCGACAAAGGCGCCAGAGCTGAGGTTCGCCATCAGCCACCAATCGCTTCCGTGTTGGATCAAGGTGCTGTCCGCCGGGGCCAACCCCTCCAACGCGGTGGTGTGCCGAACCCAGCGGTCGGGAAACGCCTCGCAACGCCAGACCTCGACCCGCCCGCGATCGTTGGTTTCCGGGATCATCCAGATCTTGCCCTCGTGGCGGAAGACGAATGGATAGGACAGGTGCCCCGGCCCCAGATCCAGCTCTCGCGTGTCGGTCAGGCGGTCGCCTGACAAGCGGCCCACGCCAAGGCGCCCCAGCCCGGTACGATGCGAGAAGGCTTCGTAGAACACCCAGGTTTCGCCCTCATGCGGGAACAGGAACGGGTCGGCGCGGGAATCCTCGGGGGGTTGCGGCAAGGGGCGCAATGCGTTCGGCTTGAAGGTCAGCGGGTCGCCTTCTGCCACCAGCAGCGTCCATTCCGACAGACGCGCCCCACGGCGTTTGCGAATCGTCGCCACGGCGCGCCGCACCAGCCGCGCCGCAACCACCGCAGCGTAGCGGGGCAGCTGCAGCGAGCCCACAGGGTGCGGCGTAGCGGGCAGCGGGGCAGAGCCGACATCTGCCCCCCTCTGGCGTCGCCGCAGCGCGCGCACGACCACAGGCACCAGCTTGTCCAGCGCATAGGCCGCCGTGAAGCTGGCGCATATCTTGGTGTTCGTGTCCGAGATCGCGAGGCAATCCTGCCCGCCCGCCCCGTGCCGCAACAGCGCAATCTGCGTGATCGGCGCATTCCGCAACGTCTCAGCCACGCCCAGCGCCTGCAATGCGCCCGAGGACAGGACGTCGTAACCCCACAGCTCTGCCGCGCCCGGATCATCCGGCCAGCCGCCGCGCAAATGGCACAGGGCCACATCGGCGTCCATATCCGCAGCGGCGGCGGGCGGCGCATAGTCTGATGCGGGGCCACGGGCTGGCGAGACGACCTTCGCCTCGGCCGCAAGAACATTTCGCAGCATCAGCGAGGATTGTTGCGAGCCGCGAAACCCCGCGGGCGCGCGCACTCCGACAAATTCCAACTGCGGGGACTCGGCGACGGATGCGAACAGGCGACGCTCCCAATCCATCCAGTCGGTGCCCAGTTCTGCAATGACTACAACGCGCAAAGGCGACACGGTGCGGTTCTCCTTCCCCGTTTTCAGCCTGTCCCCATAGGTCCCACGATGACCGCGCGCGGGCAAGAACCGCGTGCCGATTGCGGCAAGGCTCGCCATTTTCGCTGCGGGTTGTTGCCCGATACGAAGACTTTTCGCTAAAACAGCGCTTGGGGGCGAAACGCCGTGAGGTGAGTCGATGAAGTGCCGTGTGCTCTTGCCCCGTGAGCTTGACAGCCACCTGCTGGATGTCTGGAACGGGTTCCGTAAGGGCAATCGTATCTATAGCAGCCCGTTCTACGCGCCGCAGTTCACCTTGGCTGTCGGAGAGGAACGTTCGGATGCCCGCGTTGCCGTGATCGAGCGGGATGGACAGCCCATCGGGTTCTTTCCGTTTCACATGACTGCCGGTCGTGTGGGAAAGCCCATCGGGGGCCATATCAACGATTATCAGGGGCCGATCCTTGCGCCAGGTCAAAGCGTCTTGACCCAGGACTTGCTGCGGGCGGCGGGGCTGTCGGCCTATGACTACAACCACCTGCCGACCGCGTTCGCGGATCTGGCGGGCAAAGCGGTAAGTTTCTCGATCTCGCCCCAGATGGATCTGTCGCAGGGGTATGAGGCCTACGAGGCACGCAAGGATTCCGGCTGGACCAAGGCGCGCCGCGAGATGCGCCGCCGCTGGCGCAAGACCGAGGCCGAGGTCGGACCGTTGCGCTATGACTTCCACAACCCAAGCGAGGACGTCTACCTCAGGCATGTGGAATTGAAGAACGCGTTGTACGAGCGTCTGGGCGTCGGATCGGTGCTGGAGCTTGGCTGGGCCGGCCGCGTGCTGGACCGTCTGCGCGCCACCCAGGACCCAGATTTTGCCGCCGTCTTCAGCACGCTACACGCGGGTGACCGGCTGGTGGCGGCGCATTTCGGAATCCGGTCGGCGACCGTCTGGCATTGGTGGTTCCCGTCCTATGATCTGGAGCTGTACAAGCTGGGGCCGGGGATCAACCTGCTGCACCAATGCGCCCTGGTCGCCGAGGAAAAGGGGATCGAGACCATAGATTTCGGGCGCGGAAACGGGGATTTCAAACTGCTCTTCGCCGATGGGCATGTGGATCTGTGCGAAGGATCAATGAAGCGCATCGGAACCGGCGCGGCCGCCTTGCGCGGCGTGGCAGAGCGGGCCGTGCGCGTCGCGGGCCGTCTGCCGCTGGGGCGCTACGAGAGCTATCCGCGCCGCGCCGTTGCGCGCGTGCTGTCCGGTGTGACCCTGCCGGAGCGCCATGGATGACACTGCCTCTGGGACGCACCTGGCTGCTCATCGCGTTGATGCTGGTGGCCTTTGCCAATGTCTGGCCGCTTGACCTGGCGCAACCGTCGGCTTGGCCAAGCCGTGCCCGCGACATGGTGCTGCGCGCGCCCGATGTCGGCACGCTTCTGACGATTGGCGTCTGGTCCGTCCTAGGCCTGCTGGCTGCCGCTGCGGCGCCTGGGCGGCGCGGGCTGATGGCGGTGGTCGTAATGGCCGCGGCTTTGGGCATCGAGGCGTCGGAAACCATCGTCGACGGGCGCCATGCAGGGCTTCTGGACGGGGTGCTCGCCGGTCTCGCCGGGATCGCCGCGCTAACCTTTGGCGGCAGGCTGGCGCTACGGTTGAACCATATCCTCGCCCGGCTGCGTCTGCCCGCGCTTGTCGTCCTTGCCGTGGCAGCGCCGCTTCTGACCGCGCTGTCCGATAGGCGGCAGCCCTTTGACAATTGGGTCAGTGATTTCCCCCTCGTTGTCGGGCAAGAGGCGACCCATGGCCGTGTCTGGAACGGCGAGGTGTTTCAGGCGGCCATCTATGCCGCGGCCCCCACGACGCGAGAGGCGGAGCGTCTCACAACCCTTGATTGGGCCCCCGAGGGGCGCAGCACGCGCATTTCCCTGGGCGCGCGGGTGCTCTGCACTCCCGGAGGCGAGCCGCTGGCGCCGGACGGATGCGGCGTCGATACCTCCGACACCAAGGCTCTGGTCACCGCGATCCAGTCAACCGGCGCTGTCGCGGTCGAGTTCGTCGCCGCCAGCACGGTTGAACCGCAAAACGCCTGGCCCCGGATCGTGACCTTGTCGCCGGACCCGTGGCGGCGGAACCTGACCGTGGGCCAATGGAACGATGCGCTGTATCTGCGGGTCCGCACACCATGGAGCGGTAGCAACGGCTTGCGGCAGGGCGTGACGTTGTGGGGCGACGTGTTCACAACGCCCGGCCCACATCATGTTCTGGTGTCCTACGATGGCCACAGCGTCGCTGCCTTCGTTGACGGTCGCGCCCTGCCCCCGCGCGCGCTCTATTGGCCGCATTTCGCGGCGGGGCATGACGGGCTGGCCGGGGATGCGGCCCTTGCCATGCTGATCGGCCTCGCCGCCGGAATGCTATGTGCCGGCCTCGCTGGTGCGGCGCGCATCGCAACCATCGCCGTGCTGCCGACTCTGGCCGGGCTGTCCATCTTCGCCGCACCCGGCGCCTTGATCGGCGCCGTTCTGCTGCAGGGTATCATCGCTGCCGCCTGCGTCCTTGGCCTTGCGGTCGGGCGCGGCCCCGGGGCGCCAAACTCCAAAGGGACCCTCTGATGCGTATCGCCGTCATCTGTGCAACCCATGGCCGACCGGCCGAAGCCACCGACCTGTCCAAGGACATGACCCGGCAAACCCGCCGCCCGGATCGCGTGATCTTTGTCGTCACCGGGGCAGAAAATGCGCCGCCGCCCTCGCCCGATCATGAGGTGATGATCAGCCCGCGCCAGGGAAGCTGCGCGCAACGCAATGTCGGGCTGGAGGCAGTGCAGGACTACGACATCGTCGTCTATTTCGACGATGATTTCGTGCCGGACCCGCGCTGGCTGGAGCGGTTGGAAAAGCTGATGACAGAGAACCCGGACGTGGCGGGCGTCACCGGAAAGGTGGTTCTGGACGGGATCAAGGGCCCCGGCCTGCGACGCGACGAAGCGCTGGCCGCCATCACCGCCGAGATCGCGCGCTTCCCCGATGGCGATCCCGCCTGTGAGGATCGCATCAACCTGTACGGCTGCAACATGGCGATCCGTCTGTCCGCGTCGGACGGGCGACGGTTTGACGAGATGCTGCCGCTGTATGGCTGGCTGGAGGATGTCGATTACACCGCGCCGCTGCGCGACAAGGGGCGGCTGATCCGGGCAGGGTCCCTCGTCGGGGCGCATCTGGGCGTCAAGCGCGGGCGCACGGCGGGAAAACGCTTTGGCTATTCGCAGATCGCCAACCCGGTGTACCTGATGCGGAAGGGGAGCTTTTCCCGGCTGCGCATGCTGGACAACCTGATGTCCAACACGGCCGCGAACCTGATCAAGTCCTTCCGGCCAGAGCCCTACATCGATCGGCGCGGCCGTTTGCGGGGAAACCTCACCGCGTTTCTGGATATCCTGCTACGGCGCAACAACCCCCGGCGCATCCTGGATCTTTGAGGCGCACGCGTGGCCCATGCCACGTGTCCTAACGGACCAGATCGCGCGCGATTTTCTCGCTTAGCTGCCTTAGGGCAATGGCCTGCGCATTGGCAATCGCCGCCGGTCCGGCAGCGGCGCCGGGAATGACTTCGGCGGCGCGTCGGGGTCGCCGAATGGATCCTCGGGGTCCGCCTCTTCCGAGCCAAGGAAGTATTGCCCCGAAACGCGGAAGCTGTTCTTGTTGGTGGCCAGAAAGGTCTCGACCCGGATATCGACCACGCCTTCGGGGGTTTGCGGCAGCGGCCAGGGTTCCGGCGCGACCTTGGCCGAGGTCATCATGTTCAGATGCCGGGTCACGGCGAGGGTCGTCGCCCGCTCTGGATCATCGGCCCACAGACCGAAATTGCCGGTGCGCACCACGCCCTCGTCGTCCTGGAACGCGATCTCTTCATCCGCCGCGTAGGAGGGCAGCGACACCGTCCGCACCAGCAAGGTCTTGACCGCCGCGCGCACCCGCAAGTCCGATGTCGGCGATTCCACCAGATAGCGCGGCCCACCGTCGCCGCAGGCTGCAAGCCCCAACGCCAGCGCGAGAAAACCGGTGGCGAGTGATCTATGGATCATGTCAGCGTCCCAAAAGAATTGAATTCGGATTGCGCTGCAGTGTCCGCGCCAGCGTTCGAAGGGAGTCGGCGGCCTCGCTGATGTCGCGCAGTGTCCCCAACGTCCCGTTGATCAGGCGAGAATTGTCGCCATAGGCCGCCAGTACGGTCTCGGCCCTGGCGACCAGATTGTCGAGGCTCAACACCAGCTGCGGCAGGCTGCCCGCCGCGGTCTCGACAGCCGCCGCAGCCCCGACGGCAGAGGTCAGAACCTCGTTGAACCGTTCAGTCGCCCCGACCTCCCGCAGCTCCGTCAGGACCAGCGTGGTTTCGCCCAGCACCGACCGCGCCGCCGCAAGGGTCGCCGCAAGCTCGGGGATGATATTTGGCGCGCCCTCGACAGTGACGACCTTGCCCAAGCCATCCAGCACCGTGGTGGCCGAGACCATCACCGCATCGGTCCGGGCCGCGAGGGCGTCCAGACGCGCGGCCAGCGTCGGCAATGTCCCCGCGGCCGTCTCCACCGCTCCAGCCGCGCTCGCGGCAGAGACAAGCGCAGCAGTCAGCGACTCCGCCGCGCCGGCGTCGCGCAGCTCCGTCAACACCTGCCGGAGCTCGGCCAGAGCGGCGCGCGCCTCGACCAGCGTGGCGGTCAGCTCCGGGGCGACGGCGCGCGTGTCTTCGGCATTGACCAGACGGTCGGCCCCGGCCAGCAGGTTCCGCGCCGAACCCAGCATCTCTTCGATGGGCAACGCGTTGATCCGGGCCAGCAACCCCTCGGCGGTGGCGTTCAAATTGCCGATCTCTGCCACGGCCGTGGGCAGTTCGGGCAGCCCTTCGTCCGTCGTGCCAAGCGACGCAGGATCGGTTTCGGGCAGTTCGACCATCTCCACGATCAGATCGCTGGACAGAATGCTGGCCTTTGCAAGCCGTCCGCGCAGCCCCTGGCCGACAAACGCACCCAGCAGGTCCAACGTCTCTTCGGCACTGGCGCCCGGACCCGCGCCCAGCATGTCGGCCCGCAACGCCAGCGTCGCGACAAGGCGGATGACCTTGCGCCCGCCTTCGTCCCTGGCAACCATCGAGATGTTGGAGACCTCGCCCACCGACACCCCGCGAAAGCGCACGTCAGAGCCTTCTTCGAGGCCGCTGATCGCCCCGTCGAACACAGCGACGACCGTCAGACGCTCTGTCGTGGTGTCGACCAGCAGGCTGTGGCGGGCGGCGGCCTGGTTGGCGAACAGCTGGAACGGCGCGCCGGGAGTCACCGGATCGCCCCCGCTCACCAGCGTGTCAAAGCTGATGCCGCCTTCGACAAGCGACGCCAGCGAGGCAAAGTTCAGCGACACGCCGCCCGCCCCCAGGGACACCGACACGCCGGAAATGTCCCAGAACCGGGTGTTGGCGGTGATCAGCCGGTCATAGGGCGCCTCGATAAAGGCATTGATGACCACGCCATCGCCGGTCGCCGCCAATTGCGGGGCCTCGACCACGCCGACGGGGATGCCCTTGTGCAGGATCGGGGCGCCCGCCGCGATCGAATTTCCGTCACGCGCGCGCAAGCTGATCGCGGTGCCGCCCCGGTTCGCGCCGGACAATGGCGCCTTGTCGAGCCCCCGGAACCGGGTTTGCACGGTGCCGGCCTGCGAATCCCAGGTGCCCTCGATGAAGACACCGGACAGCACCGTGTTCAGGCCGCTGACGCCCCGCAAGGACACTTCGGGGCGCACCACCCAGAACCGCGCATCGCCATCCAGGTAGGGGGCCACCGTGCGATCTACCCGGACGGCGGCGACGACTTCGGACAGGTCTTTGGTAAAGGTCACATCCGTCACCACGCCGACGCTGACATCGCGATACTTCAGCTCTGTCTTTTCTGCGACGATGCCCGATGCGTTCTCGAACGCGATCTCGATCAGAACGCCCCGGTCGGAATAGCTTTGCCAGGCGATCCCCAGCGAGACGGACAGCGCCAACACAGGCACCAGCCAGACCAGCGAGATCCGCGAAAGCAGCCCCGGCGGGGCGGAGCGCACGTTCGGCTCTTGCGGCGACGGATCGGTCATTGGCGCACCTCATCTGCATCCCAGATCAGGCGCGGATCCAGGCTTTGCGCGGACAGCATGGTAAAGGCGACGGACAGCGCAAAGCTGACGGCCGCGATCCCGGGATTGACGATCGCCACCGAGTCCAGCTGTACGAGAGCGGACAGGATTGCCACGACGAAGACGTCTATCATGGACCAACGCCCGATGAACTCGACGACCTCGAACAACATGTGGCGTTGGTGTGCATTCATCACACCGGATCGTGTGATACCGATAGCGAGATACCCGATCGCCAGAAACTTCCCGATCGGAATCAGGACGCTGGCGCCGAACACGATACCCGCCACCGCATAGGACCCGTGCGAGACGAGTTCGATCACGCCGCCGACGATGGTGCTGTTTTCTTGCTGCCCCAGCGTCGAGGTGCGCAGCATCGGGTACATATTGGCGGGGATGTAAACGACAATGCCCGCCACCAGCCAGGCCCAGACCCGCTGCAGCGAGTGGCGCGCGCGGCTTTCGATCTGTGCCCCGCAGCGGTCGCAGGCCCGTCCTGCCGTTTCGTATACGCGGCCGCAGCGCCGGCAGGCGATCAGGCCCGCCCGGCGCGCCGTCGTCATGATGGCTGGGGATCCAGCGCTTTCCATACGGTTTGCCTGCACATGAAATTGTCTTGAAGGACCGTGACGATCACGAGTCCGGCGAAGGCCCAGAACGCAGGCCCAAAGCTGACACTGGCCAGACCGGCCACCTTTACCAGCGCGACAGACACCCCGACGATAAAGATCTCTGCCATGGACCACGGGCGCAGCGTCTCTGCCAGCCGAAACGCGTTGCGCGCATGGGCGAAGGGTGGCCTTTGCCGCGCCAGGGGCCACAGCGTGTAGAGTATCGCCAGCAGCCGCGCCGTGGGGATCAGCACGATCAACAGCGCGACCGCGAAGGACAGTGGCAGCATCAAACCAGAGGAGAACGCCAGTACGGCGTCAATCACCGAGGTGCGGTTCGTCAGCCCCGCCGCCTCCAGCTCGATGAAGGGGAAGAACACGGCCGCCACCATCAGGATGGTCGAGGTCAGCGCCAGGGCGAAAATCCGGACAAAGGCATTGGCGCGGGGTGTATACAGAACATGCCCGCAGCGTCTGCAGGTGGCCGAAAAGTCGACGGGCACATCCGGGTCCAGATGCAGGGTATCGCATTGCGGGCAGGCGAACAGCGGCCTTCCCGCCGCCGTCGTGGCCCGGCGTCCCGGCATTGAACTGACTCCTGTCTGTCGATGGCCATCCGGGGTCTGTCCGCTGCCAATCGGCACAGTCCGTGCGGCGCGCCGGGCTTGGATGGGTCAGATTGGTCCGGGCTGACCGCATCCTACGCCTGCCGAAGGTATAATCCAAGTGCCGCATTTCCAAAGCTTGCGCCACACAGCCCGTCCCCAGGGGCCGATAGATGGCCCGAAGCCGCCGCGCGCCTGGTCGGGCGGACGCCATGGGCAATCCCGGTCAGCGCACATCCTGCGCGACCAGCGCAAGCATCTCTCCGCGGCACACCCGGCCCCGGCAGGTATGCGCCAGCACAAGGCCCGGCGCGGGACAGAGCAGTTGGATCGAGGCGCGCTCCGGCTCCGCAATGAAATGAAACCGCCCAGCAACCGCCCCCGCCGCGACATCCTGACCGGCAGAGACGGCGCGGTCGAACAAGCCATCCGCCGGGGCGTGGACCGTATGCAGGGCCGAAACGATCTCCACCCGCCGGGCCCCGGTCTGGGGCGGCGCCTCGCTGTAGAGGCCCAGATGGCCAAGGCAGCGCAGCAGGCCCGCCTCTGCAGAATCGGTGATGGCCGGATCGACCCCGCCGCCGCCGCCCAGCTCGGTCGCGATCATCGGCACGCCGCACCGCTCCGCCGCCGAGTTGAACGAGCGGTCGTCGTTGAACCTGCCCAGCTCCCAGATCAGCGGCAGGCCAAAGGCCCGTGCCAGCGCAAGATTGGCGGCATACAGATCCGGATCCGCCGTTTGCGTGGCAAGCGTGCAGGGCGCAAAGAACGACGCCTTGCCGCCGGAATGCAGGTCGATGGCGGCATCACATGTGGGCAGCAGCGTCTGCTCGACATAATCGGCGATCATCGCCGTGGGCCCGCCATCGGGATCGCCGGGGAACGCGCGGTTCATATTGGCCCCGTCCAGGGGCGAGACGCGGGACGCCGCCGCCACAGCGGGCGCGTTCAGCGCCGGGATCAGGATCACCTGACCGCGCAGCTTTGCCGGATCCAGACGCCCGGCCAGCCGCATGATCGCCGACGGCCCCTCGAACTCATCCCCATGTGTCCCGCCGACGATCAGAACGCGCGGCCCGCCCGACCCTTTGAGAGAGATCACCGGGATCGGGTGATAGCCCAGCGGGATGGAATTGTCGGAATGGCGCAGCATCAGATCGCCGACCTGTCGGCCGGGCCGGTCCAGATCCACGGCAAGCTGCAAGCGGGATGGGCGGGTCTGCGTCGTCATGGGGCGATCCTGTGCGTTTTTACGGCAGACCTATCACAGCCGTCGCGGCGACGCTTCCAAATACCGCGGGGGATGTCATGATGCGGCAACGCATGGAGACTGGCATGACCGAACCCACTGCCCGCCCGGGAATCGAGCGGATCAAGGCGCACATGATCAGCGCCACCGACGCGCCCGGCACCGGCGACAGGATCCTGCTGAACTCCAACGAAAGCGCCTTTGGCCCCAGCCCCCTCGCGCTGGAGGCGGCGAAGGCCTCGCTGGCGTCGATCCACCGGTATTTCGAGTCTCCCGACAGCGTGCTGGCCCCCGCCATCGCCGCGCGCTGGGACCTTCGGGCGGACCATATCACCACCGGCCAGGGGTCCGACGAGCTGCTGTCGCGGGTGATGCGCGCCTATCTCGGTCCGGGGGAGGAGTTGATCCGCAGCGCCAACGGATATCTCAAGGTTCCGAACTATGCCTATGCCAGTGGCGCCGAAGTGATCTCTGTCCCTGACGACGGGTTCGTGCCCTCGGTCGACCGGATGATCGCCGCCGTGACCGAGCGGACGCGGATCGTCTACCTCGCCAACCCCGAGAATCCGGCCGGCACCTACCTGGGCGATGCCGAGGTTCGGCGCCTGCATGCGGCGCTGCCCGACCATGTGATCCTGGTGGTCGACAGCGCCTATGAGGAATATGTCGATGTGCCCGACCATGTCTCGCCGCATTTGCTGGTCGAAGAGGCGCGCAATGTCATCATGGCGCGCACCTTTTCCAAGCTTTTCGGGCTGGCGGGTGCTCGGATCGGCTGGCTCTACGCGCCGCCAAAGGTGATCGACGTGATACGCCGTGTCGGGCCGACCTTTCCCGTCGCCTCGGCCTCGGCCGCCGCCGCGCTTGCCGCGCTGGAGGATCGGGCGCATACGGACTCGGTGCGCGCCCGGACGATCGCTGAACGCAGGCGCCTGACCGAGCGGATGAATGCGATGGGGGTGCCCGTCATCCCCAGCCAGACCAATTTCATCCTGTGCCACTTTGCCGACCCCCAGCGTTCCGCCGAAGCGGCAGAGCGTTATCTGGCACAGCGGGGGATCCTCATCCGGCGCCTCGCGTCGCCTGCCTATGGCGATTACATCCGGATCTCGCTGGGTCTTCCGCACGAGAACGAGGCCGCGATCACCGAGATCGCCGAATTCCTGAACCGGCCCGCCTAGCCCCTCGCCGGCGCCGGGCCCTGAGTCTGGCGCCAGAACCCGCCAAGCTCCTTGCGGGCGACGCTGGTTGTGGCCGCAAGGGCGATGACCGTGCCGGTGACGACAGAAGCCGCAATGCCCAGCCAGACCCCCAATTCGTCAAAGCCCAACAAGCCGACGAAGATCCAGATGAAAAAGGCCACGCCGAACGCCTGGCGATACAGGCCGATCCACAGCGTCCAGATCGGACGTTTCAGCGCCTGCAGAAAGGCGTTGACCGTGAACAGCAGCATGTAGGCCGACAGAATGAAGCTTTCGACCCGAAGGTAGCCCAGACCGACGCGGATAACCTCGGCGTCATCGGTGAAAAACCCCAGCACCTGGCGCCCGAACAGCCAAAGCACCGGAAAGGCGAACAGGGTGATCGCCAGCCCTGCCTTGACGCAGAAGAAGAACGCCTCGCGCACGCGTTCGTATTCACCCGCCCCGAAATTCTGCGCGGCGATGGGCAGCAAGGCCCCGGTGAGCCCCATGACCGGCAACAGCAGGATCTGCTCGAACCGGATGGCGATGGCGAACCCGGCGATGGCGGCCTCTCCGAACCCTTTGAGCGCATATTGCACCACGATGGCGGACAGGATCATGATCAGAAAGGCAAAGCTCGCCGGCAGGGATTGCACCGAGATCTCGCGGAAGGTCGCAAGACGCGGTCGCAGATCCTGACGCGTCAGCCCCTCTATCGTTTGCAGCCGCAGCACCTGGCGCAGCATGTACAGCATCACGCCGGTCTGGCTGAGCACGGTAGAGATCGCCAGCCCGTCGAACCCGAACCCATCCCACAGCCCCGGTACACCATAGATGCACAAGGGATTCAGCGCGATATTCGCGAAAAAGGCCGCGACCAGCGCCCGTTGCATGGACCGGCTGTCGCCATGGGCCTGCAGGATGCCGTTGCAGCCGAACATCACGATAAAGCCAGGCACCGCAAGTTGCAGCCACAGGTAGTAGCGAATCCCCGCGTCGCGGTAGGCGCCCGGCTCTGACACCAGCGAGACCACGCGCGGGCCATACCAGCTGCCCGCCACGATCAGGATCACCGCCACGATGATGGCATAGCTCAGGCCTTGCGCGGCCAGGCGACGCGCCGCGGGGCGGTCCTTGGCGCCCATGGCATTGCCGACCAGCCCCCCCATCGCGGCGGCCAGCCCAATCCCCGCGGACATCGCGATAAAGAAGGTCTGAAAGCCCAGAGCAAGACCGGCCTGGGCGCTGGTCGACAGCATGCCTGCAAAGTACATGTCGACGATATTGTACAACGTGTTGAACAACATGCCGATGGCGCCGGGAATCGCCAGGGCCCGGAACTTGGCACCAATCGGTCCGGTGGTCAGATCGGTGTCGATCACGCGCGCCACGTCAGCCCCGGCCTTGAACGGGCGGGCAAGTGCAGGCACCGCATCCCGGTGGGACAGCGCTGCGCGATATGAAGGCGAATGTCATGTGCTTCCCCAGCCCCGGTGCCGTGTCGGGACATTTTTCCTTGTGGTCGCACGGCGCTTCGACTGTTAATTGTGGACAGCGACCATTGTCCAGACTTGAGGTTTGCCGGAATGACAACGAAGGAACCGATGATCGAAGCCCGCGGGCTCGACAAGTTCTACGGGTCGTTCCAAGCGCTCAAGGATATCTCGATCACCGTCCATCGGGGGGAGCGCATGGTGATCTGCGGGCCCTCCGGCTCTGGCAAATCCACGCTGATCCGCTGTTTCAACGCGTTGGAGATGCATGACGCGGGCTATCTGTCCGTCGACGGGATCGAGGTGTTCGAAGGGTCAAAGGACATCCGCACCCTGCGCCAGGAAGTCGGCATGGTGTTTCAGCAGTTCAACCTGTTCCCGCATCTGACGGTTCTGGAAAACCTGATGATCGGCCCGATGAAGGTCCGCAAGGTGTCGCGCAGCAATGCCGAGGCGACGGCCCGCAAGTTTCTGCAACGCGTGCGCATCCCCGAGCAGGCAGAGAAATTCCCGGCGCAGCTGTCCGGCGGCCAGCAGCAGCGTGTCGCCATCGCCCGGTCTTTGTGCATGGAAACCCGGGTCATGCTGTTCGACGAGCCCACCTCTGCCCTCGACCCCGAGATGATCAACGAGGTTCTGGACGTGATGGTCGAGCTTGCGGACACCGGCATGACAATGGTCGTCGTGACCCACGAGATGGGGTTTGCCCGCAAGGTGGCCGACACGATGGTGTTCATGGAAGACGGCAAGATCGTCGAGGTGTCGCCCCCCGACACATTCTTTACCAACCCGTCGAGTGAACGCTGCCGGTTGTTCCTGGACCAGATCCTGGCCCATTGACATGACGACGACCGATCTTTCCGGGCCCAAGGCCATGCCTCGGCGCAGACCGCCGCGGCATCAGCGTATCCTGAATTCGGTGCCCGTCGCGGTGGCGATCTATCTGATGGTGCTCGGCCTGATCGTCTATGGATCCTATGTCGGCGCCCAGAACATGGGCTACAACTGGCAATGGTACCGCATTCCGCAATATATCTACAGCTATACCGACGATGGTTTTCAGTGGGGCGAGATCGCCTATGGCCTGGTCGCGACGGTTCAGCTTTCCTTCGTATCCTTCATCATGGCGGTGCTGATGGGGTTGCTGGTGGCGCTGCTGCGGCTGTCGGGGCTGGTGGTCGGCACTGCCGTCTCGATCGGATTTCTTGAACTGATCCGCAACATCCCGCTGCTGGTGCTGCTGTATCTGTTCTACTATGTGCTCGGCCCGATCTTCGGCTTTGACCGGTATTGGGCCAGCGTCCTGACGCTGTCGGTGTTTCATGCCGCCCTGATCTCTGAGATCCTGCGCGCCGGGATCAATTCCGTCCCCCAAGGCCAGTGGGAGGGCGCAAGATCCATCGGCATGACGCAATACCAGATCTATCGCTACATCATCCTGCCGCAGACCGTTCGCTTCATGCTGCCCCCGATGACCGGCGAGCTGGTGCATCTGATCAAGTCCTCGGCCATTGTCAGCGTGATCGCCGTGGCAGAGCTGACGACCATCGGCCGCGACATCATCTCAGAGACCTTCATGAGCTTCGAAGTTTGGTTCACGATCGCCGCCGTCTACATGGTGGTGACGCTGATACTGTCCATCGGCGTGTCGTATCTGGAGCGGAGATACGCCGTCGATACCTGACCGATAAACCGCTTGCACAACAAGGAGAGACGTCATGACACTGACACGGAGAATGCTGGGCCTCGCGCTGGCGGCGGCGACGGCCACGGGCTTCGCCCTGCCCGCTTCGTCGCAAAGCGCCACGCAGGGGCTTGCAAGCGAAAGCGTGATCGAGACCATCAAGCAGGACGGGGTGATCCGGATCGGATTGTCGCTGTTCGTGCCGTGGTCGATGCGCGACAAGAACGGCGACCTGATCGGGTTCGAACTCGACGTGGGCCGCAAGCTGGCCGAGGACATGGGCGTCGAGGTCGAATTCGTGCCGACCTCCTGGGACGGGATCATCCCGGCGCTGGTGTCGGGCAATTTCGACGTCATCATTTCGGGCATGTCGGTCACCGCGACGCGGAACCTGACGGTGAACTTCACCGATCCCTATGCCTTTTCCGGCCTCGCGATCCTTGCCAACAAGGAAATGACCGAAGGCTTCACGCTGGACGATTTCAACTCGCCCGACGTGATTTTTGCCGCCCGCCGCGGTGCCACCCCGTCGGTGGTGATCGCCAAGCGGTTCCCGCTGGCGCAGGTGCTAAACTTTGACGAAGACGGCGCCACGACGCAGGAAGTGCTGAACGGCAACGCGCACGCCACGATGGCCTCGCAGCCGACTCCGAACCGCGAAGCCGGCCGCAACCCAGAGACGGTCTATGTCTTCGGCGACGAACTCTTCGACCCGCGCGGCGAGGCATTTGCCCTGCGCAAGGGCGACCCGGACGCGCTGAACTATTTCAACAACTGGATCGCACAGCAATGGCGGTCGGGCTGGCTGGAAGAGCGTCACACCTACTGGTTCGCCACCGAAGAATGGGCGGACATGGTCGCGCAGTAAGCGCCCATGCCCAAACGTCCGGGGGCGGGCTCTGCCCCCGGACAGCCCAGGGAAGGACCTGCGATGCGCAAATGGATCCGCAAACTGCATTGGCTGGATTTCGTGATCCTCGCCATTCTGGTCGCGTTCTTCGGCTACATCTGGTTCACCATCGAGGGCAAGCTGAACTATGTCTGGCGATGGGAGCTGATCCCAAGCTACATCATCGGCTACCACACCGGGCGCGAGGAATACTTCGCCAACCTGCTGCTACAGGGCCTGGTGGCGACCATCCGCATCAGCATCTATGCGGGCATTCTGGCGCTGATCCTAGGCACGATCCTGGGCGTCGCGCGCTGTTCGTCAAATCTCACGATCCGGATGCTGGCGCGGACCTATCTGGAATTCCTGCGCAATATCCCGCCGGTCGTGGTGGTGTTCATTTTCTTCTTCTTCCTGTCGCAGCAATTGATCGACGCACTCGACCTGGCCCGCTGGTCCCGTGGCATCGCCCGACAGGAAAACAATGGCGTCTGGGAATTCTTCTTTGGTGAAATGCGCCTGTTTCCCTCGCTGATTTCTGGTGTGATCGTGCTGGCCCTGTTCGAAAGCGCCTTTGTGGGCGAGATCGTGCGCGCCGGGATCCAGTCGATCCCGAAAGGCCAGCGCGAGGCCGCGCAATCCATCGGCATGAGCCGGTTTCAGGAGATGCGCTATATCGTCCTGCCCCAGGCCATGCGCAAGGTTGTCCCGCCGATGGCCAACCAGTTCATCACGCTGATCAAGGACAGCTCGATCATCTCGCTGATCTCCGTGCAGGAGCTGACCTACAAGACGGTGGAGCTTGTCGCCTCGACCCGGATGATCTTCGAGGCCTGGATCACCACCGCCGCCTTCTATTTCGTTATCTGTTTCGGGCTAAGCCGTCTGTTCGCGCTTCTGGAAAAGCGCTCCGCCTCACCTCGCTAGGGCGGTGATCGGGAAAGGCCCGCCCTGGTCGGGCAGCCGCCTGCCCGTGGGGTAGCGCTTTGACCTTTGAGAAGGGCGCTTAATGGCCGCCAGCCACTTGGAAGGTCTGGACCGCGCGCCCCGACCGCAAAAGCGCCAGCCCTACGTCGGCGCGGGCAGACGCCTTCGGCTTGGCTCCGGGCTGTCTCGTGCCTTTTTCCAAGCGCTGCGGCCTCAGCCGCTGCCTTTGCCAAGATCCGCCTGCAGCACCGAAATGCTCTGGAACATCGCCGTGAAATCGAGGCGTACCTCGCGCGGGGTCAGCCGGGGATAACGGTGGGCAAGCTGTGCGACCGCCTCTTCCACCTCGATGATCGCGACGAACTGGCCGAGGCAGGAAAACGCCCCACCGCCAAAGTTCATATGCGGCGGGTTTGGGGGGCGCGTCGGATCGAACCTGTGCGGGTCGGCGAAGATGTCGGGCTGCCGATGCGCCGCCCCGAAACTCGCGAAGACCGAGGTGCCGCAGGGGATACGCGTGCCGTCCAGCGTCGTCTCCTCCAGCGCGAAACGAGAGGTGGAGATCGAGCGGGGCCATAGCCGCATACCCTCGCGCACCGCGCCCTGTGCCAGACCCGGATCCGCCGCGATCGCCTGCCAGACCTCGGGCATCGCGGTCAGACGGTCGACGGCAATGGCGATCTGCGCGGCGGTGTTGTCGGTGCTTGCCTCGATCAGCATCACGGCGAAATCTTCCAGCTCGTCCTCGCTGATCTCGCCCGCCTCCTGCGCGCGGATCAAGCGGGACAGAAAATCATCGCCCATGGCCTCGCGCCGCTTGGCAAGCTGGGCCTTGGCATAGGTGAACAGACGGTCATAGGCCGCGACGATCTCTGGCGTCAGGGACGGGTCGCGGCGAAAGATCTTCAGCACGGTTTCAGAGCTTTCGGCCACAAAGCGAGCGTCGGACAGCGGCGCATCGACCCAGCGGCAATAAACCCCGGCGGGCACCAGATCTGCGAAATCGGCCTTCAGATCGCACGTCCCACCGGGTAGCCGGTTCAGCAGATCGCCCACCACGCCCGCAATATCGCCCCGCAGCGCCTGTGCGGGCTGCGGCCCGATCAGCTGGGTCAGCGTCCCCCGGATTCGCTTGCGCGTGTCGCCCCGGTTCTGGGTCAGCAGCATCCGCCGCTTGAACTCCAGCGCGCGGCTGGGGGGCAGGCCCATCTTTTCGACCAGATTGGCGTGATCGGTACCAAAGGCGCGGTCCAGCAGGAAGCGGCGACAGAGGTCATACTCCAGGATCTCGACCCCCCGCACACTGCGCGCCAAGCGGTGCTGTTGCGCCTTGCCCGCCAGCCACAGGAACGGGTCGGTGTGATAGGCCGGGTCGGCATAGTCGAGAAAGGGCAGGTCTGCGATTTCCGTCACTGGGGCCTCCGGCAGGCGTCGGGTCGCCCGATCATAGGCGCGATCGCGGGATTGACCATGCGGGAAAGGCGCGGTCTTGCGACCAAACGGCGTCGCCTTTCAGCGCATACCATGCAAGCCGGGCAGCGCCTGCCCGTGGGGTAGCGCTTTGACCCTTGAGCAGGGCGCTTTATGGCGGCCAGCCACTTGGAAGGTCTGGACGGCGCGCCCCGACCGCAAAAGCGCCAGCCCTTCGTCGGGGTGGAAAGGCGCTGTCCGGCGCCTTCGGCTTGGCTCCGGGCGGGGAACATCTCTGACCTGGCGCAACGGGGCCAGAATGGGAAGACCGCGCGCGCCCCATCTGGCCAGCGCCTGTGCCGCCAAGCCCCATATGCCGCAGGTCCCGGCTCGATCCCCGCTTGACCTCCCCCCGGCCACCGGAAATCATCGCGCCATGAAGCAACGCTATTCCTTCGCCAGCCTCGCCCGTCACGCGCTGAACCGTCACACCACCTGGGCCCCCGCCTGGCGCAGCCCGCCGCTGAAAGATCGCTATGACGCGATCATCATCGGCGCGGGCGGCCACGGGCTGGCGGCGGCACATTATCTGGCGACGGACTACGGCATCACCAACGTCGCGGTGCTGGAGCGTGGTTGGCTCGGCGGTGGCAATGTGGCGCGGAACACCGTGACCGTCCGGTCGAATTACATGCGCGATGCCTCGATCCCGTTCTACGTCAAGTCGGTGGAGCTGTACGAAGGGCTGACAAAGGCGCTGAATTTCAACCTGATGCATTCCAAGCGGACGATGGTCGACGTCGTCCAGACCTATGGCAAGCTGCGCGAATTGCGGCGCCGCCAGCTGACGATGGCGATCCACGGGTCGACCTATCAGCAGATCTCGGTCGAGGAATTGCGGCGCCGGATCCCTGCCCTGACCGGTGGCGGACCAGAGGCGCGGCTGCCGATCCTGGCGGGGATGGTCCATACCGATGCGGGCGTGAACCGGCATGATGCGGTTGCCTGGGGCTTTGCCCGCAGCGCCGATGCCCGCGGGGTCGAGATCCACCAGCAGACCCCGGTGACCCGGATCCTGCGCGGCGCCGGTGGCCGGGTCGAAGGCGTTGAGACCCCGCGCGGGATCGTCCGCGCCAGCAAGGTCGCCGTCGCCGTCAGCGGGCACAGCACGACCCTGACCGAGACCGCGGGCCTGCGCCTGCCGCTGCGGACGATGAATCTGACCGCCTTCGTCTCGGAGCCGGTGAAGCCGTTGGTCGATGTGATCGTCAACTGCCCCGACGCGGGCTTTTACTTCAGCCAGTCCGACAAGGGAGAGATGGTGATCGGCGGTGCCCCCGACATGGGCCAGAGCTTTCGCCGCGATATCAAGCAGCTTGTGTTCGAGGATACGGTGACCGCCATGTTGTCGCTGTTCCCGGCCTTCGGCAAGCTCAAGCTGCTGCGGCAATGGGGCGGGCATCTGGACATCTCGCCCGACGCCTCGCCGATCATGGACGAAACCGATGTGCCGGGGCTGTATGTCTCGGCCGGGTGGTGGGGCGGATACAAGGCGATCCCGGCGGGCGGGCTGACCCTAGCGCATCTGCTGGCGACCGGGCAGCCGCATCCGCTGATGGCGCCCTTCACGCTGAACCGCTTCCGCCATTTGGATTATGTGATGGAATCCGGCACCACCACCGCCCGATAAGGACACCGATCCGATGATGCTGATCCCCTGCCCGTTCTGTGGGCCACGCAATGAAAGCGAATTCGCCTTTGGCGGCCCCGTCAAACCATCTCGCCCCGACCCTGCGGCGGCCAGCGATGCGGATTGGGTCGACTATCTGACGGTGGTTCCCAACCCGATGGGGCCGGTGCAGGAACGCTGGTGGCATGTGCGCGGTTGCGGAATCTGGCTGACGATCTGGCGCGACACGCGCACCCATGACATCGTGGACGGCCCCGCCAATGCAACATAACCGCCTTGCAAACGGGGGCCGGATCGACCGCGCCCGCCCGCTTCGGTTCTTCTGGAACGGCAGGCCGATGCGCGGATATGCGGGCGACACGCTGGCCTCTGCCCTGCTGGCCAATGACGTGCGGCTGACGGCGCGCAGTTTCAAGTATCATCGCCCGCGCGGCATCGTTTCTGCCGGGGCCGAGGAACCGGGGACGCTGGTGGAGCTGGAGGGCGCCGACGCCTCTGGCAATCGCCCCGCCACGATGGTGCCCCTGACCGAGGGGTTGCGGGCGCGGTCGGTGAACTGCTGGCCCTCGCCCGCTTTCGACATCGGCGCCGCCACGCAGCTATTCTCTGGGCTGATCCCCGCAGGGTTCTATTACAAGACGTTCAAATGGCCGACCTGGCATCTGTTTGAGCCGTCGATCCGCAAGGCCGCCGGGCTCGCCTCCGCCCCCGCGCAGCCGCCAAAGGGGCGGTTCGAGGCGCGCTTTGCCCATGCCGACC
>CAYGRI010000002.1:0-17855 GCA_964352155.1 uncultured Maritimibacter sp. | reverse complement strand
CAAAATAAGGTCTTGGGCTATGCCCATTGCTGCGCTGCCGTTCGGGATGCCGACCTGCTGATCGCGGGCGCTGGCCCCGCCGGGCTGATGGCCGCCCTGGTCGCCGGGCGCGCCGGGCTGCGTGTGTTTCTGGCCGACGAAGGCAGCCAGCCGGGCGGCAGCCTGTTGTCGCGCACCCTGACGATCGGCGGGCGCCCCGCGCTCGACTGGGTGGCCGAGACGGTGGCAGAGCTGGCACACCTGCCCAACGTCACCCATCTGCAAAACGCGGCGGTCTGGGCCTACCGCGAACACAATTACCTGATGGTGAACGAGCGTACCCCCGCCGCGGGCGAGGTGCTGGAGCGGAACTGGCGGGTGCGGGCCGGTCAGGTGATCGTCGCCACCGGCGCGATTGAGCGCAGTCTGGTCTTCGCCGGAAACGACCGCCCGGGCGTGATGCTTGCCGGGGCCGCGCAAGCCTATGCCAATCGCTGGGCCGTTCGCACCGGGACAAAGGCCGTTGTTTTCACCAACAATGACAGCGCCTATGCGGCGGCTGCGGATCTGGCGGCGGCTGGCACAAAGATCGCCGCCATCATTGACAGCCGCGCCGATGTGCCCGAGACGGCGCGGTCCCTGCTGCCCGATGTCGAGGTTTTGGCGGGCCATGTCGTGACCGGCGCGCTTGGGACACGACAAGTGAACGGCGCCAAGGTCGCGCGGATCGACGGCGGCGGGACCCGGCAGATCGCCTGCGATCTTCTGCTGCAGTCCGGCGGCTGGAATCCCACGGTGCATCTGTTCTCGCAATCTCGCGGCACGCTGCGCTATGACGAGACGCTTGCCGCCTTCCTGCCTGACCAGCCCGCGCAGAAGGTCCGTTGCATCGGCGCCGCAAATGGAGAGATGGGGTTGACCGAGGCGCTCCGCTCCGGCGCAACCGCCGGGGCCGATGCCGCCGGGATCGCGTCTCCCGACACGCCCGACGCGACCGATCACCCCTATGCCATCCAGCCCCTGTGGCACGTCCCGACACAGGGCCACGGCAAGGCCTTTGTCGACATCCAGAACGATGTGACGGTCGATGACGTGCATCTCGCCCTGCGGGAGGGGTATGAAAACGTCGAGCATGTGAAACGCTACACCACCGCCGGGATGGGGCTGGACCAGGGTAAGACCGGGAACGTCAATGTTATCGGCACCATCGCCATGGCGCGCGGCTGTTCTCTGCCAGAGGTCGGCACCACAACCTTTCGCCCACCCTATACGCCCGTCTCCTTCGGCGCCATCGGTGGGCTGCGGGCAGACAGTGTCGTACTGCCCTACCGTCACACTCCGCTGACCGACTGGAACGGCGCGCAAGGGGCCGTGATGTACGAAGGCGGCGCGCGCTGGCAGAGGCCAGGCTATTTTCCGCAGCCGGGCGAAAGCTTTCAGGACAGCGTCAACCGCGAAAGCCGGACGGTGCGCGAGGGGGTCGGTGTCTACGACGGATCACCGCTAGGCACCTTCGAGGTCAAGGGGCGCGACACAGCGCGGTTCCTCGACCACATCTACACCAACAAGATGTCCTCGCTGGCGCCGGGGCGCGCGCGCTACGGGATGATGCTTAGCGATGACGGCCTGATCCTGGATGACGGCGTCGCCCTGCGGCTGGCCGAGGATCGCTGGATCCTGTCCACCTCCACCGGCCATGCCGATGCGATCAACAGCCATCTCGAAGAACTGCTGCAAACCCAGTTCCCGGATTGGAACGTCTTTGTGACGAACGTGACCAGCCAGTGGAACAACGCCACGATCTGCGGCCCCAAAGCCCGCGCGGTGATGCAGGCGCTGGGCACCGACATCGACCTGACGCCCAGGGCGCTGCCCTTCATGGCCTTCGCCGATGGCCATGTCGCCGGGTTTCCAGCGCGGGTGGTCCGGGTCAGCTTTACCGGCGAATTGTCGTTCGAGGTCAATGTCGCGCCCCGTCATCTGCTGGCACTGTGGGAACGGGTGATCGAGGTCGGCGCCGCCTTCGGGATCATGCCCGTGGGATCCGAGGCGAACCACGTCCTGCGGGTCGAGAAAGGGTTCCTGTCGCTGGCGCATGAGGTGGACGGAACCGCCGACGCCTATGATCTTGGCCTGGGATGGCTGATGTCCAAGAAGAAGGCAGACTTCATCGGAAAGCGCTCTGTCGAGCTGCGGCGGGCGGGCGGATCCGTTCGGTACGAGCTGGTGGGGCTGTTGCCGGAATATGAACGCGCGATCCCCGAAGGCGCCCCGCTGACGCCCGGCGGCGCGAAACAGGCGACCGAGGGCTTCATCACCGCCTGCGTCTGGAGCGTCGTTCTGGAGCGCTGGGTAGCGCTGGCTTTGCTAGAGAACGGGCATTCCCGGCATGGCGAAACCGCACATGTCAGGCTGCCGAACGGGACGATCCCGGCAACGATCACGCGACCGGTGTTCTACGATCCGGACGGCGAAAGGCTGCGGTCATGAGCGGATATGACGTGACGATCTCGCGGCAACCGTTGCGGGCGGTGTTCGACCTGAAAGGGCCCCTGTCTGAGGTGTCGGCCTGGGGTGGTGTAACGCTGGCGGACCGGCCGAACCGGCAATGGACGGACAAGGGCGCCACCATATGCCATCTGGGGCCGCACCACTGGCTGCTGCTGGCGGATCTGGCCGAGGAAACCCGGCTGGAACAGGCACTGCGCCCCGCCGAAGCCCCGCCAGAGATCAGCATCGTAAAGATTTCTGACACGCTGGCCTTCTTCCGGATCACCGGGCCGGCAGCGGATCAGATCCTGGCCACAGGCTGCCCGCTGGACCTGCATCCGACCGTCTTTGCCGAGGATGCGGCCAGTTGGTCAGAGATGTTCGGGCTGCGGGCGTTGGTGATGCGCTGCACCGGCGGGTTCGAGGTCGCCGTGGAGCAGAGTTTCGGGCCAATGATGACGGAATACCTGGGCCGGGCGGCGGGTTAGGCTCTGTCCCGCCGGGGTGGCGGTACGTCGCCTTCCAGGCCTCCCAGCATTGGCGTCTGACGATCCAGTCCGGCTTTGGCCTGCCGGGCGCCTTGGGTGAAACGTGGGTATTACGGTTGATTTTCGCGCCCAGCTCGCCGAACATCCCTTGGACATCACGCGTCTGGCAGAGGCGGGCCACCCGATCGCCCGGCTCAATGCGTTGGATCAGGTCATTGGAGATGTGAAAAATGTACTTTTCCATCATCGCCTTCATCGAAAAACACGAAGCGATCCTCGTCAGAACTTTTCTGACCTTGTCGGTTCTGACCCTCATCGCAACGGCGGTGCTACATATCGGATCGCTGATCTTTCTGGGGCAGGGCGGCGCGGAAACCTTCAAGACCCTGATCCAACCCTTTCCCGACGCGGTGCAAACCGGTCTGATCGTCCTGGCGATCGGCTTGTTCCTTGTGACCGGGTTTCTGCTTCTCGCCCTGGCGCGAGTGCTGATTTACTTTCTCCTCAAGGCCCTGCGGTTCCGGTTCAGCCAGGATGAGGACGGCGTGTTCATCTGCTATTCCGGCGGCATTCGAACAACATCGACCAGTTCCGCGATGTGCTTAGCTTGGTGACGCCCGTCTTCGTCGACCGGAAATCGCTCGCCTTCGGGTCAAACTGGCGCCAGTCGATAGAGACGGAGATCCGGCGGTCAAAGGTGGTTTTCGTGTTCTGGTGCAAACACGCCGCCGACTCCCAAGAATGCGCGCATGAGGTCGAGATGGCCGTGTCCAACGGGCGCAAGATCGTGCCGCTGCTGCTGGACGAAACGCCGCTGCCCAGCGCGCTGGAAGACATCCATGCGATCTATTCGACCAAGGATATCTGCTCGGACGCGCCAGAGGTCGCCAAGCCGCAAGGGCCCGTCCGGACGGTCGACTTCGCGCCCGCGCTCAATGCGCGCCTGCCAGAGCCCGCGCGCCCCCGCTTCGATGACCGGGTGGGCGAAATCGCAGGCTCGCACATGTTCCCGGCCTTTCGCGAGGCGCTGGAACATTGCGGAGAGAACAGGGCGCTGGCAATCACCGCGGGCATCGGCCTTGGCGGGTTAGCCTGGGCGGTCGCGGCCGGGTTCTCGTCCTTCGACACGGGCGGGCCCGACGTGACTTAAAGTGCCACCCTCGCCACGGATGTTTCGCGCACAGCCCGATTGAGGAGGCCAGACCGCGCCCCGAGGCCGCCATTGGACCGCAGGGCGCTAGATCCGGACCTGCACCCGTCCATCGACCACCCGGGTTTCAAAGATGCGCATCGGGCGGGTCGCCGGGGCAGAAACCGGCTTGCCTGTCCGCACGTCAAAGGCCCCCTGATGCAGCGGGCATTCGATGACATGGCCATCGAAATAGCCATCGCATAGATCCACCCCACCGTGGTTGCACAGAGCCAGAGAGGCATAGATGCCGCTGGGCGTGTCGTAAATCGCAAGCTTGCGCGTCCCGAGCTCCACCCGCGTGACCCAGTCCTTTTCCAGCGCGTCGACGGCAATCACGTCTTGCCAGGGACGATCCGCCGTCACGCGACCTCGCTCGGCTCTGGCCGGGACTTGCGCGCAAACAACTGGGCCAGGATGTCGCGATGCGCGCCCAGATAGCCGCCCTTTTCCACATGCACGTGGTCTTTCAGCTTTTCATGCAGACGCGGCAGGGCGTGGAACGGCACGGAGGACACGTAGTGATGCTCGGCATGGTAGTTCATGTTCCAGCCCAGGAACCGCCAAGGCAGTGAGACCATGTTGGTGCGGGTATTCTCCGACATCTGCGCCACGGCGGGGCGGCCCACATGCTCTGTCATCCGGATAAAGCGCATCACCGGCTCGCCCAGCGCCAACGGGATCAGCCAGTACCACAGCGCGCCCCACCAGCCGGACACCGCGCTCGCCACAAGGATCGCGGCATAGACCGCCAGCATCATTCGCGCGTCCCGGTAGACTGCGCGATGTTCCTCCTTGGGGATGAAGCCAAGCTCCGCCTCGCTGAGGCGCCCGCTGGCATGGCGGAAGACTTCGGTGAACTTGTTGCGCCAATAGGGGATCGCGCTGAGGTAATACAGGTATTCGCCCACGGTTTGCGGCATTGGGATCTGTTCGGGATCCTCGCCGGTGCGCTGCGTGTAGGTGTGATGGTCGCAGTGCTCGTAGCGGAAGAACCTATGCGGCAGGATGATGATCAGCCCGCAGATCTGCCCGGCGAGATCGTTCAGCCAGCGGGTGCGGAACACGGTGTAATGCACGCATTCATGCTGCAACGAGAAGAAATGCACGATGACGATCCCGTGCAGGAACATCGCGGGCCAAATCAGCCAGCTGTTCCAGGCCAGCGTGACCAGCGTGGTCGTCGCCGCCACCACCAGCAGCCACAGCGCCAGGCGCTGAAACGCCAGCGCATCGGACCGGCGCATGAAACCCTTGAGCTCTTCGCGGGTCAGCTTGCCCTCGGCCAGCGCCTGGGTCAGCGGCGTGATGATGGCTTGCGTCATGGGGTCCTCACAGGTTGCGGCCAAAGCCCAGACCCCGGATCATGTGCCGGAGACGGGAAGTTTCAATCCCTCTGCCTGCGTCAGATACGACGGGAGGGCCAGGCCGATTTCAGGGTCCGGCGCGGCGAACAGCGCGGCAGCACAGCGATAGCGGGCCAGAATGTCCGGCCCGCCGGGCAGGCGGTCGAGGTGGAAAACCCCGTGATCCCAGATCGCGACGCCATCCATCTCTATGGTCGGGTCTATAACATTCCAAGAGATCTCGCCCGGCGCATAGGCCCCGCAGGTGTGGAAATGCAGGATCCGGGGGTTGCCAAAGGCGGCACCGCCCCAGCGTTCGAAATGCTCGTGGATGTCCCAGCGATAGCCGCAGCCGGGGTGGATGCCCGCATGCCAGGAATGGATTGCATTGCGGTCGATGTCATACATCCCGGCGACCCGGTCATATTGCGCATTGGCGCGGGCGACATCGGCGCGGGAGCCCTCGAACCCGGTCAGGCACCCGTTTTCCATCAGCGCAAACAGCGGCGCGTCGAACTCGATGTTGTAGTCGGAGTAATAGCGCGACCCGGTGCCGGTCAGAAACCGCATCGCGATCCGGCCAGAAAAGGTATGCGCCGGGACCGGGGCGAAGATCGACATCGGGAAGCGGCGGATCGAGGTATCGCCCGCCTGGCCAAGGATCATTTCAGGCTGGCCGATCACATCGGTGCCATCGGGGCAAGTGACCCGCACCGTATGCGCGCGGGCGAGGCGGGCGTTCACGGCCTGCTTTATGGCGACGAAGGCGTCATGATGGGCGGTAGCGAACCCGGAGCCCAGCAGTTCCTCGTTCACGGCGAAGCTGACGACGATGGTCTTGCCAGGCGGCATGTCGGAGAACCGAAGCTGATCCCCAAGGCGGGCGAGAAACAGGATGATATCGGCGCTTTCGAACCGGTGCAGAAGGGCGGCATCCAGATGCGGGTGATCGGGGTTGAAGCCGACATCAACGGTATCGACGCTCAGCCCCAGCTTGCGCGCGGTGGCGGCGATGCAACAGGCCGCGCCGCTGTCGAAATAGCCGAACTCGGGCGGTTCCGTCGCAATCAAAAGCCGGTCGCCAGGGCGCGCTTCGGCACAGTTCAGAAGCAGGTTCGTAGCTCCGGCCTCGGGGGATGACGCCATTGACAACTCCGGTACAATCAGGGCGGCGCGAATGCCTCACGGAACCGTGAATCCGGCGCCGCGTCAAGGGATAGGACCGTCCAGTTTGGTCGATACCGGGGCATACGCCGAAAAACCGGGCAGGGTTAACGCAAACAATCTCGCGCCGCATGGACGCCGGGGCGGGGTTGACCCATACTCGGTTCGGAAGCGGGCGCGAAAGGGGTCGGTCATGTTCATGCGCAATTGCTGGTATGTCGCGGGCTGGAGCAAGGATTTCGGCCGCGCGCTGACGGCAGAGACCTTTCTGGGCCAGGCGGTGGTGATCTATCGCCGCGAAGACGGCGCCCCGGTCGCGCTGGAGGATGCCTGCCCGCATCGCAAGCTGCCGCTGTCGCAGGGCAACCTGAAGGGCGACACGGTGGAATGCGGTTATCACGGGCTGACCTTCGACTGCGCGGGCACCTGCGTGGCGGCCCCGACTCAGCCGGGGTCGATTCCGCGGCGCGCGGTGGTGAAATCCTACCCGGTGGTCGACCGCTATCGCCTGCTGTGGATCTGGATGGGAGATCCGGCGCTGGCCGACCCCGACACGATCTTTCCGGTCGAGAATTTCGACAACCCGGCCTGGACCCTGACCGATGGCGGCTGGATGGACATCGACTGCCATTACCTGTGGGTCTGCGACAACCTGCTGGATCCCAGCCATGTCGCCTGGGTGCATGTGTCCTCCTTTGCCGGCGCCGGCACCGACGAAGAACCGCTGGACCTCACCAGGACCGAGCGCGGGGTGATCGTGTCACGCTGGATCATGGGCAAGCCGCCTTCGCCCTATTACGCCAAGCTGGTGGCATTCGAGGGGCTGTGCGACCGGCTGCAACACTATGAGATGTGCCTGCCAGGGATCGGGCTGAACAAGTCGATCTACACGCCGACCGGAACCGGCGGCTACCAGGCCGCGCCGGTGGAGGATACGTTCATCAACATCTCGTACAATTTCATGACTCCGATCGACGGCGACCGGACGCGGTATTTCTGGTTTCAGCATCGCAACGGCGCGCCGGGGGACGAGGTGTCGGACTATATGAACGACGGCGCGCGAATGGCGTTCGAGGAAGACAAGGCCGTGCTGGAAAAAGTCCATATCGGTATGAAGGCCCCGCAGACGCCCTCGCTCGATCTGGGGCTGGACGCGGGCGCCAAGCAATTCCGGCTGATGGTGGATCGGGCGATCAAGGCGGAACAGAACACCTTGGCGGCAGAGTAGCCCATTGCCCGCAAGCAGCCGTCCAAAGCGCGCGGCGATCCGAAAACGCTGCTTGCGAATGGGATCCGTCGCAGGAAGTGGAGGCGCGGCATGACAAAAATAGTGTTGCCAAGCACCGGGCCGGAAGACTGGCGGCGCCTTCTTGCTGACCCCGCAAAGCAATGGAAACGCGGCTATTCCGCAATGGCCGCGGCCTTGTCATGGGAGGCGGCCAAAGGGGTGCCCCCGGAAATCTCGGCGGTTCTGGGCGACACTACCGAGTTGTTGCTGGCTGTCCCAGAGCACCAGGTTCCGTTGCCCGGCGGTGGCCGCGCAAGCCAGTGTGACGTCTTCGCCCTGGTCAAGACCGACACAGAGACCTGCGCGCTTGCTGTCGAAGCCAAGGTGAACGAGCCCTTTGGCCCGACCATTGGCGAATGGATGACCAATGCGAGTCCCGGAAAGGTCGCGCGGCTCGACTTTATCCTCGGGCTTCTGGGGCTTGGCACCCCGCCGCCGGCGACCCTTCGGTATCAACTGTTTCACAGAACGGCGGCGGCGGTGGTGGAGGCAGGGCGCTTCAAGACAGATCGCGCCGCGATGATCGTCCAATCCTTCTCGGCAGAGCATCGCTGGTTCGCGGATTTCGACGCCTTCGCGCAGTTCCTCGGGGTTGCGGTCAAGCCAGGCGGTGGCGCGACCCGCCCATTGCCCAACGGGTTGCCTCTGACCGTCGGCTGGGCCGTCGGCTCGGGAGAGTTCGTTTGATCGTGGGGCACCCGACAGGGCAACCCCTTCGGTTCAAGTCCCGAAAATCACCGGGAATCTCTTTCCACGAAACGGCTGACCGGCCACCATGCCCGGGTCATGCAGCCATTCCGTGACCTTGTCGCGCGGCTCGTAGGTGGCGCCTTCGACCGCGAAGCGGATGGCGTAGCCGCGGCGGCGGTGGGTGGAGGTGCGGTTGCCCATCGCCGAATGCACCATCATCCCGTCAAAGGCCAAGGCATCGCCCGGCGCCATGTCGGGGAAGTGAAAGATGTCATACTTCGCCCGGTCCGCCTCAAAATCCGGCATGTCGATATAGGCGGGGTTGTCGGTTTCCAGGTAATGGGAAAAGGCGCCAAGCTGGTCGGTCCTGAAGGGGCGGTACTTGGCGCCCCAGGCGTGGCTGCCGCGCACGAATTCCAGCGCGCCGTTGTCGGGATCAACCGGATCCAACGCGATCCACATCGTCATGATCGGCCCCGCGACCGGCCAATAGGGCTGATCCGTGTGCCAGCCGGTCTGGGTTTTCGTCCCCGGCTCCTTGGCAAAGATCTGGTCATAAATCAGCGACGTCCAGGGAGAGCCGGCAACCTCTGCCACGCGGGCGCCGATGTCGGAGGTCAGGCAATAGTCCTGAAACACCCCCGGCTGCTCGCGCATGTTCTTGTAGGCGAAATAGCGGTCGCCCCTCTGGATCTCTGTGTCCACGGCGGCGCACAGACGCTCCACCCAGTCGGGCGAGACCACATTGCGCAGCAGGACAACACCGTCGCGAGCATAGGTGGTTTGCAGGTCGGTCAAAGTATCGGTGTCTAGCATGACGCTCTCCTTTGCGCCGATTAGAACGCGCAGCGCGACGATTTCGCAATCCTTTTCCTCCGCCCCCCCTCTGGACATTTGCGAGCCGCCGGTGATTGCGCCTATGGTCTGTGCAAAGACCATGCCGGAGCCACCATGACCGCCATCGCCGATCTGCCAGAGCTTGACTTTGCCTCGCCCGACTACATCGCGCAGCCCTTTGCGGTTCTGGCGGAGTATGCGCGGAAATGGCGCGTCGCCCGCAGCGCCCGGGGCGTCGAGCTACTGGATTACGATCTGTGCCGCAGCGCCATCGTGGATCGCAACCTGGGCACCGGACATCCCAAGCTGATGAAAGTGCTGGGCCTGCCAGAGGGGCGCGCGCTGGACTACAAAAGGCACTCGATCTCGTTCTACAACCGGGGCGACCGGCGCCGCGATCTGCGGCTGCCGCTGACCCGGCTGATGGGGCCCGGCGCGATGGAGCGGTTCCAGATCGACGTGCGCGGGATCGTCGCGCGGGTGGTCGATGCGATCCCGACCGACCGCCCGGTGGATCTGATCGAGACCTTGTGTGACCCGACCCCCTCGGCCGTCTATTGCTACTGGATCGGCGCGCCGTTCGAGGATGCGGGTTTCGTCGCCCGGACCTCTCACCGCGTACAGCAAGTGCATACCCGCAACCCCGATCTGGCCGAGGACATTGTGGAAGCCTTCGGCGAGTTGATCGACTTTGCCGATCAGCGCATCGCGATCCGGCGCGAGACTCCGGGGGACGATCTGCTGACCGACCTGATCGCCGAAGAAGCGGCGGGCAAGCTGGAGCCTGACGATCTGCGCAACTGGGTGATCAAGCTGGCCGAAGCCAATACCGACAATTCCTCGCACCAGATCGCGATTGCGGTGATCGAGCTTGCCTCGCGCCCCGAGGTCTGGGCACGGCTGGGGGCCGACCCCACGCTGGTGCCCGCGGCGGTGCGCGAGGTGATGCGCTATCACCCCCGCACGATCTCGACCTCGCGCGAGGTGATGGCGGATACCGAGGTTGCGGGCGTCTTCCTGCCCGAGGGCACCCCCGTCTTTGCCAATATTGGCGCGACCCATTGGGACCCGCGCTATTACGCCGAGCCAGAGCGCTTCGACATCGACCGAACGTCAGAGCCGCCGCATATGAATTTCGGCGGCGGGGTGTTTTCCTGCATCGGACGCTATGCCGTCACGATGGAGGTCGAAGAGGTGATCGCCCTTCTGGCGCGGCGCTTTCCCAACCTGCGGCTGGAGCAAACGGGTTTCGCCCATTCGCCGATGTTCACCTCTGTGACCGATCTGACGGTGACGCTGGATCCGTGACTACAGCTCGGTGTGCATCCGGTAGCCCGGGTGAAAGATCAGCCGCACCGACGTGATGACCTGCCCTGCGATCCAGGTGGTCCGGTCCAGCACAAACAGCCCCTCGCCCGGCGCACAGGACAGGACGGACGCCTCGCGCTGGGTGGCGGCGATGGCGGAGAATGTGAAATCGCCACCCTCGAACGCAGCTTCGCGGATCAGCCATTCGTTGGGGCTGAGATCGGCAAAGCGTTCCGCCACCACCCCCGGCACGGCACCCGGGTTGATCCAGCGAGACTCGAACACATAGGGCGTGCCATCGGCGGTATACAGGGTCTGTACATGCAGCAAATCCGCATCGGCGGCGGTGCGCATCCGGGCGCGAATGTCGGGGGGCGGATCCGTCATTTCCCGCAAGAGGATCGTATGACGGCAGACCAGCCCGCGGGACTCGATTTCATCCCGGATCACCGGGATATCCAGCCGCGCCTTGCTGACCGGATTGAGCGCGATACGTGTGCCCGCCTTGCGACGCCGATCCAGCAGGCCCGCCTCGGCCAGTTCGCGCAGCGCCCGGTTGACGGTGGCGCGGGCACAGCCGAATTCGCGGGCGAGGTCGGCCTCATGCGGAATGAACTCTCCGGGCTTCCAGAGCCGCTGCTGGATGCGGCGGCGCACCTCTTGCTGAACGGCTTGCCAGGTGTTGAGCGCGGGAGCCGTCAAATCGCCTCCCCCAGCACATCCATTGTGTGACGGTAGGCGGCGACGATCTGGTCCCGCGCCACATGCCGCCCGCCCAACACCCTATGCCGCCCTGCGGACCAGACATCCCGCACCATACGGTCGTCGCCCGCGAAAATGTAGCTGTCGAGGATCGTATCCCCGTGCCGTCCCTGCAGGTCGATATGGCCGCCATCAAGCGCCATCAGATCGGCTATCATACCCGGCGCAATAGCGCCCGACGGTCGGCCAGACGCGGCGGCCCCGCCCTTCAAAATAGTCTCTAACAAACGTCGACCCGTGGAGAGTTCCGGCGTTGCCAGGGCGGCCCGGGACCGGTCGCGCAGCCGTTGGGAGTATTCCAACGTGCGCAATTCCTCTGCCAGGGCAATCCGGATGTTTGAATCCGACCCGACGGCCACCTGCCCGCCCGCCCCAAGCCAGCGGACCCCGTCAAAGATACCGTCGCCCAGGCTCGATTCCGTGATCGGGCACAGCCCCGCAACGGCGCCAGAGCGGGCCAGACCCTCTGTCTCATGCGGGGCCATCTGGGTGCAGTGGATAAAGGTGTAGCGAGCGTCCGGCGTCAGGTTGTCCAGGACCCATTCGACGGGACGGCGGCCGGTGGCGGCCTCCACTTCCTCCACCTCGGCGACCTGTTCTGCGAGGTGCATGTGGATCGGCCCCGCCTTGGCCAGAGTCACAAGCCCCGGCAGCGCCTCTGCCCCGACAGCGCGGAGACTATGGGCGGCGACCCCGATGCGACTATCCGCCGGAAGCTGGCGCAAAGTATCCGCCGATGCCGCGTGCAACTGGGCGAAACTGGCTGGATTAGTGCCGAAACGGATCTGCCCCGCCCCAAGCGCGCGCCGGTCGCAGCCACCGTACTGGTAGTGAACCGGCATCAGGGTCAGGCCGATGCCCGTCTGCGCGGTGGCGGCGGCGATCCGTTCGGCCATCTCGGCAAGGTTGTCGTAGGGGGCGCCATTGGGGCGATGGTGGAGGTAGTGAAACTCCACATTGCTGGCATATCCGGCTTCCAGCATCTCCATCTGGACGAACGCGGCGATCGCCTCGACATGGTCGGGCGTCAGACGGTCGAGAAACCGGAACATCAGCGCGCGCCAGGTCCAGAAGGAATCACCGGGGTTGGGGCCGCGCCGCTCTGTCAACCCGGCCATCGCCCGCTGAAACGCGTGACTATGCGCGTTGGCGGGCGCGGGCAGCAGAATGTCGGTGATATGATCCGCGATCTTCGGCGCATCGATTTGTACAGTCTCTATTACGCCAAAAGAATCGATGCTGACAAGAACGTCGCGCGCCCAGCCAGTGGCGGTCAGCGCCTGTGCGGCCCAGAGTTTCGTCATCCCATTCCCCGGTTGACAGAATAATATGTGCATACTTATAAATATCAAACACACACCTAACAAGGTGAATCATGCTTCTCAGACAGGCCACACTCGCGGGAACCGACGCCGACCGCTCCTATGGGATGATCCCCAATGGCGCCGTTGTGTTGGAGGGCGACCGCATCGCCTGGGTCGGGCCAGACTCCGACCTGCCCGCGCGGTTTCGCGGCGATGACGCGCTGGATCTGGAAGGGCGGCTGGTCACGCCCGGCCTGATCGATTGCCACACCCATGTCGTCCACGGCGGGCACCGGGCCAAGGAATTCGAGATGCGGCTTGAAGGCGCATCTTATGAGGAGGTCGCGCGGGCGGGTGGCGGCATCATCTCGACCGTGCGCGCAACGCGTGCCGCGTCCGAGGATGACTTGCTATCCCTCGCCCTGCCCCGCGTCGATGCCCTGATCGCCGAAGGGGTGACGACGCTGGAGGTAAAATCAGGCTACGGTCTGGACATAGAGACTGAATTGACGATGCTCCGCGCCGCGCGGCGGATCGCGACAGAGCGGCCGGTGCGCATTGTCACCAGCTTTCTGGGCGCTCATGCTGTGCCGCCTGAGGCCGATGGCGCTGCGGATCGCTACATCGACGAGACTTGCCTTGCCGCGCTGGACGCCGCCCATGCCAACGGGCTTGTCGATGCGGTTGACGGGTTCTGCGAGGGCATCGCCTTTGACATTGCCCAGATCACCCGCGTATTCGACAAGGCCCGCGCGCTGGGTCTGCCGGCCAAGCTGCATGCCGAGCAGTTGTCGAACATCGGTGGCACCCAGCTCGCGGCCCGATACGGCGCTCTGTCCGCTGATCATGTGGAATATGCCACCGATGCCGATGCCGCCGCGATGGCACGGGCCGGGACGGTCGCGGTGATCCTGCCCGGCGCCTTCTACACCTTGCGCGAAATCCAGGCGCCGCCCATCGACGCCTTTCGCCGCCATGGGGTGCCGATGGCGCTTGCAACCGATTGCAACCCCGGATCCTCGCCGCTGACCTCGCTGCTGCTGACGCTGAACATGGCCGCAACCCTGTTTCGCATGACACCAGAGGAGTGCCTGGCCGGCGTCACCCGGAATGCCGCGCGCGCCTTGGGTCTGACGGACACCGGCACGCTGCGGCCTGGGATGCGGGCCGACCTGGCCATCTGGAACGTCGAAACGCCGGCGGAATTGTCCTACCGCATCGGATTCAACCCGCTTTGGAAGCGGTTTTTCGGAGGCGTCTCGTGACTCTCGTCCTGACCCCCGGCACCACGACACTCGCCACGCTGGAACGTCTGTGGCGCGGCGGCGAACCGGCAGAGCTGGACCCCGCCGCGCGTCCCGCGATGCAGGCCGCGGCCGATATGGTCGCCCGTGCCGCCGCCGGGGACGTCGCCGTCTATGGGATCAACACCGGCTTTGGGAAGCTCGCCTCCGCCCGGATTGCACCCGAGGATACCGAGCAACTGCAGCGCAACCTGATCCTGTCGCATTGCTGCGGCGTCGGGGAGCCGCTGGACGTGGCGACCACGCGGTTGATGATGGCGCTGAAGCTGCTGTCCATCGGACGCGGCGCTTCGGGCATAAGATGGGAAACTACGGCTCTAATACAGGGCGTTTTAGCCAAAGGCGTGACGCCGGTGATCCCCTCACAAGGGTCCGTGGGCGCCTCCGGCGACCTCGCGCCGCTGGCTCATATGGCGGCCACCCTGATCGGCGCGGGCGAAGCGATGTTCGATGGCGACCGCCTGCCGTCCTCCGACGCACTCGCACGCGCCGGGCTGTCGCCGGTGGTGCTTGGGCCGAAAGAGGGGCTGGGGCTGATCAACGGCACCCAATTCTCCACCGCCTGCGCGCTGACCGGCTACTTCGAGGCGATGCGCAACGTGGAAAGCGCGGTGGCGGCGTCCTGCCTGTCGACGGACGCGATCATGGGTTCGACCGCGCCGCTGCAACCGGCGCTGCACGCGTTTCGGGGCCATGCCGGCCAGATCGACGTGGCGCGGGCGATGCGGGCCGTGATGGACGGGTCCGAGATCCGCGAAAGCCACCGCGACGGCGACACCCGGGTGCAGGACCCCTATTGCATCCGCTGCCAGCCGCAAGTGACGGGCGCTGCGCTGGATCTGCTGCGCTTTGCCGGGCGGACCCTGGAGGTTGAGGCGAATGCCGTCTCGGACAACCCGCTGGTGCTGGTGGCAGAGGGCCAGATCGTGTCCGGCGGCAACTTCCATGCCGAGCCCGTGGCCTTTGCCGCCGATCAGATCGCTTTGGCCCTGGCAGAGATCGGCGCCATTGCCCAGCGCCGTGTCGCCTTGATGGTGGATCCGGCGCTGAGCTTTGATCTGCCGCCGTTCCTGACGCCGGCGCCGGGGCTGAACTCTGGCCTGATGATCGCCGAGGTCACCACCGCCGCGCTGATGAGCGAGAACAAGCATCTCGCCAATCCCTGCTCCACCGATTCCACCCCGACATCGGCAAATCAGGAAGATCACGTCTCTATGGCGGCGCATGGGGCGCGGCGTCTGGCCCGGATGAACGCAAACCTCAGCGTGATCCTTGGGGTCGAACTGCTCTGTGCAGCGCAGGGCGTGGAGTTCCGCGCGCCATTGAACACAAGCCCGATACTCACGCGATTGATCGCCGCCATCCGCGCCGAGATCCCGGCCTTGGTGCAAGACCGCTACATGGCCGAGGATCTTGGCAAGGCGGCGGTGCTTGTGTCGGGCGGAGCGGTGACCGAGGTCTGCGGAATCGACAGCTTGCTGGAAGGAGATGTGGCATGAACCCGGTTGAAATCGTTCAGGGGGACGGCCCGATTGTCCTGGGCCTGCCGCATACCGGAACATATGTGCCCGACGAGATCTTTGCGCAGCTGACCCCGCTGGGGCAGACGCTGTCGGACACGGATTGGCACGTACATAGTCTCTATCAAGGGTTATTGGAGGAGGTCACGACCGTGCGCGCCACCTTCCACCGCTATGTCATCGACGCAAACCGCCCACCATCGGGCGAAAGCCTGTATCCCGGTCAGAACACCACCGGTCTTGTCCCGCTGACCGATTTCGACGGGAAGCCACTTTGGCACAAGGCCCCGGACGACGCAGAAATCGAGGCCCGGCGCGCGGCTTTTCACCGTCCCTATCATAGGGCTTTGGCGGCTGAACTCGACCGGGTGCACACGAAGCATGGGGTTGCGGTCCTGTATGATTGCCATTCGATCCGCTCGGTGATCCCGTATCTTTTCGAGGGTCGGCTGCCGGATTTCAACATCGGCACGAATGGCGGCCAGACCTGCGCGCCAGAGATCGAAGCGGCGACTGTCCGCATCTGCGCCGCGACCGAAGGCTATTCCAGCGTCCTGAACGGGCGTTTCACCGGCGGCTGGACCACGCGGCATTACGGGCGGCCCCAGGACGGGCTTCACGCGATCCAGATGGAACTGGCGCAGGCGACGCATCTGGCGACGGAATCGCTGCCCTTCGATTATGACACCGGCAAGGCGGCCGCGCTGCGCCGCCCCCTTGGCGCCATTCTCGGCGCGCTGCAGGACATCGCATTCACTCTCGGAGACCCCAAATGACCGATCCGCGCCACAACCTGCGTGATATCTACCCGCCGACCGGGACAGAGATCACCGCCAAAAGCTGGTTGACCGAGGCGCCGATGCGGATGCTGATGAATAACCTGCACCCCGACGTGGCCGAGAACCCGCATGAATTGGTGGTCTATGGCGGGATCGGGCGGGCCGCGCGGACATGGCAGGATTTCGACCGCATCGTTGCGGGGCTGAAGGATCTTGAGGCGGACGAGACTCTGATCGTCCAGTCCGGCAAGCCGATCGCCATCATTCGCACCCATGCCGATGCGCCGCGCGTGCTGATCGCGAATTCCAACCTCGTGCCCCATTGGGCGACCTGGGAGCATTTCAACGAGCTCGATCGCAAAGGCCTGATGATGTACGGCCAGATGACCGCCGGGTCCTGGATCTACATCGGCGCGCAGGGCATTGTGCAGGGCACGTATGAGACCTTTGCCGAGGCCGGGCGCCAGCATTACGGCGGCGATCTGACGGGCAAATGGATCCTGACGGGCGGTCTGGGCGGCATGGGCGGCGCGCAGCCTTTGGCCGCCGTCTTCGCGGGGGCCTGCTGCCTTGCGGTGGAATGCGACGAGACCCGGATCGACTTCCGGCTGCGCACCAAATACGTCGACGAGAAAGCCTATACGTTGGACGAGGCGCTAGAGAAGATCGCACGCTGGACGGCGGCGGGCGAGGCCAAGTCGGTCGGCCTCCTGGGTAACGCGGCGGATGTTTTCCCCGAACTTGTGCGCCGGATGAAGGCAGGCGGGCCGCGCCCCGATATCGTCACCGACCAAACCTCTGCCCACGATCCACTGCATGGCTACTTGCCGCTCGGTTGGTCTGTCGCCGATTGGCGCGCGAAACAGGAAACAGACCCTAACTCGGTCGAAAAGGCCGCGCGCGCCTCGATGAAGACCCATGTAGCGGCGATGGTGGATTTCTGGAACGCGGGCGTGCCGACGCTGATTACGGCAACAACATCCGCCAGGTCGCCCAGGACGAGGGGTTGGAAACGGCCTTTGCCTTTCCTGGCTTTGTGCCCGCCTACATCCGGCCACTGTTCTGCAAAGGGATCGGCCCGTTCCGCTGGTGCGCGCTTTCGGGTGACCCGGAGGATATCTACAAGACCGACGTGGCGATGAAACAGCTGTTCCCCGAGAACGAGGCACTACATCGCTGGCTTGACATGGCGCGCGAGCGGATCGCGTTTCAAGGGCTGCCCGCACGGATCTGCTGGATCGGGCTGGGCGACCGGCACCGCGCCGGGCTGATGTTCAACGAGATGGTGGCGCGCGGCGAATTGAAGGCGCCCATCGTGATCGGGCGGGATCACCTCGATTCCGGCTCCGTCGCCAGCCCCAACCGCGAGACGGAGGCGATGCGCGACGGCTCTGACGCTGTGTCGGA
>CAYGRI010000001.1:0-63700 GCA_964352155.1 uncultured Maritimibacter sp. | reverse complement strand
GAACTGCGCGCCTTTCGCGCTGCGCGCCAGGGTCTCGCGGTGAATCTCCGCGAAATAGGGGGTGTCGAGGCTCGTCCGGCCGTAGCTTTCCACATAGACGATCAGCACATCGCGGTCGATCAGGTCCAGCAGTCCACGCGCATCGGCATAGGGATCGGCCAGGGCCGCAGCGCGAAAGGCGCGCAGTTCGGTAAGGGTGTTGCGCACCAGATTGACCCGCTCCACCCCGACCCGCGCCGTGAACGCCGCGCCGGGCGGCGAGACCGGCAAGCTCCAGCGCCCCATCGTCTCGCCGATCTCTGCCGTGGCGATGCCTGCGGCCAGAACCGCCGCGCCCCCTGCTCCGACGGCGAACACCGGGCGAAGAGTCGCTTTGGTCCAAACCCCAGTCGCCCACCACAGCGCCGCCGCCACGGCAAAGATCGCGGCAACGGCGGCCACGACCGCCAGGATCGCAAGCGGCTGGCCGATGGCCCCGACAAGCAGCCGCACAAAGGCCTCGATCAGCGGAAAGTCGGCCACCGGATTGAACCCGCGCGCCAGGGCGGTGAACATCGCGAAATCGGCGACCTTCAGCACGACGATCACCGTCAGCGCCGCCACCAGCGCCAGCCGCACAAGGTCCGAGACTCGACCGGGTCGCAACGCCAGCAGACCCAGCAGCACCGCCGGCCATTCCAGCGGGAACACCAGCAAGGCCTGCCAAGTCATCGCCCCCGGGTGGTTGGGCTGGACGAGCAGCAGATACAGCAACGCCCCCGCAAGGATCAGCCGCAGCGCCTGCCCCACAGGAACGCGGCTCACCCCCGCGCCCGCCACAGCCATTGGACATCGCGCCCGAAGGACCACACCAGAGCCATCGCCACCGCCCCCACCAGGAAATTCGCCACCAGAGGCGAAAAGAACGGCAGTTGCAGGGCGATGAGGGTCAGGATCTGCACGACGCAGACAACCTTGCGGCTGAACCGTTCGGGAACGCCCGCATTGAGCCAGGGACACATCATGCCCGCCAAGGCAAACAGATAGCGGGGCAGGCCAAGGATCAGCACCAGCGGCCCGGCGGTGCCCTCAAGAAAGGCCAACAGCGCCAGAAGCAGGGCGAAGACGGAATCGACCTCCATGTCGAAAGCCGCGCCAAAGCGCGACACCAGCCCGTCGCGCCGCGCCAGCCAGCCGTCCAGCCCGTCCAGCGACAGGGCCAGCGCGGCCAGCCCGAAGACCGCCCAGACATGGCCCGACCCGGCCACCAGCGGCACCACCAGGGCACTGACAAGCACCAGACGAAACAGCGTGACCGTATTGCAAAAACCCAGCAGCGCATGGGGATAGGAAAGATGCATCGCATAGCCCGCCAGCCCCGCGCCGCAGATATAGAACGAAAGCGCCGCCGCCATCGCAGGTATCGGAACGCCGGAAAACAGCGCCATTTCGAGCGCTGTCAGACATATCCCGCCCGCCCCCGCGACCAGACCGAACTGGACCAGCGGCGGCGCGGGGTGAATCTGCGGGAACCGGCGCCGGACGCGATCGCTGACATCGCGGTTGAGAATTGCCATCCGATTGAAATAGCGCAGCCCGACTTTGGTCAAGTTCTGCATCCTCCTGCTTGCCCTGCCCGCTGGCCTCGCCTAGCGTTAACCGACGAAAGGAACAACATGCTCACGTCTCATTCCCGATACCGCGCGCCCGCGCGCCTGCTCCACTGGACGATGGCGATCCTGGTTCTGCTTATGATCCCGGCGGGCCTGATTATGGTTCAACAGGGGCTTGACCGGTCGCTTCAGAACAGCCTGTTCATCTTTCACAAAAATGTGGGCGTGCTCTTGCTGCTCCTCATCCTTTTGCGGCTGCTTTACCGCTGGATGCGCCCGCCTCCAGAGGTACCCGATAGCCTGTCCCCTTTGCAACGCACGATCGCGCATGCCACCCATATCGCGCTGTATGCGCTGCTGTTCGCGATGCCCGTCGCCGGGTATATCCGCGTCCGGGCGGGCGGTTTTCCGATCGAGGCGCTGGATGCGATGGGCCTGCCCACGCTTGTCCCACGCTCCGAAGCGCTGGCAGCGGCGGCGAAAAGCTTTCATTACTACGGCGGCCTGGCGATTGCGGTCCTGATCGCCATGCATATCGGCGCCGCCCTTTTTCATGGACTTGTGCGCAAGGATGGCGTTTTTTCGCGCATGTGGCCGCCCATCGGATGAACCTTGGGCATGACCTGTCTTGCCGATGGCGGAGGCTGCGATAGGTTGAAACGCGACGTCCCGGCCAGCGCCAGCCTTATCCAAGAGAGCTTTATCCGCCATGTCCTCAGCCGAAACGCTTTTGCGGGCGACGACGACGGGTGCCGTCCGGCGCATCTGGCGCTATGATCCGCGCCGGGCCTTCGCGCTGCTGCGGGTCGTCTTCGCGCTTTTGGTGCTTGCGGCATTCTCCTGCTCTGTCGTGCGATGGACGCCAATGGCCTTCGCCGCGCTGCCGCTGGTTCTGCTCAGCGCGGCCTGGATCGGGGGCGGGGCGGCGACGGCCCTGATCGGGCTGCTGCACCCGCAGCCGAAAGCCCCGCCGATCCCGCCCGACTGGCAGCCCGCCAGTTCAACCGCGATTCTGTTGACCCTGTGCCGCGAAGCCCCCCGCCCGGTCGCCCGCCACCTGGACGGTTTGCGGCACACGCTGGACCGCGCGGGGCTTGGCACGGCGACCCGGATCTTCGTCCTGTCCGACACCTCCGGCTCCGATGCCATCGCGGCGGAAGAGGCGGCGCTGGCCCCGCTAATCGCCCGAGATGCCATCCGCTACCGGCGGCGTGAGGACAATATCGGGCGCAAACCCGGCAATATCGACGACTGGCTGCGCGGGCATGGCGACGGGTTCGACTTCATGCTCGTCCTGGACGCCGACAGCCGGATGAGCGCCCCGCGCATCCGGCAGATGATCCGGCAACTGGAATCCCGCCCGCGCACCGGATTGCTGCAGGCCGGGATCGCCCTGGTGCCGGGCCGCAGCCGGTTCGGGCGGCACCAGCGCATAGCGGCCCGACTGCTGGCCCCCGGCTTTGTGCGCGGTTTCGCGGCCTGGACCGGCAAGACGGGCAATTACTGGGGCCACAACGCCCTGATCCGGATCGCGGCCTTCCGCGACGCCCAGGTGCCGGCCCTGTCAGGCAAGCCGCCCTTTGGCGGGCCGATCCTGAGCCATGATTTCGTCGAAGCCGCCTGGATCCGCCGGGCCGGCTGGGCAGTGGAGGTTGAACCAGCCCTCGCGGGCAGCGCCGAGCAAGCCCCGCAAACGCTCGACGGCTTCCACCGCCGCGACCGCCGCTGGTGTCAGGGCAATCTGCAGCATCTGCGGCTGCTGGCGGAACCCGGGCTGCACCCGATCAGCCGGTTCCACCTGGCCGAAGGGGTCATCAGCTATCTGGCGGCGCCGGTCTGGCTGGCGCTGGTCGCCATGGTCGCCTCTGGCGCGGTCACGGTCGCGGGCGCCCTGCCCTTTGCCATCATCCTCGGCCTGCTTTTGCTGCCCAAGATCTGCGTTCTGACCGCCCTGTTTCGGCGCGCCCGCACGGCGGGACGGCGCGGCATCCTTTTGCGCGCGTTCTGGTCAGAGGTGGCGGTCTCTGCCCTGCTGGCGCCCCTTGTGATGGTCCGGCAGGCGGGCTCTGTCGCCTCTGTGCTGGCCGGGCGCGACTGCGGGTGGAAATCCGGTCGCACCCGCCGCGCGATCCTGCCCATCGGCGGGGCAGAGGCGCTGGCGGGCGGGGCAATCACCGGCCTCGCCCTGATCGCGGGAACGGCTTCGGCGGTCTGGCTGGCACCGCTTGTCCTGCCGCTGCTCGGCGCGCCGCTGTTGGTCCGCTACCTGGACGCGCCCGCGACATGAGACGCCGGAGCTTTCTTGCAACGACCGCCGCCGCGCTGTTGGCCCCTGGCACCCGGCTGGCAGCGCAAAGCGCGGCGCCAGAGACGCTGCTGGCCGCCGCGCGCGCCCTTGCCCACAAGGCCTACAAGCCCAATACCATCCCCCTGCCGCCGCCCTTTGCCGGGCTGACCTACGATGCCTTTCGCGCGATCCGCCCGATAGAGGGACGCGCCGCGATGTTGCCCCTGGGCGACGGTTGGGCAGTCGACCTGCTGCCCCCGGGCCTCTACTTCCCCGATCCCGTGCGCGTAGAGCTCGCCGGTGCCGAGGGCCTGCGCGAAGTGCCGTTTTCTCCCTCGCTGTTCCGCTTTGGCTCCCGGTATTTCGACACCATTCCCGACACCGCCCCGGGTGCCGGATTCTCTGGCCTGCGCCTGCGCCATCCCCTGAACGCGGCGGACCGGCTGGACGAGGTGATGGTCGTGCAGGGCGCAAGCTATTTCCGCGCCATCGGGCAGGCGATGGTCTATGGCATGTCGGCCCGCAGCGTGGCGCTTGGCACCGGCGGCCCGAGGCCCGAGGAATTCCCGCGTTTCATCGTGCTGCGCGTCTATCCCGCCGACGGGGACAGCATCCGCCTTGAAGGCGTGATCGACAGCCCCTCGCTGACCGGGCATCTGGACCTGACGCTGCATCCCGGCGCCGAAACCACGATGGACATCGCCGTCACGCTCTTTCCCCGGGTCGAGATCGCGGATATCGGCATCGCGCCTCTGACCTCGATGTATCTCAAAGGCCCGCTTCTGGCGGCCGTGTCCGACGATTTCCGCCCCCGCGTGCATGATTGCAATGCGCTGGTGATGGAAAACGGAGCCGGAGAGCTGTTGTGGCGCCCGATCGCCAACCCCGCCCGGATCGAGACCTCTGCCTTTGCAGACAACGCGCCGGTCAGCTTCGGCCTGTTCCAGACCCCGCGCCGGTTCGAGGATTATCAGGATTCCGAGGCCCGCTATCACGACCGTCCCTCGGTGATCGTGACACCGGGGGAAGATTGGGGGCCCGGCGCGGTGACTCTGGTGGAAATCCCCACCGGCGACGAATTCATGGACAATATCGTTGCCTTCTGGCGCCCCGCCGCGCCCCTGGCCGCAGGCAGCGTGCATCGCTTTGCCTATTGCCTGATCTGGACGGCCGCGCCACCGGTGGCCGAGGCGCAGAGAATTGTGCAAAGCCGCAGCGGGCGAGAGCATGACCGCCCCGGCACCCGGCGCTATGTGGTGGATTACGCGGGCGATCCGGCGAGCTTCACCCCCGATCTCAGCGTGAGCGGCGACGCCGAGATCTCTGGCATCAGCCTGTTCGCCCTGCCCGGCAACCGGGGCACGCGGGTGACCTTTCTGCTGACCCCGGGCGCCACCGACCATGCGGAACTGCGCCTTGCCCTGCGGCGACCCGATGGCAGCACGCCCTATCCGATCTGGCTGCACCGCTGGACCCGCGCCCGTGACGGCGGCGTGTAACACCCGCCGGGCCAGCCCCACGGCGCGCCCAACCCCTCACACAGCGTGCGGCCCATTGCTTGCCTTCGCAGCGACCCCATGTTCACGCGGTTTTCCTGCGATCGGGATGGCCCGCCCCTGTCCGCGCCCATCACCGTCGGCGCGAGTCACCCCGCCGCTGACTGCGCCAGCACAGTGAAGAAGCCCGGGAAATACCGCCCTTCGTCGCGGTTGCGACGGATCGACAGCAGCTCGAAAGCGGCTTCCTGCGCGATCAACCCGGCGCGGTCGCCCGGCGCCTCGTAGTCGTTAAGATTGGTGGACCGCAGGGTCAGACCCGCGTCGTCGAGCCAGGTCCAGACTTCTGCCAGACTATGCTGGGTTTCATGCGGATGCAGCACCTGATCGCGGAACCAGGACCGCAGATGCGTCTCGTCCGTCCGCTCGCCAGAGATCTCGCGGAACCGGGCAAAGGCGGCGTCTTCACCCTCGGTCGCCACAAGCCCGCGCATGTATTCCAGAAACGGACGGCGGCCTTGCAGGTGATACAAGCCGACGAACAGATACCCGCCGGGACGGACAAAGCTGGCGGCGTGATCGAACCCCGCGCGGCAATCGCGGGTGTGGTGCAGGACCCCGATGCTGGCCACCAGATCAAAGCGGCGCTGCGACCTGTAATCGAACAGATCCTGCTCTACAAAACCCACCCGATGCTGAGTGCCGACGCGCTGTGCCACCTCGCGAGCGCGCGACAGGGCCTTGGCGGTGAAATCGACCGCCACAACAGTCTTGCCATAATGCAAGGCCATGGCATTCGCGGCCCAGCCCGCGCCGCAGCCAAGCTCCAGCACAGAGCCGATCTCGTCCTCTTCCAGCAGGGCGTCGAGGTCGGGATAGGCGGCGATGGGATTGGCCCGCAAATTGCGTTCTGCCAGCGCGGCGTCCGAGTAATAGTTGAACGGCATCTCGCGGTAGAAATCCCGTACCGACGCGGTGGGCGATCCTGTCAAATCAATCTCCTCGCCCGAGAGGCGCAGTCAGTTTCAGAGGCTTTGCCCCGGCATTCGCGCGGCCAAGGCGCTGGCGGAGGCCGGTTGCGGGCACCATGTTCTAGAACCGTCGGCGGGCCCGGCGCAGCGCCAGATGACCCAGCCCCGCCAGCAGCGCCACCCCGAAAAGCCAAAGGCGAGCGCCGGGATCCCCCGACGCGATGGCCAGCCCGGCCGCCACCGCCGCCAGCCCCGCCGCTGCCCTCGCTCCCAGATCCAGACGCCGCGCCACCCGCTGGCAGGTACCGCAGATCGCCGTGTGCAGGCTGCTGCGGTCGTGGCGGGCCTGCGGGGCGCCGGGATCGATCTGGCTGTTTCGGGCCGTTGCGAACCCCCGGTAGAACGGCAGCGCCGCGCCGAAACGATCCAGCCATTTGCGGTATTCCACAACCAGCCGGTCCGAGGTCTTGATCGGCAGCCATAGCGTACTGAGCGGCTGTTGCGCCCCCTCGATCTCCTGATGCTGACCGACCACGACGTTCATATCCTGTTCAAGGATCAGGCATTGAACCTGATGCTCCATCCAGCGGGGTTTGATCCGCTCGCGCCATCCCGTGAAATTGCTGTACTTGCGGTACAAGAGGCGGCTGCGCCCCTTGCCCACCGGCAGCGCGAACAGCTCGAGCCCCGCGACCAGCCCACCATCGGCATAGGTAGAGGCATAGCGGACCAGGTTCGGCGCCACGTATTCCACCTGCGCCCCGGCAACCTGCGGGCTGCCCTCGGCGCGTTTCAGTCCGATCGTCCGAAAGGTGGCGCGGATCCCGTCGATCCCACTATGCTCGATCTCGAATTGCAGCGGTTTGGCCGCCGCCCGGATGCCGCCGCCGCGCACCCCGTCGTGGGCGATGTGAATATGGGCAATGTCGATCACATTCTCGATCAGGTAGCTTTGGTCATAGGGCAGATCCATCTGGAATGTCACCGCGCAAAGATCCTGGACCCCGGCGGCCTTGCTGTGCGGGATCCACCCCGGATCCGCCGCGCCGGAATCGCCCGCCCAGACCCAGACAATGCCGTCGCGCAGGTGGACGGGATAGGCCCGCACGCAAGAGCGGATCGGGTAGTCCTTGTCAGGCAGCATCTGCGGGATGAACTGGCAATCGCCCGCCCCATCGAATTGCCAGCCGTGGTACAGGCATTCCAGCCGCCCATCGACGATCTGGCCATCCGACAGCCGTGCGGCACGGTGCGGGCACAGATCGCGCAGGCAATGCAACTGTCCCGCCCCATCAAAGAACAGCACAAGCCCCGTATCATACAGCGACACGCGCGTCGGACGGTCGCGCGGCAGGTCTTCGAGGAACGAGACGGGATACCAGCAGGCTTCCCAGTCGAAAGCGGTATCCGCCTTGGCAGAGGATGCGGTCGTTTTGGGCGGAACGGGCTGGTTCATCGCTGTGCCTCTTTCCTGGGCGCGCCCCCGGCGCCGGACAGACCGCGCGTCAAAATCTCTTTACCGCGTCCATGGCAAAGGCCCAGTCCGGGCTCTCGGCCTTCAGCTGCTTTGCCATTTCAAGCAGACGCGCGCCTCGGTCGGACGCGATCTGTATCCTAGGCAGCCTGGCGATCCGGTCCAGCAGAAAAATCGCCAGCGCGGCATGGGTGCGCGGGCCGGAGTGGCCGTCATCCTTCGCCAGATCTATCTTGGTGCGGAAAAAGCGATGCAGCGCCACCCGCTCTTGATCCACCTGACCAAACACCGGTTGCAGGACTTCCGCTTTCATTGCGCCGGGGCGAAGGTCTTCGGACAGGACGAGATGTTCGATCCCCTTGCGCGCGCACAGGCTTTGCAGCAACAGAACGTTGCGCAGCTGGTTCATCCGCCCCAGCAGCGGGTTGTACAGGTCGATAAACCCCTGAACCGGGATCGGCGCGCTGTCCAGTTTGGCGGGGTCGATGCCGCTGACGCTGTAATCCCTTGGCCCGCGCTTGGTGTAGTTCTCGATCCGGTCAAAGACGGGCAAGCAGCACAGAACGAGGTTTGGCCGGACAATATCGACCTGACGGATTAAGGTGCGGGTGCAGTAGTCGGCGGAGGCGGCACAGACCGACAGATTGACAAGGTTGACCTGGACGTCCGGCAGGCCCAGCGCCTCGGCCATATGGGTCTTCAGGCGCTGGCCAAAGCCATCCTCGAACGAAACGCCCATCCCGAAGGCGTGGCTTTCGCCGACCAGGAGGATCCGGTGCTCTGCCGTCAGATCAAGCTCTTCGCTGCGGTACCCGGCTGAGTTGAACTGATAGGCGACCTCGCCACTTTGATCCCCGGAATAGCGCATCAGTAGATTGCCGGGCTGGTGCGCATGGGTCTGGGAATCGCAGGGCAGCAAGCGCGTGGGCGTGTCCGGCGCAGGCGCGGTTGCCGGCTGAAGCGGCAAGCCGCGGGGGGGGCCGTCGGCCCGCACCCAACCGGGCGTCCACCGCAGGCCCGAGGCCCGCAGGACGCGGCGCCCCAATCGTTTGATCCCTGTCAGGTTGCGCGTGGCCATCTGCCCCCCAGCCTAATCCGGATCAAAGGTCTGCGCGAGGCGCGCGCGCAGACCCGGATCTTGCCCGGCCTTGACCATCAGGCTTGTGCCCACCACCAGAACGTCGATCTGGGTCCCCATGAAGCAGCGAAAGGCATCTTCTGGCGTGCAGACAATCGGCTCTCCGCGCACGTTGAAGCTGGTGTTAACCAGCACCGGGCAGCCCGTGGCCGCCTTGAACGCGGTCAAAAGGCGATGGAACCGAGGGTTCGTACCCGCACTGACCGTCTGTAACCGCGCGGAGTAATCCACATGCGTCACCGCCGGAATGCTGGAGCGGAGGCGGTTCAGCCGGGCCATCATGTCGCCGCTGTCGCTGTCGTTGTCGCTGCGCCGATGCCGGTCCTGAACGGAGGCGGTGACCAGCATATAGGGGCTTGGCCCCGCGTGTTCGAACCAGTCCGACACATCCTCTTCCCGGACCGCCGGGGCAAAGGGGCGAAAGCTCTCGCGGTTCTTGACCTTCAGGTTCAACGTTTTCTGCATGGTAGTGGACCGGGGATCCGCCAGGATCGACCGCGCCCCAAGCGCCCGGGGCCCGAATTCCATCCGCCCCTGAAACCATCCAACGGCCTTCCCGTCGATCAAGGCCTGCACCGTCCGCGCGATCATGGCGTCTTCGTCCAATGTCTCGCTCACGGCACCGGCGCCGTGCAGCCGCGCCTCAATCTCGGTCTGGGCGAAGTCGGGGCCAAGATAGGCGCCTTGCATCGCGTCAGGGACCTGCGGCGCGGGGCGGGGCTGGCCCAGATGCTGATGCCAGACCGCCAGCGCCGCGCCCAGCGCACAGCCCGCATCCCCGGCGGCGGGCTGGACCCACAGATCCTTGATGCCGGTTTCGCGCAGGATCCGACCGTTCGCGACACAATTGAGCGCGACCCCACCCGCCAGGCACAGGCACTGCTGATTAAACCGGGCCGTCAGGTGGCGCACCATCCGCAAGACAATCTCTTCGGTCACCGCCTGAAGCGAGGCGGCGACATCCATATGGAAAGGCTCCAGCGGCGCATCCTCGGACATCCGCCTTGGCTGACCGAACAAATCGGCGAAAGCGTCCGAGATCATCGAGGACCCGACGCAATAGTCGAAATACCGCTGGTCCAGCGCAAAAGAGCCGTCGTCCTTCAGATCAACCAGCCTGTCCAGAAAGAGATCGCGAAAGCGCGGCGTGCCATAGGGCGCAAGGCCCATGACCTTGTATTCGCCCGACAGCACCTTGAAGCCGAGGTACTGGGTCACTGCCGTGTATAGCAACCCCAGCGAATGGGGAAACGACATCTCCAGCTCGGGCACCAGATCCGCGCCGTTGCCCAGGCAGACAGACGTTGTAGCCCATTCCCCGACGCCATCCATCGTCAGCACCAGGGCTTGGTCGAACGGGGACGGATAGAAGGCCGACGCCGCATGGCTTTGGTGATGTTCGGCAAACAGCAGCCGGCCGGTCAGGTCAGCGCCGGGATCCATCGCCCGCAGCGCGCGACGGAGCTGTCGTTTCTGATACAGTTTTCCGCCCAGCCACGCCGGCATCGCCCGACGAAACGACCAGAAACCGCGCGGGGCATGGGCGGCATAGGTCTGCAACAGCCGGTCGAACTTGCGGAGCGGTTTCTCGTGAAAGGCAATGAAGTCGATGTCGCGCAGGGTGCAGCCCACGGATTGCAGGCAGGACGTGATCGCATGTTCCGGGAAGGCGGCATCGAACTTGCGCCGGGTGAACCGTTCTTCCTGCGCGGCGGCAACGATGCGCCCGTCGTCCAGCAAGACGGCGGCGCTGTCGTGATAGAAGGCGGAAAGGCCCAGTATCTTCACCGCGCTCGCCCCCGGTTTGCCCGGACCGGCACGTGCCGCAAAGCGTGTCTGACTCCCGCAATCAGGGTCCCGTCAGCCTTGGCGCCGCATTTCGCGGAAGGAGCGGGTTTTGCGCGGCGTCCACAGGCTCTCGTCCCGCGCGGACCGCGCGAACCGCCCGGCACCGCTGGCCCGGAACACAACGGACAGCGGCGTCCAGAGTGCGACGAACACGATGAACCAGAACAGCGTGGCGAGATAATGCATGACATCCTCCGTTGCAAAGGCCGGGTGCCTGACCCTACCACATCGGATAGATGTCAGGGTCCTTTCCCTGAAGCTTTTTGACCTTTTGCCGGATCCGCTCGATCCGCGACAGGCGGCGTGCGGCATCGGGGCTCGCCGTCTCCGCTGCCTGATCCGAGGTGTCTGCCTCGTCGTGCGGATCGGTGTCGCTTGCGTTTGACGAAGGCTCCATCAGGTCTCACCCTTTACCATACTTGCGACAGTGAACACTTACGATATTTCAAGCAAAAACTCTGCTTTCATTGGAATGAGTGTTGGACATCGTTCGTTCGGTTTCAAGCGGTTTCTCGGCACACCAGACGGAGCGGCGATTTTCCCCGGACCGATGCGTTCTGGCACGGGCCGGTGCGCATCGCCCTTGCGCCTTTGCGGCCTAGAACTCGCGGCCCGCGCGCCGTTCCTGCCATTTGAGGATCAGGCGCGCCCCCAGCCGCGCGATAGGCTCGGGCGGCAGGCGAACAGGAGCCTCCGCCGACAGCGCCCGGGACAGCGCGTCTGACGTCTGCCCCAGCGCCAGTTCGGCCGCCAACCCTCCGGCCAAGGTGCCTTTGGCCGTGCCCAGCCCGTTCTGGCAGCAGGCGGAAAACAGGCCCTCGTCCAGCTGGCCGATTACCTGCACGCCATTGCGGCTGAGGCACAAACGGCCGCCCCAACGGTATTCCATGGCGGCCCCGTCCAGCATCGGGAACCGCGCAGCAAAGGCCCTGTCGTGATCGCGCGCGACGGTGGCGATGCGACGGTCGGTGACCTCCAGCGTGGGATCGAAGGTAAAGCGGTTGCGGATGATGATCCGGTCACCGCCGGTGCCGGAAATCCGTCGCACGGTCGTGCCCATCGGATCGGCGGGTGTCAGCCCCCAGATCGCACGTCCGCCAAGCCGCGCGACCTCGTCCGGGGCAAGCGCGCGGGTCATCGAGGCATAGGTAAAAACATGCATCAGCTGCCCGGGCAGATAGCCAAAGCTGTTCAGATGGCCGTTCACCGCAAGGATCACGTTCGGCGCCGTCACCTGCCCCAAGGGAGTCTTCGCCACCCAGTCGCCCTGCCGGTCGAGCCTTGTGACAGGACTGTTCTCATGAATCGAAACCCGGTTCGACCGCAGGCCCGCCGCCACCCCGCGCACGAACTTCGCGGGCTGGATCATCGCGCTGCCCGGCGTAAACAGCCCGCTTTGGTAATAGGGCGTACCCGTGATCTCGCGCATCTGGGCCGCATCGAAGATCTCATGCGGTTCCTGCATCGCCGTCAGATGGCGGGCAAAGCTTTGATTATGGGCGCTGCCCTTAGCGGTGGCGGCGCCGTTGATCTTGCCCGACATCACAAAGGCCTCGGGCGGCAGGCCGAATTCCGCGGCCATGTCGCGGGCATGGGCGATGCCGCGGCGGTTGTCCTGTGTCTGCGCCAGATCGCTGTTCAGCGCGCCACCGTAATCGTCAGAGGTCAGGTCATGCGGCAAATCGATCATGAAGCCAGAGTTGCGCCCCGCCGGGCCGTCGCCTATCCGCACCGCGTCCAGAACGACGATCCGGTCGCCGGGGGCCAGTTTCGACAGGCGATGCGCGGCGGCCAGCCCGGCATAGCCCGCGCCGATCACCAGCCAATCGGCGGTGACCCGCCCCTCCAGCGGGGTGGGCGCGTCAGGTTCAGGCAGCAGGCGGTTCCAGCCAGCGGGACCGGGGTCGCGCGGCAGGCGGCGGATCTGCATGTCAATGATCCTGGTTCAACGAGTCGGCCGCCGGAATCTCGCGTTCGCGCCGGGCGATATAGTCGCGCAAGGCCTCATCGACGCCCGGATCCAGTCGGGGTTCTTCATATTCCTCCAGCATCGCGCGGGCCTTGCGCAGGGCGCGTTCCGTGATCTCAACGCTGCCTTCGGCCTGCCATTGCTCGATCGAATTGTTGTCGAACATCTCGGGCATGAAGAACGCTTTCTGGAAGTGCTCCAGCGTGTGGGGATGGCCCAGGTAATGCCCCCCGGGGCCTACATCGGGCACCGCCTCCATCGCCTCGGCGAAATCGTCCCAGCGGATGCCTTCGGCCATGCGGTAGCCCATCGCGCACATCTCGGCATCGACGATGAACTTGGCGGTTGAACAATGCATCCCCGCCTCGTTCCAGCCTGCCGAATGCCAGATGTAATTGGCCCCCGCCATCAGCACGGCGTTCATCGTCATGGCGGATTCGTACCCGGCCTGCGCGTCGAAGGTCTTGGCCCCGCCCAAAGTGTTCGAGGTCCGCCACGGCACGCCATAGAACCGCGCCATCTGGCCGATCATGAAGTTCATCAGGCTGATTTCCGGCGTGCCCGCCATCGGCGCGCCGGATTTCATGCTGACGGTGCTGAGGTAATGCCCATAGATCGCCGGACAGCCCTTGCGCACGATCTGGGTATAGGCCAGCGCGCTGAGCGCTTCGGCATTCAGCTGCGCCACAGTTGCCGGGACGCTGGCAGGCGTATTCGCCCCGCCCAGCACGAAGGGAGAGCACAGCACCGGCTGGTTGCGGCGGCAGAAGGCCCGCATCGCGCCCAGCATCGTCTCGTCCCACACCAGCGGAGAGTTGCCGTTGCAATTGCCCGTCACCACTGGATGGCTGTCGATGAAGTCTTCGCCGAACAGGATCGCGCACATCTCCATCACGTCTTCGGCGTTCTTGGGGCTTGTGGTCATGCCCATGAAGGTCTTGTCGGAATGCTTCATCGAGGAATAGGTGATGTGCAGATGGCGCTGGCTGATCGGGTGGTCGTAGGGTTCCACGATGTGATGCGCGCTGGAATGGATCGCGGGCAGCATGTGGCTGAGCTTGTGGAAATTCGCCAGATCCGCGAGCGTCGGGTTGCGGCGCACATCGTCAAGGTCACGCAGATAGGGCGCCCCGGTCATCGGCACGAAGATGCTGTGATCCTGGCCGAAGGGCAGCGATTTCTGCGGGTCGCGTGCGTGGTAGGTGAAGCTTTCAGGGATCGACGCGATCAGGGCGCGCACCAGATCGCGGTCGGGATACACCATCTCTCCGACCACCTTGGCACCGGCACGCGTCCAATCCTCCAGCGCGATGGGATCGCGGAACATCACGCCCACGTTTTCCAGGACGTTCATCGAGGCCGCGTCGATCCGCTCGATCTGCTCGGGCGTCATCGGCTCGGTCAGGGGCAGGCGCCGTTTGAGCGCGGGCAGCATCTTGATGTCGCGGGTCTGGCGGATCGCCTTGCGCGCACCGCGTCCCCGGCGGACCGTCCCGACTGCATCCACGCTCATGCCACATTGTCTCCGTCTGCGGGATCGGTGAGATCGATCCAGATGGTCTTTATCTCGGTGTATTGGTCGTGGGCGTGTAGGCCATTGTCGCGCCCGCCAAAGCCCGATTGCTTGTAGCCGCCGAAGGGCGTGGCGATGTTGCCCTCGCCATAGCAATTGACGGTGACGGTGCCCGCCCGTATGTCACGCGCCGCACGCAGGGCACTTCGCCCCCCGGCGGAAAAGACCGAGGCCGCCAGCCCATAGGACGTGTCATTGGCAATGCTCACCGCCTCGTCATTGGACGCGACCGTGATCACACTCAGGACGGGGCCAAAGATCTCATCCACCGCGCGGGCATCATCCGCCGCGACCTCCACCACCTGCGGCGCGACGAACGGCCCCGTCCCTGCGGTATCGAGATAGCCGCGCACCTTGGCGCAATGGTCCGCGTCGATCAGCGCACCGATATGGTTGGCCGGATCCAGCGGATCGCCGGTTTTCCAATCGCGCATCCGGGCGGCGATCTTTTCCATCAGCGCGGGCTTGACGGCGCTGTGCACGATCAGACGCGAGGTGGCCGAACAATTCTGCCCGGCGTTCCAGAAGGCGGCGTTGACGACATGGCCCGCCACATGATCGAGGTTCTCGGCATCGTCGAACACCAGCGCCGGGTTCTTGCCGCCGCATTCCAGGACCACCTTCTTGAGGTTGCTGTCCGCCGCATAATGCAAAAAGCGCCGCCCGGTTTCGGTCGATCCGGTAAAGCTGACCATGTCCACATCCATGTGCCGGCCCAAGGGCTCCCCCACCGACGGGCCGTCGCCGGGCAGCACCTGGAGCACCCCGCGCGGCACGCCCGCCTCGGCGGCCAGCTCGGCCACCCGCAGCGCGGTCAGGCTGGTCTGCTCGGCCGGTTTCACGATCACCGAACAGCCCGCCGCCAGGGCCGGGCCGATTTTCCACGCCAGCATCATCAACGGGAAGTTCCAGGGCAGAACAGCGGCCACCACGCCCACCGGTTCGCGCAGGATCATCGCAAGTGCGCCGTCGCCGGTGGGGGCGGTCTGATCATAGATCTTGTCAATCGCCTCGGCATGCCATTTGAGGCAATGGATCGTCTCTGGCAGGTCGATCAACTCGCAATCGCGGATCGGCTTGCCGGAGTCGACACTTTCCATCACCGCCAGTTCGCGGCGGTTCCGCGTCATCAGCTTGCACAGCCGGATCAGCACGTCCTTGCGCGCCTCTGGATCCAGTTTCGACCAGCGGCCCTGATCGAACGCCTCACGCGCCTTGGCAACGGCCAGGTCCACATCCGTCGCATCAGCGGTCGAGATCTGCGCAATCTCGGCCCCCGTCGCCGGGTTGAATGTAGCCATCATCGGCCCCTGTCCGCGCCGGTACTTGCCGTCGATGAACGGGCTGCGGGGCGGGTCCAGCGCTTCGGCCAGGGCGCGGTATTCCGCATGGGTCAGAAGATCGGTCATAGCGAGGCCCCCGTGATGCTGGAAACGGCGAGGTTCATGGTGCGGATCACCTTTGCCAGTTCGCGTTTGTCGTCCTTGTTCAGCGGCTGCAGCGGCTTGCGCGGCGGGCCCGCGTCGATGCCGCGCAGGGTCAGCCCGTATTTGATGCATTGCACGAACTTGCCGCCCTGTTCGAGCACCCGCATCAGCGGCAGCATCGCCGACATGATCGCGCGGCCCTTGGTGAAATCCCCCTCGACCGCACAAGCCCGATACAGCGCGATATGCGCTTCGGGCGCAAAGTTCGACCCGGCGCAGACCCAGGACCGCGCGCCCCAGGCGAAGAATTCCAGCGCCTGATCGTCCATCCCGCAGGACAAGGCGATATGCGGATAGTCGCGGGCGAGCATGTGCAGGCGGTTGATATCGCCTGAGCTTTCCTTGACGGCGCAGAAATTCGGGCTGCGGCCCAGACGGTCCAGCGTCTCTTCGTCCATATTGACGGACATGCGGCCGGGGTAATTATACAGCATCACCGGCAGGTTCGCGGCCTGATCAATGGCCAGCGCATGCAGCGCGATCTCGCGCCCCGTCGGATAAGCATAGGGCGGCGTGGCCACCAGCAGCGCATCCGCCCCGGCGGCCTTCGCGGCTTTGGCATACATCACGCTGTCCTCGGTGCGGATGGCGCCGGTGCCCACGATCATCGGCACCCGCCCGGCGATCAGGCCCGCGGCGCGGCCCATCATCTCCAGCCGTTCCTCGGGCGTCTGGGCGTAGTATTCGCCGGTCGACCCCGCCACGACGATCCCATGCACCCCGGCAGCGATCAGGTGTTCAATGGTACGGGCCAGCGCCTCTTCGTTCAGGGTGAAATCGGCGTGGTAGGGTGTCACCACGGGTGTGTAGATGCCTTCAAACTGCATTGCGGCGGTCCTTGAGTGAAACGATATCGACCGGCAGCGGATCGGGGCGCACGAAGCGTTCCATCCGGTCACGGCTGAGGTCCCAGTGCTGCAGGGTTAGGTCGATGGCCAACGCCCGTTCACGCGAGTCAATCGCGGTGATCATGGCATCGTGCTGTTCGATGGCCTTGATCACCAGCAGTGTCTCTGCCGGGGCGGCGGGGCGATAGAAGGTCTGGCTCATCCGGGTGTGGTCAATCTGCAGACGCGCCAGCGAGGCGACCAGATAGGGGTTCTGCGCCATGTCACCGATGATCGCATGAAAGCTGTGATTGGCCAGCGCCGCCTCTGACGGATTGGTCGTGGCCACCTTGGCAAAGACCCGCTGCGCGTCTTTCAACCGGTCCAATTGCGCGGTTGTCCGGTTTTCGCACGCGAGCTGCGCGACATTGGCATAGACCATCGGGGCGGTCTGAAAGAACGTCCGCAGCACGCCGATGTCCATCGAGGCAACCTTCGCCCCGCGGTTCTGGCTCATCTCGACATAGCCTTCGCCCTGCAGCCGTTGCAGCACCTCGCGCAGCGGCGTGCGCGACATGCCATAGCGCTCGGCCAGCGCGGTTTCGTCCAGGTCTTCGCCCGGCGACAGGTCGGTCGACAGGATGCGGCGCCTGAGATCGGCCACGCAATCATCTTTGGAGAATCGTTTCATAGCGGCGACCCTATAATGTACACAATTTGTACACAACAGAAATTCTTTTGCGATCACCCCGGGGATCGCCAGACCGAAGCGACCGGCGACCAAGGCGCGCCGATACGGCCGACCGAATGGGATTCGGGCATCATCCGGCAGCGGCACGACATCCGGCGGAACGAAGCGAAGAGCAGGGATTAAAATCGAGGCATCCGCCCAGAGATCGGACCGAAGGCAATGACAAAGCTGGACACTTCCCGCGCCCTCCCCCCATTCTGCCGCAGGGAGTCGACGCCGCATTGGGCCCTTGGCAGGATCCGGCGGCGCACGCTCTTGAAACGCGGGACAGTGGCCGGGCCTGGGGCCGCTTGACAATGCGACCACCCCGGGCGGCAACCGGGCGACAGAGGGAAGGGACATAGGACGTGCAGCCAGTGCATGACATCACAGCACGGGTCAGCCGCTGGCTCGCCTGGACCGCCGGCGCGCTGATCCTGTTCGGCTGCGCGATCCCCATCGCGATCGACGTCGTCTCTCGGGCGGTGACGGGCCAGACCCTGCTGGAGAGCTTTGAGATCTCCAGCTACGCTTTCGCGGCCTGCATCGGTCTGGGCATGGGGTTCACCGTCACCAGCCGCGCGAACATCCGCGTCGATATTCTGACGGCCAAGCTGCCGCGTCCGATCCGCCTGATCTTTGACCTGATCGCCGCGCTGGCGCTGGCCCTCACGGCGGCGGCGCTGGCGTGGTATTCCTTCGACGTGCTGCAGGAAAGCTGGAAGCTGGACGCGCGCTCGCAATCGACCCTGCGGGTGCCGCTGATCGGGCCGCAGTTGGTCTGGTGGACCGGCTTTGCCTGGTTCGCAACGGTCGCCTGCCTGACCCCGATCTTGGCCGTGGCGCGCCTCGTGGCCGGCGACACCAAGGGGATGGAGGCACTGATCTCCAACCCCGACCTGATGGAAGAGATCGCGGAGATCGGCATCGACTTGAAGGAGCCCAAGTCATGATCCAGGCCGCCCTGATCTTTCTGCTGGTCGGTCTGGCGCTGAGCCTGCCTGTCGCGGCGGTCCTGGCGCTGACCGGCTATTTCCTTTCGGAAAACTACGCCTTCATTCCGATGACCGGCGCCGCCGGGCCCATTTTCTGGAGCCATTCCAACGACTTCATCCTGATCGCCGCGCCAATGTTCATCATGATGGGCGAGTTGATGCACCGTTCCGGCGTGTCAGAGCGGCTGTTCGGCGCGCTGGCCCCCTGGTTCGCCCGCGTACCGGGGCAGTTGATCCATACCAACATCGCCTCCAGCGCGGTCTTTGCGGCGACCTCGGGCTCGTCGCTGGCGACGGCGGCCACCATCGGCACCGTCGCCGTGCCCAATATGGACAAGGGCGGTTACAACCGGCCGCTGTTCCTGGGCTCCATCGCGGCGGGGGGCACGCTAGGCATCCTGATCCCGCCGTCGATCAACATGATCGTTTATTCGGTGCTGTCGCAAACCTCTGTCACGGACCTTTATGCCGCCGGGTTCATCCCCGGCCTGATGCTGGCGGCGCTGTTTTCGGGGATCGTGCTGCTCGCGGTGCTGGTGATGCCGTCGCTGGTCAAGGGCAAACCCGCCAGCGGCTCGCTTTGGCCCGCGCGGATCGCGGGGCTGCCGCATCTGTTGCCGCCGCTGGGGCTGTTCCTGGTGGTGGTCGGGTCGATCTATGTGGGGCTGGCCACGCCGACAGAGGCGGCGGCGCTGGGCCTGCTGGCAACACTGGGGCTGGTCGCTCTGAACGGCAAGCTGACATTGCCGGTGCTGCTGAGCGCTTTCGAAGGAACCGTGCGCACCACCTGCATGATCATGCTGATCGTGCTGACCGCCTTCTTTCTGAACCTCGTGATGGTGTCGATCGGGCTGGTGGATGCGATCACCAACGCGATCCTGGATCTGGGCTGGCCCCCGCTGGGCATGTTGCTGGCGATCATCGCCTTCTACCTGCTGCTGGGCTGCTTCATGGAGACGATTTCCATGATGATCGCGACCACGCCGATCATCGTCCCGGTGATCGTCGGGCTGGGCTATGATCCGGTCTGGTGGGGCATCGTCTTCGTCATCCTGATCGAGGCCGCGCTGATCACCCCGCCGGTGGGCCTGAACCTGTATATCGTTCAGGCCGTGCGCAAGACCGGGTCGATCTCTGACCTGTTCGTTGGCTCTGTTCCGTTTCTCTTGGCCATGCTGGTGATGATTGGTCTGCTGATCGCCGTGCCGGGGCTTGCGCTCTGGCTTCCTGAAATCGTCAATCCACGCTAGGCGGGGCCGTACCCTGCCAGCCCCAACAAGGAGTGCCCTCTATGACTTCGAACCTATCCTTCGCCGCCCTGCTCGCGCTGGGTCTGACCGCCGCGCAGGCGCAGGCCCAAGACATCCCCGAGACCAATCTGAACGTCGTCGGCTCCATCGGGATCCTGTCGATGTACAAGGACATGGAGCTGCCGTTCTGGACCGAGACCATCGTTGACAGCAGCGGCGGCGCCATCAAGGCGAACATCAAGCCGTTCAACGAGCTGGGCTTCAAGGGGGATGAGCTGTTCTCGCTGGTGTCCAACGGGACCGTGCAGATGGCGCATCAGGTGCTGTCCTACACCTCCGGCTCCGTGCCGGTGAACGAGGCCAGCGACCTTGTGGGCGTCGTCGCCGATGTGGAAGGCGTGCACAAGGCGGCCGATGCGTTCCGCGAGTTTCACGCCGGCTATCTGGCCGAGACTCATGGCATCAAGCTGCTGGGCTACGGCATTTATCAAAGCCAGGTTGTCTACTGCCGCGAGGCCTTCGCCTCACTCGCCGATCTGGCGGGCCGCAAGGTGCGGGCCTCTGGCGCATCTCAGCAGGTGTTCTTGGAACATATCGGCGCCTCGCCCATCGGGATGGCCTTTGGCGAAGTCCCCACCGCCATGGCCAACGGCACCATCGACTGCGCCATCACCGGCGCCTTGTCGGGCTATCTGGCAAAATGGCATGAGCCCGCCGATTACATCTCTGCCGTGCCGATCAACCACGGTGTGATTGCCAACATCGCCAATCTGGACTGGTGGAACGGCATCGATCCCGCCGCCCAGACCGCGATCGAGGAAGGCTTGGCCGAGCTGGAGGACAAGATGTTCGCCCTCGCCGCCACCGAAACGGCGGATGGTCTGGCCTGCAACACCGGCGGCACCTGCCCCTACGGCGAGCCTGCGAACATGACGCTCGTTCCCGCGTCCGAGGCGGATATGGCCCTGATGGCCGATGCCGCGACGATGGCGGTGCTTCCGGCCTATAAAGACCGCTGCGGCGAGGCCTGCGCGGCCACCTGGAACGAGACCATCGGCGCCGCGATGGGCTTTGTGATCAACTAAACAACAGGCGGGGTGCGGCCGATCAAGACCGCACCCCGTCTCAACGTCATTCGCCGCCATGTGCCTCCCGCCGTGGCGCCGAGCCGGTGCCGTCCGCCAGCGACGGTTCAGCGCAGCAGGCGCTAGGAGAGGATCGGCGGGTTCGCCCGCTCGTCCACATCGGTGATCAGCATCGCGCCGGGCTTGTGCGATATGAACAGCGGCAGCCTGGCAGCGATGGCCGCATTCTGGGGCGTCACGCCGCAGGCCCAGAACACCGGGATCTCGCCATCCTCGAACGGCACCGCCTCGCCCCAATCGGGGGCCGAGATGTCTGAAATGCCGATCTGCGCCGGATCGCCCACATGCACGGGCCCGCCATGCCCCAGCGGATACAGGTCGCAGATCTGGCGCACGCGGTCGATGTCGGCGGGCTTGATCGGGCGCATCGACACGACCATATCGCCGCCGAAGGGCCCGGCCGAGATTGTCTGCAGCGAGGATCGGAACATCGGCACGGTGCGGTTGCAATCCACATGGCGCATGGCGATCCCGGCTTCGGTCAAGGCGCGTTCGAAAGTGAACGAACAGCCCAGCGCAAAGGCCACGAAATCCGCGCGCCAAAGATCGCGGACATCGGGGCGATAGCCTTGCAGCACCCCGTGTTCATAGATTGCATAGGCCGGCGCATCCGTATCCGCCGCCAGATTAGGCCCCAGGGTTCCAAGAATACGAGCGCCGGCATCCGTCACACCCGTCAGCGGACAGGGCTTGGGGTTGCGCTGGCAGAACCGGAAGAAATCGAGCGCAAAAGCCTCGGGCATGATCGCAAGATTGACCTGAAGGCGCCCCGGCGCCAGCCCGGCGGTGTGCCCTTCGTAGCTGTTCGCCCGGATCGCGGCCCGGATCTGGGACAGCGGCGCGCGGCGCAAGGCCTCATATTCGGTCAAGACGGCGTTCCTTCCTCAAGGACTGGCAAGTGCGGCAGCGGGCTTTGCAAAAAGGCGCGGCGGCCATCGGTATGCCAGGCCTGTACGACTTGCGGGGCCACCGGCACAAGGTGAAACGCGTTCCTCTCACCGGCGCGGAAATTCGTGTATTGCGTCCAGTAGGCATCGTCGGTCAGGCCATAGGTTCCCTGATCTTCGCCGCCGTCCGCAAAGGTCGCCAGACAGGTACCATCCTTCCGATACCGGATCGTTGCCACATGCGCGCGATCCGCCGGGTCGAAGCAATACAATTGCTGGCCGACCAGAAACGCTTGCAGCTCTTTCGGGGTCAATCGGGTCATCTTGGTCCTGCGGTCGGGGGCGGGTTCTACGATGCGCCGGGGGCTGGCAGCGTCCTTTCGTATCAACGGTCGCGGCGCATTGTGCAACCCCAGGCAGCGGCTTGACCCGGCGCCGGTCCGAAATTCCCGGGGGCTCGCCCCGCGCCTCAGGCGCCGTCAGCCGGGGCCACATGCACCCGCGTCTGCCAGTCGGCGCAGCGGGCGGCCAGGGTGGGCGACACCGCGCGATCCGTGAAGACCGCGTCGATCTCGCTCAACGAGGTGATCCGCGCAGGCGCAATCCGGTCGAACTTCGAGTGATCCGCGACCAGGAAAGCCTTACGGGCATGGGCGATGATCGTCTGGCTCACGCCGATCTCCTGAATGTCGAAATCCAGCAGGTCGCCGTCTTCGTCCATCGCCGAACAGCCGATCACCGCGATGTCGAACTTGAACTGCCGGATTGTGGCGGCGGCGAGCTCTCCGACCAGGCCATCATCGGCGCGCCGCAACGTGCCGCCCGTCAGGATGATCTGGCATTCGCGATTGGCGGCCAGAATCTCGGCCACATTCATGTTGTTGGTCACGACCATCAGATCCCGGTGGTGCAACAGCGCGCGGGCGACCGCCTCGGTGCTGGTGCCAATATTCAGGAACACCGAGCTGCCTTCCGGGATATGGGCGGCGCAGGCGCGGGCGATCGCCGTCTTAGCCGCCTCGTTCAGTCTGCGCCGTTCCGCATATTGGATGTTGCTGGTGCCCGAGGGCAGGATCGCCCCGCCATGCACCCGCTGCAACCGCCCGGCCTCGGCCAGCTCCGTCAGGTCGCGGCGGATGGTTTGCAGGGTGACTCCAAAGTGCTCGGCCAGCCCTTCGACAGTGACCTTGCCCTGCCGGCGAGCGGTTTCGAGGATTTCCGGGTGACGGAAGGTTTGCGACATCTTGAGCCTCCTGCCGCCATCTACCGACGCCGGTCCGGAAAGCGCAAGGGGATGTTCGTATATGTGCGGTTTTCGCATAATCGCGCATCTCAGCGGTGCATTCGCACCCATGACAGGTGCCCTGAGGTGGGATTTCACAATAACGAACAGAAACGAAATACACTCTTGCGAAGACGGCAAACGCGCTTTACCGGTTGCCCAAGGTTTTTGGCCAAGGAGAGCCAGGTGTCGGACATCCACGCCAACGACAATACGGTCGACCTTTTTGTTATCGGCGGCGGGATCAACGGCTGCGGGATCGCGCGGGATGCGGCGGGGCGCGGGCTGACGGTGGCGCTTGCCGAGATGAACGACCTCGCCTCGGCCACCTCCTCGGCCTCCACCAAGCTGTTCCACGGCGGGCTGCGCTATCTGGAGTATTTCGAGATCAAGCTGGTCCGGCATGCGCTGGCCGAACGCGAGGTTCTGCTGCGTGCCATGCCGCATATCTCCTGGCCGATGCGCTTTGTGCTGCCCTATCACCGCGACATGCGGTTCGAAGGCGAAACCCCCGCCGCACGCATCCTGAACCGCGTGATGCCCTGGATGAAGGGGCGCCGCCCGGCCTGGATGATCCGGCTGGGCCTGTTCCTCTATGACAATCTGGGCGGCCGCAAGATCCTGCCCGGCACCCGCACCCTGTCCCTGCGCGGCACGCCCGAGGGAGCTCCGATCGAGGACCGCTTCGAGAAAGCCTATGAATATTCCGATTGCTGGATCGAGGATTCCCGGCTGGTCGTGCTGAACGCCCGCGACGCCGAAGACCGGGGCGCCCAGATCCTGGTGCGCACCAAGGTGGTGGCCGCAGCGCGGAAGGGCGATCACTGGCAGGTCTCGGTGGAAGATACCGAAACCGGCGAGACGCAGGTGATCCGGGCGCGGATGCTGGTGAACGCGGGCGGCCCCTGGGTCGGCGACATCCTCCACCAGAAAGTGCATATCAAGTCGAACGAGGGCGTCCGGCTTGTGCGGGGCAGCCATATCGTGACCCGCAAGCTCTATGACCACGACAAATGCTACTTTTTTCAGGGCACCGATGGGCGGATCATCTTTGCCATTCCCTACGAGACGGATTTCACCCTGATCGGTACCACCGATGCTGAACATCTCGACCCCCACATCAAGCCCGACTGCTCCCCCGAGGAGCGGCGCTATCTGGTCGATTTTGCCAACAGCTACTTCAAGCAGGACATCTCGGAGGACGATATCGTCTGGAGCTATTCCGGCGTGCGCCCCCTCTACGATGACGGCGCCAGCAGCGCCACGGCGGCCACGCGGGACTATACGCTGAAGGTCGACCAGGCCGGCGGCGCCCCGATCCTTAACATCTTCGGCGGCAAGATCACCACCTATCGCAAGCTGGCAGAGGATGCGATGGACAAGATCGCGCCCTTCTTCCCCGGCACCTCCGGCCACTGGACGGCGGGCGTCGCGTTGCCGGGCGGCGATTTCGCCGTGGGCGATGTGGCCAAGCTGATCGCGGACTTGCAGGCAGCATACCCCTTCCTCAGCCCGTTCTGGGCCAAGCGGCTGGTGCGGGCCTATGGCACCCAGGTCCGCGAACTTCTGGGCGAGGCTGTGTCCGAGGCGGATCTGGGCCAGGCCTTCGGCGCCACCCTGACCGAGCGCGAGGTGATCTGGCTGATGGAGCGCGAATATGCCCGCAGCGCCGAGGATGTGATCTGGCGGCGCAACAAGCTGGGTCTGCGGCTGACCGCCGGCGAGGTCGCACGGCTGGACGACTGGATGCAGGCGCGGCGAGCGCGCGGTCGCCGCGCGCGGGCTCCGGATGCGGCGACCGCATGACGTGCCGGGCGTGTATCGAACAGGGGCAGATACAGGCATGATCCGGGGGCGGATACCGGGCAGCTTCGCGGCGGGCCGATCCGGCGCCTCCCCCTCGGTGCTTGAACCCGACGATATGTTGCCAGTATCATTGCGGTGGCGGATGTATCGCTTTGCTGACTTCCGGCCGGGCCAGCCTCCGGCCACCCAGCCGGGGCAAGCCCGGCACCTCCCTGCAACCATCCCGGCGGACTCATGACCCACATTCTGGCCATTGATCAGGGCACCACCTCCACCCGCGCGATCCTCTTCGACGCGTCGATGAAGATCCTTGCCAGCGCGCAACAGGAGTTCCCGCAGCATTTCCCCGACAGCGGCTGGGTCGAACATGACCCGCGCGACCTGTGGGACAGTGTCGTCCAGACCTCCCGCGATGCGGTGGCCAAGGCCGGCCTGACGGCACAGGACGTGGCCGCCATCGGGATCACCAACCAGCGCGAGACGACCCTGGTCTGGGATGCCGAGACGGGGGAGCCCGTCTACAACGCCATCGTCTGGCAGGACCGGCGCACCTCTGCCTTCTGTGCCGAGCTGCGCGCCGGGGGCCATGAGCCGATGATCACCGCCCGCACCGGCCTGCTGGCGGACCCTTACTTTTCCGGCACAAAGCTGAAGTGGATCCTTGATCATGTGGACGGCGCCCGCGCCCGCGCCGCGCGGGGGGAGCTTTTGTTCGGGACGGTGGACAGCTATCTGATCTGGAAGATGACCGGCGGTGCCAGCCATTTCACCGATGCCACCAATGCCGCGCGGACGCTGCTGTATGACATCCACAAGGGCCGGTGGAGCAGCTCGATCTGTGATCTGCTGGACATCCCCAACGCCATGCTGCCCGAGGTCAAGGATTGCGCCGCCGATTTCGGCGTCGCCAGGGCCGATCTGCTGGGCCGCCCCGTGCCGATCCTGGGGGTCGCGGGCGATCAGCAGGCCGCCACCATCGGCCAGGCCTGCTTCACGCCCGGCATGCTGAAATCGACCTATGGCACCGGGTGTTTTGCCTTGCTGAACACTGGCGCAACGGCCGTCACCTCGACCAACAAGTTGCTGACGACGATTGCCTATCAGTTCGACGGCACGCCCACCTATGCGCTGGAAGGCTCGATCTTTGTGGCCGGGGCCGTGGTGCAATGGCTGCGCGACGGGCTGAAGATCGTGGGGTCGGCGCCCGAGACGCAGCCGCTCGCGGAACGCGCCGATCCGACACAGAACGTGATCCTTGTCCCGGCCTTTGTCGGCCTTGGGGCGCCCTATTGGAACGCCGAGTGCCGGGGCGCGATCTTTGGCCTGACCCGAAGCACCGGTCCCGAGGAGCTTGCCCGCGCCGCGCTGGAAAGCGTGGGATTCCAGACCCGCGACCTGCTGGATGCGATGCACGCCGACTGGACGGCCAGCGGGTCCGAGCCCACCCTGCGCGTTGATGGCGGCATGAGTGCCAGCGATTGGGCGATGCAATTCCTGGCCGACATCCTTGGCGCCCCCGTAGACCGCCCGCAGGTGCTGGAAACGACGGCGCTGGGCGCCGCCTGGCTGGCCGGTCAGCGGGTCGGCCTGTATCCCGACATGACCGCCTTTGCCGAAAGCTGGGCGCTGGAGCGCACGTTCCAGCCGCAGATGGCGCCCGAACTCCGCGCAGAAAAGACAGCCGCCTGGCGCCGCGCCGTTGCCGCCACGCTGACCGTGTCGGAACCCGCCTGAGTGCTCCTCCGGCCCGGTCAGGGGCCAGCGGTGGCGTCAGCCGGACAAGATCGCGCGCATGCGAAGATCGAACTCCGCCCATGTCATCGTCGCCTTGTTGCCGGCGAATCCGTGATAATACGATTTGCCAGATTGCGTCGGGAATCCGGCCCAGATCCGCGTGAGGTTCAGCATGAACTTCTCTCGCGTGATCTCGCCGCTTGTCACCTCCGCCAGACCCGCATCGGCGAGCAGCAGGTCCGCCAGCCGGTCCTGCGTCTGGGGTGTGAAGGGCGTCGCGCGGTCCATCCCCAACCGGCCCGCCAGCCAGCGCAAGGTCTTGGGAATGAACTGATAGCGGCCAATCGCATGGGGCTGGCCCGGCGTCGCGTCGATCCAATCGTAGATCTCGCCTAGGGTCATGTCTGTGGGCCGCTTCAGCGGTCGGATCCGCGCGCCGTGCTGCACCGCGTCATATCCGGCGGGGCCAGCCTCGGCCTTGGCGATCAGATCGCGGATGCGCGCGGCGCGGGTTCCCCCGGTCGAGGGTGGTCCCAAGCCCGCCGGCGCCACATTCTTTGGGATGTCGGCGAACAACGTGCCTGCGCCGTCGCCGCTGAACAGGCTGGCCCTTGTCGCTTGCGTGCCCGGTGTGCCCGGTGTGTTAAAAAGCGGCGCGCGGCTGCCGAACAGGCCCGGGCCCGCAGAGTCCGCCACGGACATCCCGGCGAGCACGCAGCACAAGATCACGGTTTGAACCAATCGTCGAATCACGGAGTACCTTTCTGGCGTCCCGGTCCTCACTGTGGCTCAAATCCGTTGAAAAACCCTTGCGCCGCCCCCTCAGGGCTCCGGACAGGGCGCTTTGCTAGGACGGCGCGCCCGGCCTGTCCAAAGATCCACCGACAGCGGCAAGCCCCTCTGCCAACGGCATCCCGACGCGGACCCCAAGGCGCCGGGCCGGCGCGTTGGCGGCGGACAGGACACCGAATTTCAAGGCAGAGGCGGCGCTGCCGATCTCGCAACTGGCGCAATCGAGGGTGACGGCAGCAATGCCCTGCCCTTCAAGCGCAGGCAGGCGCGATTGCCCGATGCCGTTCTTGCCGACGCCCGCATCCGAAAAGCTGACCAGCCGCGCCGCCGCCTTGCAGGCGCGCTTGGGATCGCCGCCGATCAACCCACCATGCGACCCGGTGACGATCAGCCGCCCCACGTCCTCTGGCCGGATCAAAGAGGCGGAATCGACGCACAGCACGTGACCCTCGCCAAACGATTCCTCCCACCGGGCTTCGGGCACAGCCTCCATCCGACCGGTGGGCTTTGGCGCACCCGCAAGCCGGTCCATCGCATCGGATACCCTGTCTCCGATCCGCACGCCCAAAGCCTCGGCAACGCTGTTGGCGAAGGAGACGATGCCATGGTTGCGCATGTCAGCGGCATTGCCGATCTCGGCGCTCATGCAATCGACGGCACAGGCCGCCATGCCGACTGTCGCCAAAGCGCGCACCCCCGCAATGCCCGCCGCATTCCGCCCGCGACCGGCATCGTTCAGGATCACCGCCCGCAGCCCCGCGCGCGAGGCCACCGCCGCCGCATATAGCCCGCCATGCGATCCCGAAACAGCGACCGCCCCCGCCGCGTCGCCGCCCGCATCGGTGATCGAATCCAGAAGCAAATCCGCCTTTTTCATCCCGCAATGGTATTTCGTTTGACAGAGCTGTGCAAAACATTCCTACAATCGCAACAGAAGTTCCGATAAAAGGAACATCTGGGAGGATTGTCGTGAACGCCGAAGCACCGGTGGGCTCCATCGCACGCGCTCAGGTCGTGCTGGCCGCATTGGCCCGAATGCCGCTGGGCGCCAGCCTGACGCAGATCATGGCAGAGACGGAGTTCACCAAGACCACGACGCATCGGGTGCTCGCCTCGCTTCAGGACGTGCATTACGTCTATCAGGACCCCGACAGCCGGAAGTATTTCCTGGGCAGCGCCCTGGCCGCATTGGCGCGCAGCGCGAACCGGTCCGACATCGCCGCTTTGGCGCGGCGCAACCTACGCCGGATCGCCGACGCCTCGCAGGACACCGTGTTCCTGTCGGTGCCCGAAGGGGCCGTGTCGATCTGCGTCTGCCGCGAGCTGGGGGCCTTTCCGATCCGCACCCTGACCCTGGACGCTGGCGACCGTGTGCCGCTGGGCGTTGGCGCCTCGGGGCAGGCGATGTATGCGGTGACCCCCGTCGCGAAACGGACGGCGGGCGCGCGGGCCCATGCCGACTGGATGGCGGATTACAACTACACGCCCGAGCGGCTGGAGGCGCTGGCCGAGGACTTTCACGCGCGCGGCTATGCGCTGAACCCGTCGATCCCTGTGCCGGGGATGAGCGCGGTGGCCCTGCCCGTCATCACCCGCAAGGGCACTTTGGGCGCGGCTGTCGGGATCGGGGCGATCAACGACCGCATGTCGGAAACCCGCATCGACGCGGATCTGGTGCCGCTGTTGCGGTCCGAGGTCGCGCGCCTTTCGGACAAATTGAGCGAGCTGGAGCGGGAGGGGTTGTTTTGACACTGCCGAATTTCGACAAGGACGCCGGGCTGGCGCGGCTGACGCTGATGGAGCGGATCCGCGCCTTTGAGGAAACCGCCCGCCACGCCGCCGTGGACGAGGGGCTGGTTCTGGGCGCCATCCATCTGTCCATCGGGCAAGAGGCGGTGGCGGCCGCGGTGATAGACCCCCTGCGCCGCGACGACTACATCCTGTCGACTCATCGCGGCCACGGTCACACGCTGGCCAAGGGCGCCGACGCTACCGCGATGATGAAGGAGCTTTTGGGCCGCGCGGGCGGCTGCTGCGGCGGCAAGGGCGGATCCATGCATATCGCCGATTTCGGGGTGCGGATGCTGGGGGCCAACGGGGTCGTCGGCGCCAATATCACCATCGCCGCCGGGGCCGCGCATGGCATCAAACTGCTAGGCGGCGACCAGATCGTCGTCTGTTTCTTTGGCGACGGCGCCGCCAATCGCGGGCCGTTTCTGGAAGGGATGAACTGGGCCGGCGTCTTTGACCTGCCGATCTTGTTCGTCTGCGAGGACAACCGCTATTCTGCCTCGACCCTGACCAGCGCCATGACCTCTGGCGATGTGCCCGACCGGGCCCGCGCGCTGGGTCTGCGCACGACCGAAGCGGACGGCAACGACGTGACCTCTCTGGCCACCACGGCGGCGGAGATCACAGCCCGGATCCGCGCCACCGGCAAGCCCGAATTCCTGCACGCCCGGACATATAGGCTGAGCGGGCACACCTATTTCGACCCGGCCTCCTACCGGCCCGAGGGCGAAGCCGACCATATGCGCGCCACCACCTGCCCGATCGGACGCCTGCGCGGCGAACTGGCCGAAGCGGGCGTCAGCGTGGCCAAAATGGACGCCCTGCGCCAAGCAGCGGCGGAAGAGATGACAGCGGCGCTGGAGGCGGCCCGCGCCGCCCCCTGGCCCGCCGACGACTCGGTGTTTGCGGATGTACAGGACATCGGCTCCCCCGCGGTGGAGGCGTTCTGATGCCCCTGATGACCTATGCCGCTGCCGCGCGGCAAGCGATTGCCGAAGCCATGCGCGCCGACCCGACCGTCTGGTGCGTCGGCGAAGATCTGGGCCGCGGCGGTGTGTTCCAGCAGTATCTGGGGCTGGCAGAGGAATTCGGCCCCGCCCGGATCTCTGACGCGCCAATCTCCGAAGCCGCGATCATGGGCGCGGCATTTGGCGCCGCGATGGCGGGCACCCGGCCCATTGTCGAGATGCGTTTTGCCGATTTCGCGCTGTGTGCCACTGACGAGCTGGTCAACCAGATCGCCAAGGCCCGCTTCATGTTCGGCGGTCAAAGCCGGGCGCCGATGGTGATCCGCAAGCCGATGGGGATGTGGCGCTCCTCTGCCGCGCAGCACAGCCAAAGCCTGGAATCCTGGTATGTGCATATCCCCGGGCTGGTGGTGTGCTGCCCGGCCACGCCGCAGGACAACTACGCGATGATGAAGGCCGCCATCGCCTGCGACGACCCGGTGGTCTACCTGGAACACAAGAACATCTGGACGATGGAGGGCGCGGTCGACACCGCCGCCCCCGGCACCTTCGGCAAAGCCGCCCTGCGCCGCGCGGGCCAGGATGTGACGCTGGTGTCGTGGTCCCACACCGCCAATCTGTGTGCAGAGGCGGCAAAGGCGCTGGCCGCCGACGGGATCGACGCCGAGGTGATCGACCTGATCAGCCTGTGGCCCTGGGACAAGGCGGCGGTGCTGGAGTCTGTGCGCAAGACCGGCCGCCTTGTGGTGGCGCAGGAATCTGTCGCCGTCGCCGGGTTCGGCGCCGAGATCGTTGCCACCGTAGCGCAGAACGTTCCGCTGCGGGCACTGCCGCAGCGGCTTGGCAGCCCGCGCGGGCTGATCGCCTATGCCCCCAACCTCGAAGACCAGATGCGGGTCACCCCCGCGATGATCGCCGCCGCCGCGCGCAAGACGATGGAGCCAATACCCGCATGACCCAATCCAATGAAATGACCGGCGGCGAGGCGATTGTCCGGATGCTGATGGCCCATGGCGCCGGGCCGATGTTTGGCATGGGCGGCTTTCAGTTGCTGCCGTTCTACGATGCCGCGCGGCGGCTGGGGCTGAACCACAACCTGATCAACGACGAACGCTGTGCCGTCTTTGCCGCCGATGCCTATGCCAAGGTCTCGGGTCGGGTCGGGCTGGTGGATGCGACTCTGGGGCCGGGGGCGACGAACCTGGTGACCGGGCTGGTCGAGGCGCTGAACGCCGGCAGTCCGATCGTCGCCATCGTCGGCGATGCCCAGCGCGACCATGCCGGCAAGAACATGACGCAGGAAACCGATCAGGTCTCTATCCTGCGGCCCTGCTGCAAGGAATTGCTGCGGGTCGAGGCGATCCACCGCATCCCAGAGATCCTGCGCCGCGCCTTTGCCGTGGCCACCAGCGGCCGCCCCGGCCCGGTGATCGTCGACGTGCCCGAAGACATCGCCCATGGGCTATGGGGCTTTGAGGAAACCGATTTCGAGGTGGATCCCGCCCATGAATCCGCTCCCGCCCTGCGCTGCCGCCCCGACGCGGCCTCTGTCGCGCGGGCGGCGGCCCTGATCTCGGTGGCGGAGCGGCCGATCCTGCTGTGTGGCGGCGGCATCCACATCAGCCAGGCGACGGAGGCGGTGACCCGCTTTGCCGAAGACAACGGCATCCCCGTTGCCCATACGATGAGCGGCAAGGGCGCCATCGCCTGCACCTCGCCGCTGTCGGCGGGGCTGTTCGGGCGCTATGATCGGATCGCCAATGACCTGATCGCCGCCTCGGATTGCATCGTCGTCGCGGGCTGCAAGCTGGGCGAGATCGCCACCAAACGCTTCACCATCCCGCAAAAGGGCCAGCGGGTGATCCATCTGGAAGCGGTCGCCGAAGAGATGGGCCGCACCTACGAGCCCACCGTCAAACTGTGGGGCGACGCCCGCGAGGGGCTGACCGACCTGAGCGATGCGCTGGCCGGCACTGCGGCCGAGCAACGCGCGCGGCGGGCGGCCTATCTGGCCGAGATCCCCGCGAAGATGCAGGTCTGGCATGACGAGGTCGCCTCGGAGCGGCTGTACTCCGACGAAACCCCCGTGAACATGGCGCGGCTGATCACCGAATTGAACAACCACCTGCCCGACGACGGCCATTTGATCGCCGATGGCGGCTTTGCCGCGCATTGGGGCGGGCTGCTGTACAATTCCAAACGCGCACGGCGGACTTTTGTGCCGGACCGCGGCTTTGCCTCTATCGGCTATGGCCTGCCCGGCGCGATGGGCGCGCAACTCGCCGCGCCCGGGGCGGTCGTCGTGGGGCTGACGGGCGATGGCGGTTTCAACATGGTGCTGGGAGAGCTGGAGACCGCCCGCCGGATGAAGCTGGGCCTGACCGTGATCGTCGTGAACAACGCGGCGTCGGGCTATGTGAAGGCGCTGCAGCACCTGATGTATGGCGAAGGGAACTACCAAAGCGCCGATCTGGCCGAAACGAACTATGCGAAACTGGCCGAGGCGATGGGCTGTCACGGGATCAGGGTGGAGGCCCCCGGACAGCTTGCAGAGGCGCTGCTGGCATCCTTTGCCGAAACCGACAGGCCCAGCGTGATCGATGTGATGGTCACCCGCGACCCGGCCAGGATGCTGCCGGCCGCCGACAACCGGACCGTTCAGGTCAAGAAAGGCGACCGCGTGGCCTGACGCACGCGACACACCAAGGGAGGAGACAGAAGATGAAGACCAAGTTTGCAATCGGGGCCTGCGTTGCGGCCCTGTCGGCCACCGCTGCGATCGCCAAGGACATAGAAATGCAGGCGATCTTTCCGCAATCCCTGCCTTTGCTGGGCAAACCGGCGTGGGACCTGTCCGAAAAAGTCCATGTCCTGACCGCTGGCGGGGTGCATTTTGACGTCAAAAGCCCCGGAGAGATCGTATCGACCGGCGAGGTCTGGGATGCCGTTTCCACCGGCGCGGTGGAAAGTTCGTGGTATTCCATCGGCTTCGCCGAAGGGATCGTGCCGTCCGCGCCGCTGTTCACGACCTTTCCCTTTGGTCCGGACGTGAAGGAATACGCCGCCTGGTGGTATTTTGGCGGCGGCAAGGAGATGTGGTCCGAGATCACAGAGGCCGACTATAACATCAAGACCATCCATTGCTCGACCCTTGTGCCCGAGGCCTCTGGCTGGTTCCGCGAAGAGATCAAGACGGTCGACGACCTGAAGGGCAAGAAGATGCGCTTCTTCGGGCTGGGCGCCAGCGTGATGGGCAAGCTGGGGGTGGAGGCGCAGTCGATGGGGCTGGCCGACACGATGTCGGCGCTGAACACCGGCGCCATCGACAGTGCGGAACTGGGCTTTCCCTTCCTCGACAACATGGTCGGCATGTATGAGCACGCCAAGCACTACTACTTCCCCGGCTGGCATCAGCAGACCAGCTTTCTTAGCGTGATCATCAACATGGACACCTGGAACGACCTGACCGACCAGGAACGCGTGATCATCGAGACCGCCTGCGAGGCGCAGGTGATGATGACCATGGCCGAGGGTGAGGCGGTTCAGCTCGCACCGCTGGCGAAGATGCAGGCGGAAAACGGAGTGATCGTGCATCAATGGCCGGCCGAGATCCTGGCCGCCTACGAATCCGCCTGGGGCGAGGTCGCGGCCGAGAAATCTGCCGAAGACGCCGATTTCAAGCGCGCCTGGGGCAGCATTCAGGCGTTCCGCGCCAGCTATGCCGAATGGAAGCGCCTGGGCTATCTGCCATAGGCCACGGCAACGCACCGGTCCGGGGGCGGGACCCCTCGGGCCGGGCTGACGGCGGAGGGGGACCATGCAGGCAAGCCTGAAGATCGCGGCGGCGCTGACCTGGCTGTGCGACTGGGCCGCGCGGCTGGCGGCGGTGCTGTTGTTCGTTCTGGTGGGCGTCATCATCTATGACGTGATCGGGCGCAAGTTCTTCTCTACCGGTTCTTTCGTGCTGCAAGAGCTGGAATGGCATATCCACGGAGTGATCGCGATGTTCGCCCTGGGCTATGCCTATACCCGCAACGCCCATGTGCGGATCGATGTGCTGGCCCCCCGGATGCGGGACCGCTTTCGCCTGTGGATGGAATTCTGGGTGATCGTGCTGCTGGTAATCCCGTTCTTTCTGCTCATCGTCTGGTATGGCTATGAATTCGCCCTGCGCGCCTTTGAACGTGGCGAGGGGGCCAATGGCGGGCGCGGGTTGCCGCACCGCTGGGTCATCAAGTCGGTCGTCCCGATCTCTGCCCTGATCACCATCTCGGGTTGTACAGCGGTGGCCTTGCGGATCCTCGTGGTGTTGCGGCGCCCAGATCTGCTGGCCGATGCCTTTGTGGAACGGGGCCTATGGAAACACTGACAGAGATCCTTCCGGCGATCATGTTCCTCAGCCTGATCGCCGGGCTGTTCTCGGCGCTGCCGGTGCCGGTGGTGCTATGCTCTGTCACGCTGATCTTCGCGCTGATCGCACTGGCGCTGGGCGAGATGCGGGTCGTGCATCTGTCGCTGATCCCCACGCGAATCTATGGCGGCGTGATCGACAACGCGGTCCTGGTCGCCGCGCCGATGTTCATCTTCATGGGCGTGGTGATGGAAAAGACCCGCATCGCCGAGGATCTACTGCTGACGCTGCAAAAGCTGATGGCGCGGGTGCCGGGGGGGCTTGCGATCTCTGTCGTGCTGATGGGGACGATCCTGGCGGCGGCAACGGGGATCATCGGCGCCTCGGTGGTAATGCTGACGGTGATGGCCCTGCCCACGATGATCCGCGCGGGCTATTCCGCGCCGCTGGCGACGGGCACGGTGGCGAGCGCGGGCACCCTGGGGATCCTGATCCCGCCCTCGGTCATGCTGGTCTTCATGTCCGACCTGCTGTCGCTCAATCTGGCCAAGGTCTTTGTCGCGGCTTTCCTGCCGGGGCTGTTCCTGGCCGGGGTCTACTTGGTCTATCTGGTGGTCCGCTCGCTGCTGCGCCCCGCGGAATCGCCGCCCGCCGCCGCTTTGCTGGCCGCAGACAAGGCCGGGCTGTGGCGCGAGGCGCTGGTCTCTGTGTCTTTCCCGCTGATCCTGATCATCGCGGTGCTGGGGTCGATCATCGGCGGCCTTGCCAGCCCGACCGAGGCCTCTGGCGTGGGCGCTTTCGCGGCACTGATGCTGGGGCTGCTGCGCGGCCGCCTGAATCGGGCGGTGCTGGCCGAGGCCACCGATTCCTCCTTGCGGACCATCGCGCTGCTGTTCTTCATCTTCGCGGCGGCCACGGCGTTTTCCTATGTGTTCCGCCGGATCGGCGGCGACGATTTCATTGTCGATATCGCGCGCAGCCTGAACATGGGCGACTGGGCGCTGCTGTTCGCCATGATGCTGATCGTTTTCATCATGGGCTTCTTCTTCGACTGGATAGAGATCACCCTGATCCTGCTGCCGATCTTTGCGCCAATCGTGGATCTGATGGATCTGGGCGACCACATCGCCAAGGCCGATCTGGTCTATTGGTTCACGATCCTAGTTGCGGTGAATCTGCAGACCTCGTTCCTGACACCGCCCTTCGGATTTGCCCTGTTCTATATGAAAAGCGCGGCGGGCGGGCTGGTGACGATGAACCAGATCTACCGGGGAATCATTCCCTTCGTGATCCTTCAGGTGGCGGTGCTGTTCATCCTGATCTGGCAACCCGGGATCGTGCTGTGGTTGCCGCATACGGTTCTCAGCCCATGACCCGCCTGGCTGGAAAACGCGCCGCGATCATCGGCGCAGGATCGGTGGGCGAGGGCTGGGGCAACGGCAAGGCCACCGCAGTCCTGTTTGCCCGCGAGGGCGCCAGGGTGCTCTGCGTGGACCGTAACGGGGCGGCGGCGCAGGCCACCGCCGAGATTATCCGCGCCGAAGGCGGCGAGGCGGAGGTTGCCATCGCCGATGTCACCGATCCGCAGGCCGGCCCACAGGTGCGCGACCGCCTTACCGCGCTGTGGGGCGGGGTCGACATTCTGGATTACAATGTCGGCATCAGCCTGCCCGGCGGCGTGACAGAGACCGAGGACGCGGATTGGGACCTGGTGTTCGACCTGAACCTGAAAGGCGCTGTGCGGATGACCCGCGCCGTGCTGCCGATGATGCGGGCACAGGCGGGCGGGTCGTTGATCTACATCTCGTCCCTCGCCGCCGTCTATTCCGCGCCCTACAGCTATGTCTCTTACGAAGTGTCGAAAATGGCGCTGTTGCGCCTTTCCAGATCCTTGGCGCGCGAGAATGCGGGGGCCCAGATCCGTTCCAATGCGATCCTGCCCGGCGCGATCGACACCCCCCATGTCACCGCCTATGTCGACAGTGACACCGACCCGGCAGAGCTGGCTGCCCGCCGCGCCGCCATGGTACCGATGCAGCGCCAGGGAACCGCTTGGGACGTGGCCCGCGCAGCCTTGTTCTTCGCCTCGGACGAATCCGCCTATATCACCGGCGCGGAGCTGAAGGTGGACGGCGGCCTGACTGCCTGAACCCCTTTTCAACCTTGTCTCCTCGATTCTTCTACCCGCATGACAGCGTTTGGGCGGCCCTCTGCACCCTTGATGGGGTTTCCGCCGAACCGTCGGGCCGTGGCGGTGCCCATGGTGGCTGCCTGCGCTCCATCAACGCGCACCAGAAGGCCTCGCCAGCCCGACGATGGCCCGGACGGCAACCGCTGCGGGCTCGGTCTGCCGCGTGACCACCATCTGATCCTTCCGCCACTCGGATGTACCGTGGGGCACCGCCCGTTCACGCTCAAATCCCAGATCCGCCAGCAAATGTGGGGACAGCTTTGCAAGCCGTTCAAGGTCGTGGCAAAGCTGGTCGTCCGAATTGAACGTGCGGCGGTAAGGGATAGCTTTCCTGATCATCTTGAGCAGGAGGTGGCTGACGGAGACGTGCGACGTTTCAACGGTTGTGGACATTTGATCGGTCCTTTTTGAAGACTGTGTTTGGAATACCGAACAAGGGCCCTTGCGTGCAAACCAGATTTCCGCAACGATTGGATTAGGAAATCTGATCCAATAGCCATGTCGCGACTCCCCCCGCTCAACGCTTTGAAGGCCTTCGAGGCCGCCGCGCGACACGGCGGTTTCATCGGCGCGTCCGATGAATTGCATGTGACCCGTGGCGCGATCAGCCGGCATGTAAAGCTGCTGGAGGCGCATCTGGGCGTCCCGCTGTTCCTGCGACAGTCGCAGGGGGTGCGCCTGACAGAAGCAGGCAAGCGCCTGCAGGAGACTCTGGCAGAGGCGTTTGCCATGATCGGCCGAGAAACCGACCGTATCACAACCGGCGCCGCCGATCTGCGCATCATCTGCCCGCCCGCGACCTCTATCCGCTGGCTGCTGCCACGGCTGAGTGCGTTTCGCAGCCTGCATCCGGACATCCGGCTTCGGCTCACCACCGACTTCCATTCCGACATGGGCTATGACCCGGCCGAATACGATATCGGCTTTTCGGTTGAGCATTGGCCGAACCGGGCGGGCGACATTGAGGTCAGGCCGCTGTTTCCCGTTCTTCTGACCCCGGCCTGTTCCCCCGGCTATCTGGCAGAGCATCCGCTGGACTCGCCCGACGACATGGCCACTTGTGAGCTGCTGCACGAGACGCCCCGCCGCGCGGATTGGACCGCATGGCAGAACGCCTTTGCGCCACGTGGAATAGACCGGGCCATGGCACAGGATTTTCCGAACCTCGACATGGCGGTCAAAGCGGCGGTGATGGGCGCCGGCTTTGTCATGGCCGACCTTGTCCTGTGCCGAGAGGAACTAGAGGCCGGCGCCCTTGTGGCGCCCTTCGCAGATAGGATATGCGTTTCGCCCTTTGGCGGGGTGTGCCTGATCGGGCAGCGGGATGGATGGAAGACACCGAAGGTCGACGCATTCCAGTCGTGGGCACAGGCCGCCGCAAAAAAGGATCGGGCCGATCTGGAGGCGCGTCTCGGGCCCCTTGCCGCAGATGGGTCAGGCCTCCGCTTGCGGTAGATTTTTGCATCAGATCTCGCCGCCCGATGGTACATCGTAGCCAGGGGAAGGCGACGCGCATCTTACGTCAGCCGGTTCTTCGGTGGGTGAGGCGCCACTGGAGCCACGGAAAGCAGACCTTGCACCACGACATAGGCAAGGTATCGCCCCGACGCTGGCTGTGGGGCGCGGCTATGTCGGACCAAGGGCGATGGCCGGGCCACAGGCGGCCTCCGCATCGACGGGATCGTGGGTGACCATCAGCGCCGGGATGCCCCGGTCGCGGACATGAGCGAAGGTGAAGGCCCGCATCTCGGCCTGCAGCGCAGCGTCCAGCTTGGAGAACGGCTCGTCCAGCAACAGCGCCCTGGGCTCCGCCAAAAGCGTCCGCATCAGCGCCGCGCGCGCCCGTTGCCCGCCTGACAGAGTGGCCGGATCGCGATCATGAAGGCCCGCCAGACCGGCGGCGGCCAGGGCGCTATCGACCGCCGCCCGGCGCGTGCCACGGCCCCGCAAGCTGGCGGGCAGACCAAAGGCCAGATTGTCGCCCACCGACAGATGCGGAAACAGGACAGCGTCCTGGAACACGAACCCGATGCGCCGCGCCTCCGCCGGGAGCCGGGTCACATCCTCGCCCCCCAGCATCACCCGCCCCGCAAGGGTGAAGCCATGGGCCAGATGCCCCCCGACTGCGTCCAACAGGGTGGATTTCCCCGCGCCCGACGGCCCCATGACACTCGCCACGCGCCCGGGCGCCACGCTCAGGTCAAGCGGCGGAAACAGCGGTGGCGCGGATTTCAGACGCACGGTCAGGCCTTCGATCACCAATGTCATGCCCCGGCCTCTCCCAGAAGATCACGGCGGTTGCGGTGGACCAGCGCGGGGATCAGCAGGGCCGCCAGATAGGCGGCAAAGGGCAGGCCCGCCTGCAACGTCGCATAGACCCCCGTCACCCGCCGGTCAGAGGAGGAGGACAGCGTCACTGCCTCGGTGGTCAGGGTGGCGATCCGCCCGGCGCCCATGAACAGTGTGGGCAGGTATTGCGCAACGGACACCGCAAGGCCGATGGCCGCGGCGGTCAGGATCGGGGTCAGCAGCACCGGCAGCTTGACCCGCCACAAGCGCCGCCACGGCCCCGCACCAAGCGCCGCCGCCGCCCGGGGCAGGCGCGGGTCAAGCGCACGCCAGGGGTCCGATAGAGCGATCATGACATAGGGAAAGACGAACAGCGCCTGCGCCCAGATCACAGCGAGGTAGCCTCCGGACAGGCCGATGCGCAGAAACAGCACGTTCAGCCCGAACAGAAAGCCGATCTGGGGCACCAGCAGCGGCAGATAGATCAACGCCTCGGCCCAGCGCGCGCGCCCGCGGCGGGCGCGGTCTTCGCCCTCCAGCCAGGCGATGGCGAGTGTCAGCGACAGGGCGGCGCTGATCGCGGCCAGCACCAGCGTGTTGGCCAGCGCATCGGCCCAGCCTGCGGCGGGGGTCGACCAGGTCCGCAGTGACCAGCTTTGCGGCAGAACGTTTGGCCAAGGCCAACGCCAGGCCAGCGACCAGAGCACAAGCGACACCATCGCCAGCGCCCCCGCCGCGAACAGCAGGGCCGCCAGCCCGGTCGCGAGCCACAAGCCCGGCTCGGCGGACAGGCCGCGCCCGCCCCGCCGCAGCCACCACAGCCCGATGGCGCGGCCCACCCGTTCCAGCGCGATCAAGGCGGCAAAGGCCAGCGCCACCAGCCCCCCCTGAACCAATGCGCCCGCCGAGGCTGGCAACAGCATCCCCGTGTCCGGCGATGAGAACAGGCGGAGCAGAAGCACCGCAAGGGTTGGCGGGGTGGACGGGCCAAGGATCAAGGCCATGTCCACGACCGACAGGGAATAGGCCAGCACCACCATCACCGGCAGCCGGATCAGCGGCCAGACCTGCGGCATGATCACCTTGATCCAGACAATGCCGCGCGCATAACCCAGCGACCGCCCCGCCGCCAGATGCTGGCGCACCGGGATCTGGCTGAGGGCCGACAGGGTCACCAGCAGTAGAAACGGCAGCTCCTTGACCACAAGCCCCGCCAGCAGCGCCAGCCCCGCGGGATCGTGGACGCTTGCCAGCATCGGCGGCCGGTCCCAGCCCAGCAGCGGCGCCAGCCCGCGCGCGATCCAGCCCGAGGGCGCCAGCAGAAACGCCATCCCGATGGCCATTGCCGCATGGGGCGCCGCCAGAAACGGGGTCAGCAACCGCCCGCCCGCCCGCGCCGACATCCGCCCGTGCACCGTCGCGCAGACGCCAATCGCCAGGGCCAGCGACAGCAGAGTCGCCCCGATGCCCGTCACCAGCGTCAGCCGAACCGCCGTGGCAAAGCCCGGCACGTCCAGCAGCGCGCGCAGTGGGGCCAGTGACAGCTCTGTCGCGCCGATGGCGGGCAGAACGCCCAGGCCGGCCCGCCCCGTCTGCCACAGCCCGGCGGCAATGGGCAGGACAAGGCCGATCCCGACCGAGGCCAGAACGACCCCGCGCAGGACGCGGCCATCGGCTTGCACCCCCGTCACCGGGTGTAGCGCCGCGCCCATTCCTCCGTCAGGCGGGTCATCCAGCTGGCATGAGGTTCTGGCAGGGTCGGGCCCAGCTCTTCCAGCGTCGGCAAGGCCGGGGCCGTGGGCAGCGCGGCAAAAGCGGCGCGGGCCGCGTCATCCAGCCGCGCTGGGTCGAGCACCGAGAACGAGCCAAGCACTTCGATGTTCTGCATCCGCGCCTGGGTCGCCGGATCCAGCAGGAAGTTCGCCACGACCTGCGCCCCCTCGGCATTGGCCGCGTTGTAGGGGATCGCGACGAAGCTGACATTGCCGATCGTCCCGCCCTCGGGCACAAAGACCCGCGCCGTGTCGGGCAGCAGCCCCTGCGCGATGGCGGCGGCGGTGGAGGCCGGATCGAAGGACATGGCGATATCGACCTCGCCATCGTTCAATAGCTGCTGCTGGACACTTTCGTTTGCCGGAAAGGCCGTGCCGCCGCGCCACATGTTCGGACGCAGCGCCTCGTACCAATCCCAAAGCGGCGCGGTCTGTGCTGCAAAAGCGGCCTCTGTCACCGGTGACAGCAGCGCCGAAGGATCGGGCGCAAGCTGGACCAGCGCCTGTTTAAGAAAGGTCGCCCCCATGAAATTCGACGGGTCGGGATGGGTGAAGCGGCCGGGATGCGCCGCGGCCCAATCGACGAAACCGGCCATCGTCCGCGGCGGGCTGTCGACCCGCGCGCTGTCATAGGTGAACACGAACTTCGCCAGCCGCCAGGGGCTTTCCATCCCCTCCACCAGCGTCGTGAAATCCAGCGCCGCCGGCGCCCCCGGCGACAGATCCACATAGCGCGCATTGGGCAGACCCGCGACAAAGGGGCCGAACAGCAGATCCTGATCCCGCATCGCCAGAAAGTTCGGCCCGTTGATCCAGATAAGATCCACCGACCCGCCCGCATCCTGACCCGCCGCGCGTTCCGAGATCACGCGGGTCACCGCCTCTGCCGTGTCGGTCAGACGCACCTGTTCGACGGACACCCCGTACCGATCCTCTGTCTGTTCGCCCACCCAGGCTATGAAGGCATTCGTCCGCGCATCCCCGCCCCAGGCGTTCCAATAAACGGTCTGCCCCCGCGCCGCCTCCAGCGTCGCCTGCCAATCGGCGAGGGCTGGTGTAGCGGCAAGGGCTGTGACAAGCGATAGGAGGGAGGGCAGGCGCATGTGGGCTCCGTGAAGTTGTTCCGGCCGTTGATTGGCAGCGGCGGCGTTCGGTCTACCGCCTAGCGGTTTTTCGCGTCGGGTGACAAGGCGACCCAGCCTTGCCACCAGCGCATCAGGGTGGTGACGGTGCAGGCCGCCGCAAAGACATAGGACAAGACCGGAAACAGGCCCGGCACCAGGCACATGAGCACAAACAGGGCAATCGTCTCGGCCCCTTCGGTCAAGCCGCCAAGGTAATAGATCCCTTTGGACGGGTAGTTCGCGGACCTGATCCCGAGTTTGGTCGCAATCGCCGCGAAGGCCAGAAAGGACGACCCCGTGCCTACGAAGGCTGCGATCAGGATGGCGGCGGGCAGGGCGTTCTGCGCTGGATCGGTCAGGGCAAAGCCAAGCGGCACCAGCGCGTAGAACACGAAATCCAGCGCGATATCGAGGAAAGCGCCCCGGTCGGTCGGCCCGGTCAGCCGCGCCACGGCGCCGTCAAGCCCGTCCATCAGCCGGTTCACCACGATCAGCGCCAAGGCCAGCCCATAAAGCCCGAAGGCAAGCGCCGGCAGCGCCAGAGCCCCCAGCACAAAGCCCGCGACCGTGATCTGATCGGCCCCGATCCCCAGGGCCACAAGCCTGTGCGCAGGCGCCTCCAGCAGGCGGCGCTGCAGGGGCAGCACGGCCGCGTCAATCATGCCTGGGCCGCAGCCTGCAATGTGGTCCCGTCCAAATCCGCCCCTCCGTCCGATCTGCACCCTCACCGCCTGCCTTGGCGGGGGTTTCGCGACGATGTATCGCAAATTCAGGTCAGATGGTCTGAACAAATGATGACCCTGTGTCAACTGACCGTGAGGCCTTGCGCCCTCCCCCCCCCGCTGGCGAAGACCGGGCCGAACGCCGCCGCTTGGGCCCACGGACCGGTGGATCTGTCGCCCGCGCCAAGCATTGTCACCATCTCGGGGCTTTCGCGGCCAAGGGACACAGGCGGCAGCACGCATGCCCTTGACGGGCCCGGGTCTCTGCCCCGCTCAGCCCGCGCCCGTTGCGCAAACCGGACAACGCGGCGTGGCGGCGACATAGGCGTTCGACGCAGGCTCTTCGCGCGGCGGGCTGGTCAGGGTGGTCAGCGCGGCTGTGACCAGCAGGATCAGCGCCACCAGCCCCGCCTCCAGCCGGATGGACCGGCGCAGGCGCGAACCGGCCCGGGCCTCCTCCCGGTTCAGGGCCGGGGTTAGGGACAGCTTGTTCAGCCCCGCCAAGCCCAGAACCCCCAGGAACACGACAAGCTTGAGCGCAAAGAACTGGCCGTAGGGGCTGAAGAACGCCAATGGCGATCCGCCGGTCAGGATCACCAGGGTTACCCCGCCGGCGATGAACAGGGCGGCCACGGTCCACAGGGCCTTTTGCCCGAACTCATGCGCCAGGGCGCCGGCAGCCTCCGGATCCCCACTCCGCGCGGCCCGGTGCAGCGGGGCAAAGGCGCCGATCCAGAACGCCAGCCCCATCATGTGCAGGGTGATCATCCCGCCCAGCAGCACGCGCGGCTCTTCCAGCGCATGGCCCCGGAACGCGAAAGAGCCCGACGCCACCGCCGCGCCCGCCAGCGCCCCCCACAGGCCAAGCCGATGCGGCACAATCGCCCCGCAGATCAGGCCCAGCCCGACAACACGAAGATAGATGCTGGCGCCGAACGGGCTGTCCGCGACAAGTCCCAGCAGCATCGGATCAGTCGCGCCGTCCAGCGTGCCGCCCGCCAGGAAACTGGCCTGGATCGGGATCCGCGCCAGCGAAACCACCGCAGCCAGAACGGCTGCCCCCAGCGCCAGGCGCCGCATGTAGCGCGTCAGGGCCTCGTCCAGATTGCGCAGCCCGATCAGCACCAAGGCGCTGCCCGCCGCGACCAGCGTGGCGGCATAGGCCAGCGCCTTGACGCAGATCGACAGCCAAACAAAACCGTCGGCAGAGGCGAGCGCGGACAGCATCATGGATCAGCCCTTGATCCCGAAAGAGAACCGCTCCTCCATCGGGTGCCCGTCGGACGACAGGCCGCGCCATTCGATCGTGAACTGACCCTGCGGCAGGTCGTCGGGGATCGCCTGAAACGTGGTTACGGGGGCCATAGCATCGGTGCGGGTCAAGGCGTATTCCCCACCCTTCGCGTCTTTCAGCGTGATCACAGTGATCCGCATCGGCAGATCGAACCTCATTCCGATGACATCTGGCGCGACGGCAAGGGCGGCCCCATCGGGTGGCTGGGTCGCCTCTTTTTTCGAATGGGCCAGCGCGGGATCACTCATCAGGCCAAGGGCCAAGGTAACGGCCGCGAGGGTATTCAGTCGTTGGCGCATGTGACTGTCCTTTATGTCCGGACCGGGGAATTCCAGCTTTGCGCCGAAAGAACGCAGAAATGCGACAATAGCAATGCTGTCTGCAACCGCCAGACCTACAAGCTGCGCGCCGCCCCCCAACGCGCGACCGATGCCCTTGCCCCAGAACCCGGTCGTAGACAGGTTGCGCGACGGCGCGGGGCCTGGCGCGCGCCCCCGGTTGCCCAGGTATCTCTGGCCCGGTTTGCCTCGCCAAGACCAGGGCCAGTCCGGCACGTCGGTCGAGCGGCGGCACGCGGTGAGTGGCTCTGCCCGCCTCGCTTCCTAGCGCGTCGGCGGAGGTGCGGCGCAGTGGGCTCCGCCCGCGGCCTGACCGGACCCCAGCGCCAGAAGGGGCGGCGCGTGAAACGGGTTTGGCCTGACACTGACCGACAGGTCGAACAGGATCAGCCCGCCCACCGCCAGCGCAATCGCCAGCATCGTCGCGCGCCGGGTCATGGGCGTTGCTCCAGCCCCAGCGCGGGGCGCAGCCGGAGGCCTACCCAGGACCCGGCGAAAGCGAACAGGAACCAGACCCAACCGTGAAGACTGCCAGTCGACACGCCGCTGAAGAAGGCCCCTACATTGCAACCAAAGGCGAGGCGAGAGGCATAGCCCAGCAGCAGTCCGGCGATCACGACAGCCCCCCAGGCCCGTGCCGGCAGGCTTGGGATCGGCCTCGTGAACCCGTGCCGCCACGCTGCCACCAGGAACGCCCCGGCGATCAGCCCAAGATTGGTCAGCGAGGTAGTGTCGGTCAGCAAGGTCTCTCGCACCCGGTCCACATGTACCGCCGCGCCCCAGAAGGCCAAGGCGGACAGGTCGGCCCCCGCCGCCTGCGCCACTTTCGCCGCCCAAAGGCCCAGGCCATAGACCACCCCCCAGGGCTGCCCCGCCACCACCAGATTGCCCAGCGCCAGCGCCGCGACCAATGCGGCTGCGATCCACAGGCGGCGGGGGATCCTGCGCTTGCCGGGCCGGGCCAGCCCCAGCAGCAGGGCGGCAACGGCGGCCAGACCGGCCAATGTCACGACAACGCCGCCGGAGCCGTCGAACACCATGACCGGCAGGGTGCCCAGATCGGTCCACCAGGGCAGGTGCCAGGCGCCGAAAAAGCTGCCGATGGCAAAGAACGGCAAGGCCAGCAGGCCCACGGGATTGCCGCTTCCGGCATTGACCAGAGTGCCGGAGCCACAGCCCAGCACAACCTGCATCGCCGCGCCAAACACAAAGGCTCCGCCGATCATCGCAAAGCCCACCGGGGCATGGGCCCCGATCAGCTCGGCCCCGTTGGCGGCGATCAGCGGAATGGCGACGATGGCCACCAGCGCGATGGCGACCAACTGCGCCAGCAACCCTCTGGGATCGCGGTGGAGGATCATCGCGCGCCACGGCCCCGCAAAACCAAAGCGCAACCCCTCGAGCACCGCGCCCAGACCCAGCCCGATCAGGAACAACAGCCCAAAGCGCGCGCCCGTCGCCGCGGCGATGGCAAAGGCCGCCAGCACGGCGAGCGCGATCAGAAGCGCCCGTTCCAGCCAGCGGCCCAGGCCTTCGGTCGCGGCTGGGTGGGTCTCAGAAGGCATCGGTGATCTGCTGCCAGACGCGGCGCACCGGGCCGGGCACATTGGCCATGGCGTGGCCCGCATTCGACCAGCCCACCATCGACTCGGGATACAGCCGGACATTGTCGATCCCGGCCAGCTCGCTGAGCGCGAACCAATTGGTCGCCGCCCAATGCCCGGTGTTGCAGAACGAGATCAGACCGGCATCGTCGGTATACCCGGCGCGCTCTGCCAGGGCGCGGGCGGCGGCCGCGTCGACGATGGCCGGGCCGCCATTGAACCAGTTGGAATGGGTGAAAAGCTGTGATTGCGGCAAAGTCCCGGGGCGCGCCGCCGCGCCATGCATCGCGCGGCCCTTCCAGAACGCCTCGGGCCGTGCATCGATCAAAGTGGCCTTCGCCGCGCCTTCGACAACGGCCAGCACCTCGGCCTCTGTCGCCAGCCAACGGTCAGAGAATGCGACCGCGAAGGTGCTGGGTGCGGGCGTGACCGGCGTGGCATCCAGTGCAAGCCCCGCCGCGACCCAGGCCGTGATCCCGCCGTTCAGGATGGCCAGATTCCGGGCGCCGCTGGACCGTAGCGTCCAGTAGACCCGCGCGGCAGCGCCAAAGTCGGTGGCATCCCGGCCCTGATGGACAATCACCGTGGGCCGTTCCGCCGTGACCCCCAAGGATTGCAGGATCCGCGTCAGATCTGCCTCGGACGGAAGCCGACCGGGGTTGTCACGGGGGCCGCGAAACAAGGCATAGGGCGCGCTGATCGCCCCGGCGATATGCCCTGCCGCATAGGTGCCCGCGCGATCCGGCGTCCCGCGCGCGCGGATGTCGAGTATCAGCGGCGCGCCCTGCCCCAAAACCATAGCCAGTTCGGCGGCGCTGACAAGCGGCGACAGCGCGCCCTGGTCCAAGCCTACCGCGGAGTCGGGCGTGGCAGGCGCGGTCCCGCCGGGGCTGGACGCCATCTGGGCCGGCACCGGCGCGGCGAGGGCCACCGCTGCGAGGGTCAGCCCAAGCAGATGGCGTCTGTGCATGGCATGTTCCTTGTGTGTCGGGGCAGGCGGGTGCCAGGGTGATAGCATCGCCAGCGGCGCAGTTCCGGCAAACCCGCGTGAGGTCTCGTATTTGTGATTGGCCGCCGCCCAGGACGGGCCTTGTATCACGAAGTCGCGATATGGCGGTCGGATCGGTAACGCCCCGGCCCGGCCGCACGAAGGGACGGCTGTCAACTCATGGAGGATACAGTCCAAATGTTTCGTAACACCGCTCTTGCCGTCGCGTTTCTTGCCGGGTTTGCAGGCACCGCCTTCGCGGGCGAGCAATATGTCGATGGCACCGGCTTTGCCGTGTCAGGCTACGATGTCGTGTCCTATTTCGACCTGCCGCAATCCGAGGTCGGGCAGCCCCAGCAAAGCCCCCTGCCCGGGCTCGCCAGCATCACGGCCGATTACAACGGTGCCCGGTTCGCCTTTGCGACCGAGGCGAACCGCGACCGATTCCTTGCCGACCCGGCGACCTATGCCCCGCAATATGACGGGCATTGCGCCTATGGCGTGGCGAAGGGCGGCAAGGTGCCCGGCAACCCGACGCTGTGGCGCATTGTCGATGACAAGCTGTACCTTAACATCACCAAGAATGTGGTGACCTTCTGGGAAGAGGACATCCCCGGCAACCTGCAAACCGCGGAGGTGAACTGGGTCCCGCTGGAGCCGACGCCGGCCTCGGAAATGGCGATCCCGCAGTTCACCTCGCCGGCGCCTGTCACGAATTGACACCGTGACCGGGACACATTCCGCGACCGGACAAACCGGCAGCCGCGCGCAGGCCCTTTCGGGCCTGCGTATCGTCGATCTGTCGCGCATCCTGGCCGGCCCCACCGCGACGCAATTGCTCGCCGATCTGGGGGCCGAGGTGATCAAGATCGAACGGCCCGGCAAGGGCGACGACACCCGCGGCTGGGGGCCGCCCTTTGTCCCCGGTGCCGACGGGGCCGAGACCGGCGAAAGCGCCTATTTCCTGTCGGCGAACCGCGGCAAGCATTCCGCCGCCATCAACATCGCCGATCCGCGCGGGCAGGACCTTGTCAAGGCGCTGGTGGCGCAGGCCGACGTGCTGGTCGAAAACTTCAAGCCTGGCGATCTGGCGCGCTATGGCCTTGATTATCCTAACTTGCAGCGGCTCAATCCACGACTGGTCTATTGCTCGATCACCGGCTTCGGCCAGACCGGCCCGAATGCCGACCGCGCGGGCTATGATTTTCTCGTACAGGGCGAAGGCGGGCTGATGAGCCTGACCGGAGAGGCAGATGGCCCGCCCCTGAAGGCGGGCGTGGGCATCGCCGATGTCTTGTGCGGCATGTATGCGGCTGTGGGCATTCTCGCCGCGATCGAGGCGCGCCATGGCTCGGGCCGGGGGCAACATATCGACATCGCGCTGATGGATGCGCAGGTGGCGATGCTGATCAATCAGGGCGTGGGCTATCTGACGGATGGCCGGGTGCCGCCGCGCCGGGGCAACGATCATCCCACCATCGTGCCCTATGGCACGTTCCCCGCCAGTGACGGCAGCTTTATCCTCGCCGTGGGTAACGATGCGCAATTCGCGCGCTTTGTCGCGGCGGCAGGGGCGCCGGGGCTGTCTTCCGATGCGCGCTTTGCCACCAATGCCGCCAGGGTGCGCAACCGCGATGTGCTGCTGCCGCTTCTGGCCGCGCTGACCGAAGGGCGCAGCACCGCCGACTGGCTGGCGATTTGCGCCGAGCAGACGGTCCCCGCCGGGCCGGTCAACGATCTGGAGCAGATCTTTGACAGCCCGCAGGTTGCCGCGCGCGGGATGCGGCTGCGCCTGCCTCATCCGGCCGCCGCCGATGGCAGCGTCGATCTGATCGGCAACCCGTTGCACCTGTCGCAGACCCCTGTCACCTATACCAAGGCGCCGCCGATGCTGGGCGCCGACACCGGCGCGGTTCTGGCGCGCCATCTGGGCCTGCAGCCGGGCGATCTTCGGGCGCTCAAGGCGGCAGGCGTGATCGACGGGGTAGTGGACATATGACCGACGCACAAAGCCGCACCGGCGGGGACATCATCGGCGAGGCGCTGGCCCGCGCCGGGGCCACCCATGCCTTCGGCATCCCCGGGGGCGAGGTTCTGGCCGTGATGCAGGGGCTGGACGGCGCCGGGCTGCGCTTCGTGCTGGTCAAGCACGAGAACGGCGGCGGCTTTATGGCAGAGGGGCTGTGGCATATGACCGGCGCCCTGCCGGTTCTGGTCGCCACGCTCGGCCCCGGCGTGGCGAATGCGGTGAATGTCGTGGCGAACGCCATGCAAGACCGCGTTCCGCTGATCTTTCTGACCGGCTGCGTCGATGCCGCCGAGGCAGAAACCTATACCCATCAGGTCTTCGACCACCAAGCCATGTTGCGGCCCGTGGTCAAGGGCAGTTTCCGCCTTGCCCCCGGCGCGGTGGGCGCGGGCATTGCCAAGGCCGTCGCCCTTGCCACCTCGGGTCAGCCGGGCCCGGTGCATGTGGACGTGCCGATCAGCGTGGCCGAGGCGATGACCGACGAAGGGCCCGCCCCCCTTCCGAGAGTGGCGATGCCCGGCCTCCCTGCCTCCGCAACGCTGGCCGCTGCCTTGGCGCGACTGGAAAGCGCCCAGCGCCCGCTGGCCATCGCCGGGGTCGACGCGGTGAATGAAAATGCCGCCAAAGCCATTGCTGACTTTTGCCAGCAGCATGCGATCCCGCTGATCACCACCTACAAGGGCAAGGGCCTGATGGACGAGGGCGACGCGCTCTGTCTGGGGGCCGCCGGCCTGTCGCCCAAGGCGGACCGGATCCTGCTGCCGCTGATCGCCAAGGCCGACTGCATCCTCTTGCTGGGATATGATCCGATCGAGATGCGGGTGGGTTGGCGCCATCCCTGGACCGACGCCCAGACGGTGATCGAGATTGCGCCGGTTCAACGCACCCACGGGATGCACCGCGTCGACCATATGCTGTCGGGCAATCTGGCGGAAACTCTGCCCAAGCTCGCCCATCCCGCCCCGCCGCGCTGGCCCGACGGCGCGCCCGCCACGGCGCGCGCCGCGCTTGGCGAAGCCTTTGCCGTGCCGGATCACTGGGGGCCGCATCAGGTCTTCGCCACCCTGCGCCAGGCGCTGCCGCCGGGCACGGTTGCCACCGCCGACAGCGGCGCGCACCGCATTCTGTTCAGCCAGATGTGGGCCAGCGAGGCACCCCATGCCATCTTGCAATCCTCGGGCCTATGCACCATGGCCTGCGCCGTGCCGCTCGCGGCGGGGGCCAAGCTGGGCCGTCCCGCCGCGCCGGTGCTCGCGGTCGTGGGCGACGCGGGGCTGGAGATGGGGGCGGGCGAACTCGCCACCCTCTCCGCCGAAGGTCTGCCCGTCGTGATCTGCGTGCTGGTGGACGACAGCCTCGCGCTGATCGAGTTGAAGCAACGCGGCACACAGCGCCCCAATCTGGGCGTGGATTTCGGCGGCACGGGCAAGGGAACCGATTTCGTGGCCCTCGCCAAGGCCTTCGGCGGCCACGGCGTCGAGGTGACCGATACCGGGGCCCTGGCCCACGCCTGCGCCGAGGCGCTGCAGCGCGACCATTTCACTGTGATCGCCGCGCGCATCCCCCGCCGCGCCTATGATGGCGCTTTTTGAGGCAGATACCTCGCAATTGGTCACGTCCGCGTGAGCACGGCATCTAGACCGGGTTTCGCCGTAACGCAGCCATAGGTCGTACCGAACGGCACAATGATGCCGCATTTCAATGCGCGCGACCGGCCCCGTTGAAAGGTAAGATCATGCCCGTATCCGATGACCTGAGTGGAATGCCAACCTCGCTGCCTGCCGCGCAGATAGAGGCTTGGAACCGGGTCATCCACGGGGTCTTGTCCCATGCCGCCGCCACCGGGCCGGAGCTGAACGCGGTGCTGGCCGCCGCGCCGGATTTCGCGCTGGGTCAGGCGATCCGGGGGCTGTCCTGCCTGCTTCTGGCCAAGTCGGAAATGGTGCCCATCGCGCGCGAGGCGCATGCCGCCGCAATGACAGGCGCCCCGGCCACCGGGCGCGAGATCGGCTTTGTCCACGCGCTGGGCGACTGGCTGGACGGGCGCCCCAGCCGGGCCGCCGCGCGGTTGCAGACAATCCTGTCGCTCCATCCGCGCGATGCGCTGGCGATGAAGATGGTTCAGGCGATCCATTTCATCATGGGCCGTCCAAAGGCCATGCGCGCCTCGGTCGAGGGGGTGCTGGACGCCTGGGACGATCACCCGGCCCGCGGCTATCTGCTGGGCTGCCACGCCTTCACGCTGGAGGAAACCGGCGCCTATGCCGCCGCCGAACACAGCGGGCGCGCGGGCGTGGCGCTGACCCCCGATGACGCCTGGGGCCTGCACGCGGTGGCGCATGTGTTCGACATGACAGGCCGGGCGCGCGAGGGGCTGGACTGGCTGAGCGGGCGCGAAGACTCCTGGGCGCATTGCAACAACTTCCGCTTCCATGTCTGGTGGCACCGGGCGCTGATGCATCTGGATCTGGGCGAATACGACATCGCCCTGGCGCAATACGATGCCGAGATCCGGGCCGAGAAGACCGACGATTACCGCGACATCTCGAACGCCGCCTCGCTGTTGTCGCGGCTGGAGCTTGAGGGCGTGGCGGTGGGCGATCGGTGGGAGGAGCTGGCGGCGCTGGCTGAACATCGCGCCACCGACGGCTGCCTGGCTTTCGCCGATCTGCATTACATGCTGGCGCTGTGCGGCGGCGCGCGGGACGCGGCAGCCACCCGCCTGATCGCCCGGATGCAGGCGGCGCGGTCCGTGCCGGACGAGGCGCAAAGCGTGATCGCCCATCCCGGTCTGCATGTGGCCAAGGGCCTGCACGCCTTTGCCAGCGGGGAATATTCCACCGCATGGGTGCATCTGCGCGCGGGGCGGGACGGCCTGCAATCCCTGGGCGGCAGCCATGCCCAGCGCGACATCTTTGACCGGATCACGATCGAGGCCGCCATGCGCAGCGGCTATATGGACACCGCCGCGGGCTTGCTGCATGACCGCCTCTCCCGGCGCGGCGGCGCGCTGGATGGCTATGCCGATGCGCGGCTGTCGCTGATCGATGACGCGCGGATGCAGGTGGTCTGAGATGACAGTGGCAAAACGGCCCCGAGACCCAAGGCTCGACTTCTTTCGGGGCGTGGGCATGTTCATCATCCTGATCGCCCATGTCACCGCCAACCCCTGGACCCTGTGGATCCCGGCGCGCTTCGGCTTTTCGGATGCGACAGAGATGTTCGTCTTCTGCTCGGGCATGGCGTCGGCGCTGGCCTTTGGCGCGGTGTTCGCGCGCGCGGGCTGGCTGATGGGCACGATGTCGATCGCCTTTCGGGTCTGGCAGGTCTACTGGGTGCATCTGGGCGTGTTCTTTGTCACGCTGTTCCTGATGCTGGTGCTGAACGCCACGCAGATCTTTCCGCGCAACGAGGTCGGCGCGCTGAACCTGTATCCGTTCCTGAACAACCCCGAAGGCAATGTGATCGGTCTGCTGACGCTGACCTATGTGCCCAATTACTTTGACATTCTGCCGATGTATCTGGTGATTCTGGCGCTGATTCCGGTGATGATCGCCCTGGCCAGTCTGGATGTGCGGCTGGCCTTTGCGTTCAGCCTGGCCCTGTGGATCGCGGCCTCCTCCGGGCTGAACCTGCCGGCGGAGCTGTGGTTCTCGACCGGGTCAAAGCGGATGTGGTTCTTCAACCCCTTCGCCTGGCAATTGGTGTTCTTCACGGGGTTCGCCCTGATGTCGGGCTGGCTGCCCGCGCCGCCGGTGCGCCGCTGGCTGGTAATCCTCGCGATCCTGATCGTGGTGCTGTCGGTGCCCTTCGCCTGGTACAAGATCATCCGGGCGTCAGAGTTCGTGCGGGAGTGGCGCGGCGACTGGTCTTTTCTGTTCGACAAGTCCGATTTCGGCGTGCTGCGCTATATCCACTTCCTGGCGCTGGCCTATCTGGCCTGGGTGGCCGTGGGCGCGCGCGGGGTGCGGCTGCACCGCACGGGCCTGGCGGGCAAGGTCATCGCCGCGGTGTCGCAGGTGGGCCAGCAATCGCTTGCGGTCTTTGCGGCCTCCATGGTGATGGCGCGGGTTCTGGGCGCGTTCCTCAACCTCGCGGGGGGCGGTCCGCTGGCGGCGCTGGCGGTGAACCTCGCGGGCTTTGCGATCATAATCGGGGTGGCGCGGGGGGCGGCCTATTTCAAGGCAAAACCCTGGAAACAGGCGATCAAGCGACCGCAATCCGCCACCGTCCCTAGCGGCGCCCCCGCCCAGGCGGTCCGGTCATGAGCGGGTTGACCCGCCGCCAGACGCTGGCGCTGATGGGCGGGCTGGCCGCGCTTGGCGGTGCGCCGACCGGGGCCTTTGCGGGGATGGAGCTTGGCCAGCCTGCGCCCTTCGATGCCGAAACCGTTGCCGCCCACGCCCGCGCCCTCGCCGCGCGCGCCTACACCGCGCCGCCCGCAGTCGGTGCCGCCTGGCGCGGCCTGAGCTATGACACGTTTCGCGGCATCTGGTTTGACCCGCGCAATGCGCTGTTCCGCGGCACCGAAAGCGCCGTCCATGCGGATCTGTTCGTGGCCGGGCTGTACTTCAGCCACAAGATCACCATCAACGTGGTCGAAGGGGGCACGGCCCGCCCCGTCCTGTTCGACCTGGGCGCCTTCGCCCGCACCGACCGCTTCCCGGACCTGCCCGCCCAGGACACGGGCTTTTCCGGGTTCCGCCTGCGGGGAGAGTTGGAGGCGGAGGGGCGGTTTCAGGAGTACGCCGTGTTCCAGGGCGCCAGCTATTTCCGGGCCATCGGGCGCGGCCATGGCTACGGTATCTCGGCCCGTGGCCTGGCGTTGAACACCGCCGAACCGGGGGGCGAGGAGTTTCCGGTCTTCCGCGACTTCTGGATCGAGGCCGCCCCGCCCGGCGCGTCAGAGGTGACGGTGCATGCGCTGCTGGACAGCCCCTCGGTCGCGGGAGCCTACAGCTTTACCATCGCCAAGGGCGACACGACGCGGATGACCGTCAGTGCCCGGCTGTTCCCCCGCGTCGACCTGCCCACGGTGGGCATCGCGCCCGGCACCTCGATGTTCCTGTTCAGCGACATCAACCGCCCGCGCTTTGACGATTTCCGCGAGGCGGTGCATGACAGCGACGGGCTGCTGATGATGAACGGCAACGGCGAGACGCTGTGGCGCCCCCTCAACAATCCGCCTACCCTGCAGATCAGCGCCTTTGGCGACACCTCTCCGCGCGGGTTCGGCCTGATGCAGCGGGCCCGCGACCTTAGCGACTATGACGATCTGGAAGCACGCTATGACCGGCGCCCCTCGCTTTGGGTCGAACCGCAGGGCGATTGGGGCGGCGGCTCTGTGATTCTTGTCGAAATTCCCACCGACCGCGAGATCAACGACAATATCGTCGCCTTCTGGCGGCCTGCCACGGCCCTGGCGGCCGGGCAGGAGCACCGGTTCGACTATCGCCTGTACTGGGGCAGCGCCGCGCCCGACGAGGGGACGGTGGCGCCCGTCATCGCCACCAGCACCGGCGCGCGGGTATTCGAGGCGGGGCGGCTGTTCGCCGTCGACTATGGCCCGCATCCCGCGCTGGGCGATGACCCCTCGCGGATCGAGACGCGGGTGACGACCAGCGCCGGGGCGATCTCTGGCGCGGTGCTGCATCGCAATCCGGCGACCGGCGGCATGCGGCTGGACCTGACTCTGATCGGCGATGTGCGCTTTGCCGAATTGCGCGCAGAGCTGTGGCGCGGTGGACGGCGCGCGGCGGAGGTCTGGGTGAACCGCTGGGTGCGCGCATGACCGTTCCGTTCCGCCTGCCGCTTGCGGGAGAGGCGACCTCGCACCCGCTGCCGATGCCCGACCAGTCCCTGCGCGCCCGGTTCACGGACCCCGCCGCGCCCGGCAGCCGCAGCGCGCCCCGCACCCGCGTGGTGCGGGCCCTTGTGCTGATCGCACCGCTGGGCCTGTCGGCGATCCTCGGCTGGTCCAGCCTTGGATGGTTCGCAGTGGACGGCGCGCCGGGGGTCGTCGAAGCGATGGTGGTCGCCGTGACGCTCCTTGCCTTCTACTGGGTCGCGCTGTCGTTTTGTTCGGCACTGCTGGGGCTGGTCTGGCGGCCCTATGCCCCCGCCAAACCGGACAGGGGGCTGAGCGTTGCGATCCTGTTGCCGATGTATGGCGAACCGGCCGCCGCGACCATCGGCACCGCGACCGACCTTTTGGCGGCCCTGTCCCGTCCGCACGGCGCAAAGCACCGGTTCTCGCTGCATGTCCTGTCAGATACCCGCGACGCCGCCGACACAGTGATCGAGGACGCCGCGATCCGCATGGCCCGGCACGCCCATCCCACCCTGCCGATCCAGTACCGCCACCGGGCGGAGAACACCGACTACAAATCCGGCAATATCCGCAATTGGGTGGTGTCCGAAGGCGGGGCCCACGAGGCGATCCTGATCCTGGATGCCGACAGCGTCATGGGCCCGGACAGCGTGCGCCGCATGGCCGATCTGATGGCGGCAGAGCCGGCGCTGGGCTTGATCCAGTCGCCGCCCCGGGTCCTTCCGGGCACCACGCTGTGGCAGCGCCTGCAATCCTTCGCCTCCGAGGTCTATGGCCTCAACCTGGCGCGCGGATTTGCCCTGTGGGCCGGGGACGAGGCCAATTTTCTGGGCCACAACGCGCTGCTGCGCACGCGTGCCTTCGCCGCCTGTGCCGGGCTGCCGCATCTGGCCGGGCGCGCCCCGCGTGGCGGGGTCATCCTGAGCCATGATTTTGTCGAGGCGGCGCTGATCCGTCGCGCAGGCTGGGGCGTGCGAATGCTGCCCGAGGCCGCCGAAAGCTTTGAGGCGACGCCCGAAACCCTGCCGGGCTACCTGCGCCGCGACCGCCGTTGGTGTCAGGGCAACATGCAGCACCTGCGGCTTCTGGGCGTGCCGGGCCTTGCGCCTGTGTCGCGGTTTCACCTGCTGCAGGGCGCGATGGCTTATCTAGCCTCGGTCTGGTGGATGAGCCTGCTGATCTTGTGGGCGCTGGCGGGACAGAGTGTCGGCATGCACGATTTCTTCACCGGGAACCCTTTGATGCCAAACTGGCCGGTCTATCCCGCGCTGTCTCAGGCGACGCTTGTGAGCTTTGTCTGCCTGATGCTGATCGGACCGAAACTGGCGGGCGTCGTGGCGCATATCCGCGACCGCGGGATCAGGTGGGCCGAGGCGCCGGTCTTCGCGGCCTCGGTGCTGGCAGAGATCGCCTTGTCGGTCCTGATCGCTCCGGCGCTGATGGTGCATCAGGTCCGCGCGGTGCTGCGCACCCTTGCGGGGTTCGATGGTGGATGGATGCCGCATACCTCTGGTCGGCCGGGCCTGCTGGTCTTGCTGCGGTTCCATGCCACGGAAACCGGCCTTGGGATCGGTCTGCTGACCCTGGCGTCCATCGGGCATCTGACGCCTTGGCTGCTGCCCGTGGCCATCGGCCTTGCGCTGACGGTGCCGGTGTCTTGGCTGGTGCAGCGGCGGATCGGCGGCGGGCGGCTGCTGCGCCCGCTGGGGTTGTGCCGATGATCAGGGCCGTTGTTTGTGCAGGCCTTGGCCTCGCCGCGGCCCTGTTGGGCGGGGCGGCGCAGGCGGATTGCGGACGCGATCCCGGCGCCTGCACCCTGCCCGACGGCAGCTATCATATCGTCCTGCCAGAGACCGATGCCGAAAGCGCACCGGCGGTCGTCTTCCTGCATGGCTTTGGCAGCAGCGGCGAAGGCACCATGCGCAACACCGGAATGGTCGACGCTTTGCTGGCCCGGGGCTATGCGGTGATCGCCCCCGACGGCCAGCCGATGCAGGACCGGAACGGGCGCCGCTGGGATTTCCATCCCGATCGCCCGATCCGGCGGAACGAGGGCGCCTTTCTCCGCTCGGTGGCCGATAACGCCGCCGCGCGCTTTGGGCTCGACCGGGACAGGATACTGTTGGCCGGATTCTCGATTGGCGGGTCGATGGCCAGCTATATCGCCTGCGACACCCCCGACAGTTTTCGCGCCTATGCCCCGGTGGCGGGCAGCTTCTGGCGCCCGCATCCGACGGCTTGCCGCGGGCCGGTCGACCTGTTCCACACCCATGGCTGGCGGGACGGGACAGTGCCGCTGGAAGGGCGCGCCTTTGACAGCGGCATCGCCCAGGGCGACGTCTTTGTCGCAATGCAGATCTGGCGCGCGGCCAATGACTGCCGGTTGCAGCCCAACGCCTTCGACGCAAAGGACGATTTCCAGATCAGACGCTGGACCGACTGCGAGAGCGGCGCGCGGCTCGATTTCGCGCTGCATCCTGGCGCGCATTCGGTCCCGCTGGGCTGGGCCGACCTCGCGCTCGACTGGTTCGAGGCACTGCGTTAGCCGCCTACCAGCGCAACACCCGCCTGCCGATCAACGTGGCCGCCAGCGTCACCCCCGCCATCGCAAGGCCGTACCAGGTGATGTAGAACAGCGGGCTGTCTTCGGTGCAATGTAGGGCATAAAGCATCGCCGACAGGCCGCTGCCGCCAAGCCCTGCGGCAAATCCGGCCAGGGCGGGCGCGGTGGTCGCGCCCTGGCGCAATGTGGCAATAAGCACCGCCACCGGCAGGATCGACATCAGCGGGATGGTCACCAGACAGGCGACGATGGTCTTGCCCATCCACGCCATTTGCCGCGCACCCGGCGGAGTCTCCAGCCACGTCCAGGCCAGCAAGCCAACCGCCGCCAGCCCCACGAGGGCCAGCGGCCACAGCCGCGCCCGCCCATCCGGCCGCACCAGCCCCAGCGCGCCGCGCAGCCCGATCAGCCCGACAGCCCCCGTCAACACAAAGCGCAGCCCCGATTCCGGGACCCCCAGTGACGGAACCAGATCCGAACGGATCCCCAGCGTCAGCCACAGCAACGCAAGCCCTGCCAATATAGCGGGCAGCAGCCACACAGCCGCAATGCGGCCCGGCGCGCGCTGGCTATGGGTGTCGGCGGCAAGCGCTTGGATCAGGGCGTCGGTCTTCACTTCACATGCCTTTCCCGCAAAGCAGCGAGGGTCTTCATCGCGCGGTGCAGGGCAACCCGCACGGCGCCTTCGCTCATACTCAGGGCCCGCCCCGTTTCGGCGGTGCTGGCGCCGTTGAGGCCAATCATCCGTACAATTTCGGCCGAGCGACCGTCCAGCATACCGATCATCTTGTCCATATCTGCGGCCTCGGTCGGATCGGGGGCATCTTCGGCCACGAGATCCTCGGCGAAATCCTCGATCGACAGGTCGACACGGCGCCCGCGCGCGCGGAAGGCATCGGCCACCTTGTAGCGCGTGATGGCGTAAAGCCACGGGCGAACCGGGCTGCCCACCTTCCAGGTGTGGCGTTTGAGGTGCACCGCCAACAGCACGTCCTGAACCACATCTTCACAACCAGCCTCTCCCAAGCCGGGACCCCTTGCCCGCACGATTCCCCGAAGAACCGGCGTGATCGCCCGCAAGAACTGCTCGTATGCGCGCGCGTCACCGGTGTTCGCTTGGGTCAGCAGACGGCTCCATTCGTCCATTACGTCCGCGACCCCTGCTTGGCTGTTCGTCCGGCAGAAGGATTTGTTACGCGAGCACGGGAACCGGCATCGCGGGACCAACACACGGGACGGGCGCCCGCGCCAATAGGCCGGGTGCCCGCGTCGGGACACACAAGACGTGTCATCGGTTGCCAAAGACGCCCCGGCGCCCCCCGGCGCATGCCAGGATCCGGGCTGCGCGCCCCCTGTCGCTGCGGGCTATTCAGCACGGATCGTCAAGCGCGCGGCACCCTCGGCAAGCGACCGACGGCAGGCTGGGGCAGTCCAAGGTCGAGAGACGGATCGGATCTGGGTCATGCGGCCCCTGTGGCAGCCGGCAGGTTCGGGTCCCGTCATGGAATTCGCTGCGCCTGCCGGTCAATTTCGGTCTGGCTAAAGTAGATCACGGCGGGTGGCCAACGGCAACATGAACGAGGCGCCGCCGCAATCACAAGACGCTTGGCAGCCGCGCCGGTCAGCCTCCGGGGCCGTAGGGCTGTGTCCAGGCCAGTTCTTTGGGGCCAACCTTTTTCTCGATACAGCGGGCGGCGGCAAAGCCCGCGATCTCGCCGGTCAGCGTGGTCCAGGGAAAGTTGCGCATCACCATGAAGATCGTCTCGTAGGTAAACGACAGCGAGGCGCCGGAGAGCAGCATGTTGTCGATCTTCTTTGGCACGAAAGAGCGATAGGGCACCGTGAAGGTATGGGGGGTGTTCGCATCCCAGTAGAACGGCTTTGTCATTGGCTCGGTCACCGCATCGGGGAAACGGGTGCCCGCGCGGGCGTCTTCGATGCCGAACACATGCTCGCCCACCGGGTGGCGCCCGTCGCGCACGCCCACATAGCGGCCAATGCTGCCGATCTGCGCCTGATCAAAGCCTGGGACGTATTTCTTGAGGAACCGTGCCTCGGCATCGATGAAGCCGCGCAGCAGGCGCGTGGCCAGCGCATTGTCATCACCGCTTTCGTCCATATGCAGGCCCAGCTCATACGGCACGTTCTGCCACAGGCAATAGGTCCCGGCAGAGGTCGGGCTCATATCCAGCGTCGGGTGGCCGATATACATGGACGCATAAACATTGCTGCCCCGCATGAAGGGGCGGTACAGGCCGTCGGGAACATCACCGGCGGCACGGGCTTCGGCGATGACCTTTTGCAGCATCGGATCATCGGCCTGCTGCTGGTGCCGGGTCAACGCGGCCAGGTCGATCCCATGCATCGACCACAGCAGCCCTCCGGGAACCGGGCGGTTGACGCCGTCCCATTCCGCCCCCACAGGCTGACCACCGCCGCCCGAGACATAGGGCACGCCCGCCCGTGCCGCCAACAGGCCGGTGCCCGAGCCATCGACAAAGATCCGCCCGGTGATCGCGAATCGGCCTGAGTTGTTTTCGACCACGATGGCGCGGATTCTGGAGTCTTCGACGATGCAATCCACAAAGCGGGTGTCGTACAGGGCCGTCGCCCCGGCCTCGTGCAGCATCGCGGCCATGACACTGCCCGCGCCTTCGGGGTTGAACGACAGGCGGGTAAAGTCGTCGCCCGGCGCCTTGCGGCGTTCGTAATGGGACAAGGGGTTGCCGGCCCAATCCGGGTGGCTGTCCTGATCGGCGCGGTACAGATAGCCATGGGCATCGAAACGGTCCATGAGCTCTGAATGGATCCCGCCGATGCCCGGCCCGGCATGTCCCTGCAGGCCAGAGGTGTGGACCCCGCCCGGCATGTCCAGCTTTTCCACCACCAGCGTCCGGACCCCCATCCGCGCGGCCTTGAGCGTGGCGGCAAAGCCCGACGGCCCGGCGCCCACCACGACGACATCCGCGTCATATGCAATCGGCAAGAACGTGGCGGGAAGGTTTATGTTGGAAACGCGCATTCACTCTGCCTTTCATCCGGGGCGGAGGACCACATTTGCCCCAGGTGCAGGCCTGCCGAGCGGTCAAAGAGGGTTACTATGCGCCAAGCCATCCTGCCGGGTGATCGGTGTATCCCGAAGCGTCGCAGGCAGGCACTGGCCATCGCCGCGCGGCTCTGCCTCCGGCCCGGGTCGCCTTGCCCCCCAACGGCGCCCCGGGCCATTCTGTGCTACCGTCCCCCTATTGTACAGATTCGATTCCCATGCAGCCGATCAGGAGAGACGCCTTGAAACCTATCTTTCTTTCCATATCCGTCGCCCTGCTGGGCTCTGCCGCTCTGGCACAAAGCCCGGCCGATCCGCAGGTTTTGATTCAGGCCTGCAACGCACTGGCCGCCCATCCAGAGCATCCACTTTATCCCCCCACCCCCGAGGCCCCCGGTTTCTGGATTGATGCCATCGATGTCCCTGCCGCCATCGCGGCCTGCGAGGCAGCGAACGCGGCAGCCCCCGATAACCCGCGCGTTCTTTTGCAGCTTGGCCGCGCTCACGATGCCGCCGAGCGGCAGGCAGAGGCCAACGCCGCCTACGAGGCCGCCATCGCCCTGGGCGATCCGGTGGCGATGGTGAACCTGGCCTGGAACTATCAGCAGGGCGAAGGCGCCCCCCAGTCAGACGAGAAATACTACGAACTGGCGCAGATGGCCGCCGCAACCGGAACCGCGCGGGGCATCCTGGCCTTGGGCGAGGCGCATTGGAACGGCTACGGCACGCCAAAAGATGACGTAGCCGCCGTCGGATATTTCCGGTCCTCCGCCGACCTTGGGAACGCGATCGCGATGTCCTATCTCGGCCAGGCCTATCGCGATGGGCGCGGGGTAGAGACGGATGGCGCGGCCGCCATCCAATGGTACTCTGCCGGCGCGGCCGCGGGCGACGACAACGCATTGGTGGCCCTTGGGGACATCTACTATTACGGTGATCTGGTCGAAGAAAATCCGGAAACCGCCACGGAATACTACAAGCTTGCGGCAGAAAAAGACGAACCCTATGGCATGGCCAATCTGGGCTGGTCCTATGAGAATGGCTACGGCATCGAAGCCAGCGCGCGGAACGCGGCCCATTGGTATCGGCGCGCGTCCGAGGCCGGTGTCATCTGGGCGACGCATAGCCTTGCCTATCTGCTCTATTTCGAACGGGATGGCGTTCCAAACGACCCGGCTGAAGCCCTGCGCCTGTGGCAGATCGTGGCAGAGAGCAACGACAACCGCGCCGGGGAGGCGCTGTTCGAGATTGGCCTGGCCTATCGGGACGGCAAGGGTTTCGAACAGGATTACAAAGCCGCGATGGACTACCTCCAGCAAGCCTATGACCGCGGCTTTGGCCGTGCCACCGAACATATCGCAGGCCTGTATCTGGACGGCCTCGGCGTGCCGCAAAACGATGCCGAAGCGCTGGTCTGGCGCAAAATCGGCGCGGAGATGGGGGTGTTCAGCGCGATGTACGGGCTGGCCTATCAGCACCACCATGGCCTCGCCACCCCACGCGACGATGCCGAAGCGATCCGGCTGGCCAAGGCGATCATCGAGGGGAACAGCCACGACCTGGACAAGGCGGCCGCGCTGAACCTGCTGGCCGTGCATTACGAACTGGGACGCGGGGTGCCCGAGGATGTCGACAAGGCGCTGCAACTTTACAAAGATGCCGCCGCGCTTGGGAATGACTATGCGCCGATGAACATCGCAGCGATCTATCGCGACGGCGACGGCGGGCATGGTGACCCGGACGCGGCCTTCCGCCTCTTGAGCGATCTTTATCACAGCGGCGAGATCCTGGACTACGCCGGCCTTGGCGCCCTGTATGAGGCGGGGATCGGCGTGCCGAAGGATCTTGCCCGCGCCGTCGCGCTATTCGAGGAAGGCGTTGCCGCCGAGGATGGCGAGGCGATGTGGCGGTTGGCCCAGTTGTACGCCTCGGGCGACGGGGTGCCCCAGGACGCGGCCAAGGCCGACGCGCTGTTCCGCCAATCCATCGCCCAGAACAACGTCCGGGCGTGGTACGAGCTGGGGCTGTTCCATGAGCAGGGAATCGCGCTGCCTGCGGACCCGGACAAAGCCGCCGAGGCGTTCGAGACATCGCTGGTGATGGGCCGCCCCGAGGCGTTTCGCCGGGATCCCGCGGCCTGGCCGCAAGCGAGCCTTATGGCCCTGCAAACCCGGCTCGCTGCGCGCGGTCTTTACGATGGGCCGCTGGACGGGGCCTGGAACCCGGCTACCTATCAGGCGATGCGGGATCTGTTCGCGTCCGGGTAAGCGCCCCGCTACGACTCGCATCGGGTCTCTATTGCCGATCGCTCCCGCCCGCTTGCGCGGATCTTTGTGCGCCTGACCTTGCGGCGGGATCTCCGGCCCGGCGCGCATGGTCAGGCCTTTGGGCATCGCCGTGCCCGCCGCGTTCCGGCGGAGGGCACGGCGATGCCCTGGCACGTCTTGGCCACGCCTCATCCTTCGATGCCGCTCCGGACATGGCCCGGGGCGAGGGTTGCCCACACGCCCCGTGAAACCAGGGCATGTCGCGCCAACGCCTGACGTCAAAGGCTGACGCGCCCGCCCGATGCCAGTGATTCGGACACCGCTTCGAACACGGCAATCCCGTTGACAACGTCGCCCAGCGGCACGGGATAGACGGACCGGGCGGTGATCGCATCGGCAAACGCTTCGAGTTGCCGCCGCTCCATGGATACCTTCGGAAAGCGCCATGTCTTGCGCGCTCCCTCGACGGGCGACCATGTCAGATCGGTTTCCCCCCTCAGTTCAAGCCAGCCCTTGTCGCCGAAGACCTGCAGCCGAAAGATCCGCGCCGTGGCGGTCATCGTGCCAAGATAGCCCGAGGCCCTGTTTTCAAAGCGCAAAAGCAGGCTTGTGGTGTCGTCATGGTCGATCTCATGGACCAGCCGGTCGCTTTGCGCGACGACAGAGGCGATTGGCCCAATCAGGTGGATCATCGCGTCGATGACATGGATCCCCGCTGCCGCAAGCCCCCCGGCCGGGCTTTCGCCCGAGGCCACTCGCCACATCTGCGGGGTGTAAACCTCGCCAAAACCCACATGGCTGCTCATGTTGCCTTCGACTTGCAGAAGCCTTCCCAGGTCGCCGCCCTCGATCAAGGCCTTCATCTGCGCCAGGGCCGGAAGGAAGCGGCGGTTGTGGCCGGGCGCAAAGACGATCCCGGCGGCTTTGACGGCGGCCAGGGCCCTGTCGGCGCTCGCCCGCGTCAGGGCGATCGGCTTTTCGCAGAACAGGTCCTTGCCCGCCCGCGCCACCTGGACAATCTGCGCTTCATGCTGGGAATGCGGGGTCGCCAGAACGATCCCGTCAACCGCAGGGTTCTCGAGGACGCAGGCAAGGCTGTCGGACAGTGCAATGCCCTGCGCCGCGCCCCAATCCGCCACTTTCGCCGGAGAGCGGGCGACCGCATGGGTAAAGCGGACCTGGTCCGACACGCCCTGAACCGAGTCCACCAGGATCCGCCCCCATCGCCCCGGTCCGACAAGGGCCAGCCG